>JAIXTS010000398.1 GCA_027483805.1 Azospirillum sp. | reverse complement strand
CCCGGTTCACATGGTCGAACAACCGGTCCAGCGCGGTCTTCACCGCCTGTCCACCCTGCTTGCCGATCCCCTTTGGCAATGGCGATTCCGGCATCTGGCACCCCGTAACAAAAACGCCCCGCACGCATCCAACTTTAGAGTAACAGCGTTACACGTCCGCGCAACTGTTGCAATGCAGCATGGCTTACGAAATCATGGGCAGGATGGGTCGGGATGATAGGATCACGGCCCGACCCGGCCCCCAGTGGAAAGACCCGCCCGACCATGAATATTCAGCGCGCCAGCGGCCTTCTCCTGCACCCGACCTCGCTGCCCGGCGGGCATGGCATCGGCGATATGGGGCCGGCATCCCGCACCTTCCTGAGCGACCTGCAGGCCGCCGGACAGAGCGTGTGGCAGATCCTGCCCCTGGCCCCGACCAGCCTGGGCAACAGCCCCTATTCGGCCCTGTCCAGCTTTGCCGGCAACCCGCTGCTGATCAGCTTTGACGATCTGGTCCGCGACGGGCTGGCCGATGCATCGATCCTGTCGGGATTGCCCGACAATGCCGCCGAACGGGTGGAGTATGACGCGGTGGCGGCCGGCAAGCTGGCCGCACTGGATATTGTGGCGGGCGACTTCCTCAAACGGTCATCCCAGGACGAGGAATGGGGTGATTTTGAGCTGTTCCGGGCGCGCAACGATGCCGAATGGCTGGATGATTACGCGCTTTATACCGTGTTGAAATCCCGCCATCGCGGGGCCGCCTGGATGGACTGGAACGCGCTTTATGCCAGCCGCGACCCCATCGGCATCGGGGAGGCGCGTCACACCCTGTCCTTCGAGATCAAGAAGATCAAGGTGCAGCAGTTCCTGTTCTTCCGGCAATGGATGGCCTTGAAAAAGGATGCCAATGCGCGCGGCATCCGCATCATGGGCGACATTCCGATCTTTGTGGCGGGTGACAGCGCCGATGTCTGGTCACGCCGTGACCTGTTCGAACTGGACGGGTCGGGCCGCCCCACCATCGTGGCCGGCGTGCCGCCCGATTATTTCAGCGCGACCGGCCAGCGCTGGGGCAACCCGCTTTACCGCTGGGACGCGCACCGGGCAGAGGGGTTTGCCTGGTGGCACCGACGCATCGCCAAGACGCTGGAAACCGTGGACATGGTCCGCATCGACCATTTCCGGGGCTTCGAATCCTATTGGGAAATCCCCGCGCATGAGGAAACCGCCATCAATGGCCGCTGGGTCCCCGCCCCCGGATATGAGCTGTTCCAGTCGCTGAAGGACCGGTTCGGGGAACTGCCCATCATTGCCGAGGATCTGGGCGTCATCACGCCGGAGGTGGAACGGCTGCGCGATCATTTCGGCTTCCCCGGCATGCGGGTTCTGCCGTTCGAATGGGGCGACCATTTCGAACCCTGGCATTACGACCCCAACCGCTATGCCGCGCATTCGGTGTTCTATACGGGCACGCACGATAACGACACGATCCTGGGCTGGGTCGCCTCACGCGGTGGCCTGGACGGGGAGTTGGGTCAGCGCATCCGCTCCTATCTGAACAGTGACGGGCGGGACCTGCACTGGGACTTCATCCGCTTCGCCCTGGGCGTGAATTCCGAACTGGTGATCACGCCGGTGCAGGATGTGCTGGGCCTGGGCACGGAGGGCCGCATGAACGTGCCCGGCCTGCCCGACGGCAACTGGGGCTGGCGCCTGAAAGATGGCCAGTGGCACGAGGACCATGCCGACCGGCTGCGCGATCTGACGGCGGCGGCGGGGCGGCTGGGGTAAAATCCGCGCATAACCAATCGCAGCCGCAGGTCAGGTCGAGGGCGAAGTCCCGAGCCCTGACAGGCGAAGGTATCGTCGGTTGTCAGGGCTCACCTTCGGGTCGACCTGACCTACGGCTGCTTATGGATAAGAGCGGGGCCGCGCCCTTAATATCCCGGCGGGCGCTTGGCCGTGACCACCTTCTTGGGCAGGGTGAATTCGCCCTTCTGGCGGGCATAGGCGACGGCGATGCGCGCGCCCACGGTGGCGTTGTTCAGCAGCAGGGCGCGGTTGGCGGCCAGGCTGGCGCCGCCGGTCAGTTCCTCCATGCGCTTCAGCAGGAAGGGCGTCAGCGCCTTGCCGCGCACAGCCTGCGCTTCGGCCTCTCCCACGGCCTGGGCGATGGCGGCTTCCACGGCTTCGGCGTCCAGGGCGGCATCTTCGGGAATCGGCACGCCGATAACGACGCCGCCGCCCAGACCCAGCTGCCACTTGGCGCGCAGCACGCGCGCCACCTCATCCGCCGTGTCACAGCGGCCATCAACGGGCAGCGGCAGCGACGCGGTATAGAAGGCGGGGAAACGGTCGGTGCCAAAGCCGATGACCGGCACGCCCTTGGTTTCCAGATATTCCAGCGTGCGCGGCAGGTCCAGGATGGCCTTGGCCCCGGCGCAGACCACGGCGACATCGGTCGCGGCCAGTTCCTCCAGATCGGCGGAGATATCCAAGGTGGTCTCCACCCCGCGATGCACGCCGCCGATACCGCCCGTGGCAAAAACGGCGATGCCGGCCAGGGCGGCACCGATCATGGTGGCGGCAACCGTGGTGGCACCATCGGCGCCCTGGGCCAGGGCGACGGGCAGGTCGCGGCGGCTGACCTTGCGCACGCCGGGCTGGGCCAGACGTTCAATATCGTCCGCATCCAGGCCGACGCGGATACGGCCATCCAGCACCGCGATGGTGGCGGGAACGGCGCCTTCGGCGCGGATCGCCGCTTCCAGTGCCTTGGCCGTTTCCACATTGGCCGGATAGGGCAGGCCATGGCTGATCACGGTTGATTCCAGCGCGACCACGGCCTTGCCGGCCTTCAGCGCCGCCGCCACTTCGGGATGGATGGAGAGGAAGTCCTGCATGGGTCCGGCCCTTGGATTTCAAGTCGGCGCGGAGAATGCAACGCCCGCCCCGTCGCTTGCAACGCCGCCCGCCGGTGGGGCCGCCATGCGCCCACCACCGAGGTTCTGGCGACGTGCGAACGAGCGTGCTAAAATCATCCGATCAACAGCAAACGGGCGTGCAACCGCGCCCAAGGCGCCACCAGGAGGAATGACCGAAGATGCCCATGCCCAGCCAGTTCAAGGGAAAGCTGTCGCTGCCCGTCATCGCCTCCCCCATGTTCATCGTGTCATATCCCGAACTGGTGCTGGCCGAATGCAAGGCCGGCATCGTCGGCACCTTCCCCAGCCTGAATGCGCGGCAGTCGGAAACGCTGGATGAATGGCTGACCAAGATCACGGGCGAGTTGGCCGATCATGCCGCTGCCAACCCGGACAAGCCGGTGGCGCCGTTCGGCGTGAACCTGATCGTGCATCGGTCCAACACGCGCCTTCAGAGCGATGTTGAACTGATGGTCAAGCATAAGGTGCCGCTGATCATCACCTCGGTCGGCGCCCCCGTGGGCATTGTCGAGGCCGTCCATTCCTATGGCGGGCTGGTCTTCCACGACGTCACCAACATCCGTCACGCCAAAAAGGCCATTGAGGTGGGGGTGGACGGGCTGATCCTGGTGGCCGCCGGGGCGGGTGGCCATGCCGGCACCATGTCGCCCTTTGCCCTGCTGTCGGAGGTGCGGGAATTCTTCGACGGTCCCATCGTTCTGGCCGGGGCCATCTCGTCGGGGGCACAGGTCCGCGCGGCGGAAGTGCTGGGCGCCGACTTCGCCTATATCGGCACCCGCTTCATCGCGACCGCGGAAGGCAATGCACCCGATGCCTATAAGCAGATGATCATCGACCATACCGGCGCCGACATCGTCTATACGCCGATGTTCAGCGGCATTCCCGGCAACTATCTGGGGCCCAGCGTCGCCGCCAACGGCATTGATGTGAACGCCATTTCCGGCGGCAAGGCCGACCCCAACCTGTCCATCGAGGATTGGTCGAAGAAGAAGGCCTGGAAGGATATCTGGTCGGCCGGCCAGGGCATCGGCACCATCCATGACGCCCCGCCGGTGGCCGAACTGGTGGCCCGCATGAAGGAAGAATACCGCGCCGCCGCCGCCGTGCCGGCCGATTACGTGTGACCCTTTCAGGGGCAGGGGCGGTCGCGTCTGGACGTTGGGGAGAAAGCCGGCCACAGTCGGCCATCCTTTCTCCCGCAATGACTGGCCCGATGACCGCCCCTGCCCCTCTTGATCCGATACGGCTGCTTTCCTGCGTTGGTCACGACCTGCGCCAGCCGTTCCAGGCCATGCGGCTGTTCTTGAACCTGCTGCAGATGAAGCTGGCCGATCCCAAACAGGTGGAACTGGCCGACCGGCTGGAAGAAGCGCTGGAGATCGGGGCCGCCCAGATGGATCAGGTCCTGACCCTGGCATCGCTGGCCGCCGGCACCGCCCGGGTCAAGCGGGAACAGGTGCCGCTGGCACCGCTGCTGTCGCGCGTGACGGGCGATCTTTCCAGCAAGGCCGCCGCCGCCGGCAGGGTGATCCGGCTGGTGCCCAGCCATCTGGTGGTGGACAGCGACCCGGTGATGCTGGACCGCGTGCTGCGCGCCCTGATCGACAATGCCATCGACCATGCCGCCCCCGGCCGCCGCATCCTGGTCGGCATCCGGCGGGCGCAGGGACCGGTACTGATCGTGGCCGATGATGGGCCAGGCATCGATGCCGCCGACCGGGACAGCGTGATGGAAGCCGGCAGCCGGCTGGAAAAGGGCGGCACAGGCCGGCGCGGACTGGGCCTTGGCCTGACCCTGTGCCAGCATATCGCCCACCGGCTGGGCCATGATTTCACGCTGGGGGGACGGTCGGGACTGGTGGCGGCGCTGCGTTTCGTGGGTTAGGCCCTGCGTTAAGGTGATACCAGCCGTAGGTCAGGTCGAGGGCGTAAGCCCGAGCCCTGACATTTAAAGGTCACTGTCACTCGTCAGGGCTCGCGCGCCGCGCTCGACCTGACCTACGGGTGCTGTAGGCCGGGGCCCGGCCGGCGCGCCTCACCGGCGGATGCGGTGGTCCAGCCGTTCATCCTCCAGGCCCGCCGGTTCCTGATGGATGGCGAATTCGGCCTGGGGGAAGGCAGCGCGCAATTCCCGCTCGATCTCGTCGGTGATGTCATGCGCCTGGGCCAGGGTCAGGTGCGGGTCCAGTTCCAGGTGGAATTCGATATGCTGGCCGATGCCGGTGGAGCGGGTGCGCAGATCATGGATGCCGCGTGTCTGCCCATG
>JAIXTS010000391.1 GCA_027483805.1 Azospirillum sp. | reverse complement strand
TCCAGTTCCACCAGGGCGTCATCGACATTGATCGCGTCGCCGACCTTCTTCAGCCAGCGGGCAACCGTCGCTTCCGAGACCGATTCGCCCAGCGTGGGCACCTTGATTTCCGTCGCCATAATCTGTGGCCTTCGTGTTTGGATGGTCTTTGTCGAGGATGGGGGAGCCGGCGGATCAGACCGTCAGCGCTTCGTCCAGAAGCTTAGCCTGCTCCTGGTTGTGGCGCTTCAGCATGCCGGTGGCGGGGGCGGCCGAATCCGGACGGCCCACATATTTCGGACGGCCCGCCTTGTGGCCAAGGCTGGTCAGCACCTTTTCGATCCGGCGGTCGACGAACAACCAGCCACCCTGGTTCTCCGACTCCTCCTGGCACCAGACGATATCGGCATTCGGGTACTTGGCCAGTTCCAGGGCCAGGGCGTCGCCGGGGAACGGATAGAGCTGTTCCAGCCGGACGATGGCGATGTCCTTGATACCCCGGTTCTCCCGCTCCTGATACAGGTCGTAATAGACCTTGCCGGAGCAGATGACGACGCGGCGGATGCTGTCGTTGGCGACCAGATCGACACCCGTTTCATAGAGCACACGGTGGAAGGTCTGGTCGGCGGAGAACATGTCCAGCGGCGACACGGCCAGCTTGTGGCGCAGCAGCGACTTCGGCGACATGACGATCAGCGGCTTGCGGAAATCGCGGCGGATCTGACGGCGGAGCGCGTGGAAATAATTGGCCGGCGTCGTGATGTTGCAGACCTGCCAATTATCCTCGGCCGACCCCTGCAGGAAACGTTCCAGACGGGCGGAGCTGTGTTCCGGACCCTGCCCTTCCATGCCGTGCGGCAACAGCATGACCAGACCGGACATGCGAAGCCATTTCGATTCGGCACTGCTGATGAACTGGTCGATAATGACCTGCGCCCCGTTCACGAAATCGCCGAACTGCGCTTCCCAGATGGTCAGCGCGTGCGGCTCCGTCAGGGAGAAGCCATATTCGAAGCCCAGAACGGCGGCTTCTGACAGCGGGCTGTCATGCACCTCGAACGTCGCCTGCTGGCCCGGACGGATATGGTTCAGGGGGACGAACTTGTTCTCGTTCGCCTGATCGACCAGCACGCAATGACGGTGCGAGAAGGTGCCGCGACCCACATCCTGACCGGACAGGCGGATCGGGTTGCCTTCGACCAGCAGCGTACCGAAGGCCAGCGCTTCCGCCGTGGCCCAATCGATGCCCTGACCGGTGACGATGGCGTCCTGCTTGGCCTTCAGCTGGCGCGCGACTTTGGAATTGACGTTGAAATCGGCAGGCGTCTGACAGATGGCCAGACCCACTTCCTTCAGCAGGTCGATACCGACGGCGGTGCTGCCACGGGCCACATCGGCCGGGGCCGGGGTCAGGCCGGACCACTTGCCTTCCAGCCAGTCGGCCTTGTTGGGCTTGTAGGAGGTGGCGGCCTGGAATTCCTGCTCCATCTGGGCATTAAACTCGGCCACGAAACCGTCGCCCTCGGCCTGACTGATCACGCCTTCGGCCACCAGTTGCTGCACATACAGCGCGCGGGTGGTGGTCTGCTTGGCGATGGTCTTGTACATCAGCGGCTGGGTGAATGCCGGCTCGTCGCCTTCATTATGGCCCTGGCGGCGATAGCAGACGATATCGACAACCACGTCCTTCAGGAACTTCTGACGGAATTCGATGGCGATGCGGCTGACATGGATGACCGCTTCGGGATCGTCGCCATTGACGTGGAAGATCGGGGCCTGGATCGACTTGGCCACTTCCGTCGGATACGGGCCGGACCGGCTATATTGCGGGGCAGTGGTGAAGCCGATCTGATTGTTGATGATGAAATGGATGATGCCGCCTGTGCGGTAACCCTTCAGTTCCGACAGAAGCAGGGTTTCCGGCACCAGACCCTGGCCCGCAAAGGCCGCGTCACCGTGCAGCAGAACGCCCAGAACGTTGGACCGGCTTTCGTCCGACGGGGGGATCTGGCCGGAAATCTGGCACTGCTTGGCGCGCACGCGGCCACAGACGACCGGATTGACCACTTCCAGATGCGACGGGTTGGGCGACAGCGACAGGTGGATGGTGTTGCCGTCAAAGTCACGGTCGCTGGAGGTACCCATATGGTACTTCACATCGCCGGAACCCTGGACGTCTTCGGGATTGGCGGGGTTGCCCTGGAATTCGCTGAAGATGGCCTTGAACGGCTTGCCCAGCACATTGGCCAGCACGTTCAGGCGGCCACGGTGGGCCATACCCAGCACGATTTCCTTCAGGCCCAGCTGGCCGCCGCGCTTCATCACCTGTTCGATGGCCGGGACCAGCACTTCGCCCCCTTCCAGGCCGAACCGCTTGGTGCCCGTCCACTTGACCTGACAGAAGCGCTCAAACCCTTCTGCCGCCGTCAGGCGCTGCAGGATGGCCTTCTTGCCATTGACGGTGAAATCGGTCTGATTGCGGATGCCTTCGATGCGTTCCTGGATCCAGGCCTTCTGCTCCGGGTCCTGGATATGCATGAACTCCACGCCGATATGGCCGCAATAGGTGCGCTGCACCGCGTCCACGATCTGGCGAAGGGTGGCGGTCTCCATCCCCAGCACATTGTTGATGAAGATCGGGCGATCCAGATCGGCTTGCGTGAAGCCGTAATGGCGGTAATCCAGCTCCGCATGCTCGGCCCGCTTGTCCATGCCCAGCGGGTCCAGCTTGGCCAGAAGATGGCCACGCACACGGTAATTGCGGATCAGCATCAGGGCGCGCAGGCTGTCCAACTGGGCCTGACGGACCTGTTCGGGCGTGAAGCCCTGCACCACGGGGGCCGCGGCGGCCGGGGTGGGGGCCGCCTTGTCACCCTTGCCGGGCTTGGCCGGCGGGGGGGCGTCCGGGTCGGCCGCCCCGATCACCTTCGCGGTGGCCTTCGCCCACGAAGCGCCGTTCAGTTCGGCCAGGATGGCATGACCATCATCGCCCAGCTCGGCGAAGAAGGACTGCCAACTGGCATCGACGGAAGCGGGGTCCTGACGGTAACGGGCGTAAAGTTCCGCGATGAAGGTGCCGTTGGCGCCGAAGAGGAAGGACAGGCGCTCGCTCGGGGCTTGATCGTAGGGGGCCATTTGGGGTTCCGGTCGGAAAGGCCGCGACGCGCTAGTCATCGGGGCCGGGTGCAAAGGCTTGAAAATCCGCGACGGTTTTACGTCAGTGCATCGGTGTCATCAATATGCAGGTCTGCCGTGGCAGCCTTTTGCCGTGAGCACGGGTAGCATGACCATCCGGACAAAGGTCGATTGAAATCGCACAACCCGTGTTAAACATAGTGTCGACCGGTGTCAAATCCAGGGAAAGTCAGGGAAAAATCGCCGATGAGCCGTCAGCCGCGCGCCGAACTCGCCAAAGCCGTCCTGCATGAGGCGCGCAAGCTGGTCGCCGACCACGGCTTGGCCGCGCTGACAGCCAGGACTTTGGCACAGGCCGTGGGTTGTTCGGTCGGAACGCTCTACAACCTATACCCCAATCTGGATACGGTGCGCCTTCACCTGAATGCCGAACTGCTGGACCGGCTGCAGGTGGTGATGAAGGCGGCGGACGATGCCGTGCCGTCCGACGCGGCCGTCGAAACCCGCCTTCTGGCGCTGGCCAACGCCTACCTGACCTTCGCGCGGTCCAACCTTAACCTGTTCCAGACCCTGATCGACAACCGCCCCCCGGTTCTGACCGAACCGCTGCCCGGCTGGCTGCTGGACCGGATCGTGCGCCTGCGCCGGGGGATCGAGATGGCGGTCGCGCCGCTGATCCCCCAGGCCAGCCCCGACCGGCTGGAGCGTGCGGCCGCCACCACCTGGGCCGCTGTCAACGGGCTGGTCGAAGGTATCGTGTCCGGCAACCTGGCCCCGGTCAGCAGTGCCGACCCGGAAGTGATGATGGCCGAACTGGTCGAAACGCTGGCAGCGGGGCTGCGTGTTAGGGGGTAAACACTATACCCTTGCCAGGGACTTCGCTATTGGCGAAGATGACGGGGATGAAGCTGATCATCCTGTCTGGCGCGCAGAAGGCTCTTTTGGGCATGGCCAAGCATGATGCGAAGGCAATGCTTGAGAAACTGCACCTGTTCGCCGTCGATCCCTACGCCCGCCATCCGTGGGCCAAGTCGTTCGGCGATGGTGCAGGCCGCATCCGGCATGGAGATTGGCGCGCGCTGTGTCAGATCGACAATGGTGTCATGACGGTCACGATCACCAGGGTCGGCAACCGTCGGGAGGTCTACCGATGAATGCCATCATATTGCGCCCGGTGCATCAGGATGCGGACACTGTCACCCTCAACCGTGCCGATTTCGAGATGCTGCTGGAGGCGCTGGAGGATGCGCAGGACCTAGCCGAAAGCCGGGAAGCCGTTGCCCGCCTGCAACGCGGCGAGGAGGAGGCGTTCCCGATTGAGCTGGTCGAACAGATACTGGACGGCATGCCGCCGGTGCGTGCATACCGACAGTATCGCGGCCTGACACAGCAGGCCCTGGCCCGGGCTGCCAATCTCTCCCCCTCATATCTCAGCGAGATTGAGGCACGGCGTAAGCCCGGTAGCCTTGAAGTCATGGCCCGAATCGCAATAGCCCTGCGCGTATCTGTCGATGACCTGCTTCCTCGCGGACTTGCGGACTGATGCGCTGGCCCCGCTCCTTCCTGCTTGCCGCATGCCTATTCGTGCCCTCTGCGGCTGTGGCACAGGGTCAGACTGCACCACAGCCCGCGGCCCTTCTGGAAAGTCGGCTGTGCGGGTCGCTGACGGTGGCCATCGACGCCGTGCCCGGCAAGGGGCCGGCCTTTCTGCGCAGCTTCGATCATCCATCGGGGGCGGGCGCACCGGTGGAGGATGCGTTGAAGAATGCGGCCTTCACCTATGACAATGCGCTCGCCACCATCGCCCTGGTTGCCTGTGGCCGCGCTGCCAAGGCCCGGCGCATTGGCGATGCGCTGCTGTCGGCGGTGGAGAATGACCGGGCGGGGCCGCTGGGCCG
>JAIXTS010000157.1 GCA_027483805.1 Azospirillum sp. | reverse complement strand
GCAGGTCATTGGCGGCGGGCGACATCATGTCCTGGACGCTCCAGGTGGGTTGCATAGGGCTGCTTACATGGCACGCCCGTGCCGACCCGTCCACCCGCCGCAGCGAAGGGCGGGGTTGCGTGAAACTTCAATCAAGCGGCAGGGACAGGCCGGACTTGACCGGCGACAGGGCGAAGATGGTGGAAAATTTCTGGACCAGCCCATTGTCCATCAGCACGCGGCGCGTGAACGCATCGTAATCCGCCATGTCGCGGGCGGTCACCACCGCCACAAAATCCGCGTCGCCGGCCGTGTACCAGCTTTGCTGCACTTCCGGGGCGGCCCGCAGCTGCCGGCCCATATCATCCACCGCCGCTGATCCGCCGCGCACCAGTGTGATGGAGACGATGGCCGTCAGGGGGCGGCCGATCCTGGCCGGCGACAGGACCAGCGGTTCGGCCAGGATCACGCCCTCGGCCCGCAGACGTTTCAGCCGCCGCTGCACCGCCGTGGGGGACAGGCCCACCCGTTCGGCTACGGTGTCGGATTTCAGGCGCGCATCATCCTGCATCAGGGTCAGGATGGCGCGGTCGAAGGGGTCAAGTTCACTCATCGATGCAGGATAGCGGTGCTGCCACCGGGGGCCAAGGCCGCAGCGCGGCGCGGCGGGGCAGCAAATAGCGGCAAGGCGGCGATACTTATCATATAATATCCCGGCCATCGTAGCTTCTGGCCTTTCGGAGACAGCATGTCCGACGCCGATTTCATCATCCATGACCCGGTCCGCGCCCGCGCCGTGATCCGCCGTTCCGCCAAGGTGGAAAAACTGTATGGCGATTGCCGCTGGGCGGAGGGGCCGGCCTGGTTTCCGGCCCACCGCACCCTGGTCTGGTCCGACATTCCCAATGAACGCATGCTGCGTTTTGACGAGGTGACGGGAACGGTGGGGGAATTCCGGCGTCCGTCGGGATATTCCAACGGCAATACGGTCGACCGGCAGGGGCGACTGGTCACCTGCGAACATGGCGGCCGCCGCGTCACCCGCACCGAACATGATGGCAGCCTTGCCGTGCTGGCCGACCGCTGGCAGGGCCGGCGCCTGAACAGCCCCAATGATGTGGTGGTGAAATCCGACGGCTCCATCTGGTTCACCGACCCGACCTATGGAATCGACAGTGACTATGAAGGGTACAAGGCCGAAAGCGAGATCGGGGCCAGCCATGTCTACCGCATCGATCCCGTCACGGGGGCGGTCGATATCGTGGCCGATGATTTTGTGAAGCCCAACGGCCTCTGTTTCTCGCCCGATGAAAAGACCCTCTACATCGTCGATACCGGCCGCACCCACCGGCCCGACGGCCCCTGTCATGTGCGGGCCTTCCGGGTGGGTGATGATGGCCGCCTGTCGGGCGGGGAGGTGTTCGCCACATCCGATCAGGCGGGGTTCGACGGGCTGCGCTGTGACGAGCTGGGCCATCTCTGGATGGCGGAGGATGACGGGGTGCATTGCTACCACCCCGATGGCAGCCTGATCGCCCGTGTGCTGGTGCCGGAATGGGTGGCGAATGTGGAGTTCGGGGGCGCGCGCGGCAACCGTCTCTTTATATGTGCGACAACCGGTCTTTATGCCGTCATGCTGGCGGTACGGGGGGCGAAGCGCTTCTGAACACCCTCTCTGGCGTCCAACCCCCTTGCCCTTTGGCCCGAATCCGGCCATGAAAAGCCCCTGGTCTTTCCGTTATCACAGAGTGCAGAGACGATGGCTTACCGGATTCAGGGCGAAACGGGTGAATGGGAAGTGGTGATCGGGCTGGAGGTCCATGCCCAGGTCATCTCCAATGCCAAGCTGTTCAGCGGGGCCGCCACGGCCTTCGGTGCGGCCCCCAACAGCCAAGTCAGCTTCGTCGATGCCGGCTTCCCCGGCATGCTGCCCGTGATCAACCAGGTCTGCGTCGAACAGGCGATCAGGACCGGCCTGGGCCTGAAGGCGCAGATCAACCTGCGCAGCGTCTTCGACCGCAAGAATTATTTCTACGCCGACCTGCCGTCGGGCTATCAGATCAGCCAGTTCAAGCAGCCCATCGTGGGCGAGGGCACGCTGGTCCTGGATCTGGCCGATGGCGTGACGCGGGAAGTCGGTATCGAACGGCTGCATCTGGAAATGGATGCCGGCAAGTCGCTGCACGACCAGCATCCGTCCAAGACCTATGTCGACCTGAACCGGGCCGGCGTGGCGCTGATGGAGATTGTGTCGAAGCCCGACATGCGCAGCCCCGACGAAGCGGTGGCCTATGTGCGCAAGCTGCGCACCATCGTCCGCTATCTGGGCACCTGCGACGGCAACATGGATGAAGGCTCCATGCGCTGCGACATCAACGTGTCGGTGCGCCGTCCCGGCGGTCCGCTGGGTACGCGCACGGAGACGAAGAATGTCAATTCCATGCGCTTCATGCATGCGGCCATCGAATATGAGGCCCAGCGCCAGATCGAACTGATCGAGGAAGGTGGAGCGGTCGTGCAGGAAACCCGCCTGTGGGACACGGCCAAGGGCGTTACCCGCTCCATGCGCAGCAAGGAAGAGGCGCATGATTACCGCTACTTCCCCGATCCCGATCTGCTGCCGCTGGTGATCGAACAGGAACTGGTCGACCAGATCAAGGCCAGCCTGCCGGAATTGCCCGACGACAAGAAGACCCGCTTCATGGAGCAGTACAAGCTGCCCTCCTATGATGCCGGTGTTCTGGTCGCGGAAAAGGCCCGTGGCGATTTCTATGAGGAAGTGGCCAAGGGCCGCGACCCCAAGGTTGCCGCCAACTTTGTCATCGGCGATCTGCTGGGTGCCTTGAACAAGACCGGCAAGGACATCACCGAATCGCCGATCAGTGCCGCCGATCTGGGCGGTCTGATCGACCTGATCGCCGACAACACCATCTCCGGCCGTCTGGCCAAGGATGTGTTTGCGCTGATGCTGGAGACGGGCAAGTCTGCCGCCATCATCGTGGATGAGAAGGGTCTGCGTCAGGTCACCGATACCGGCGCCATCGACGCCGTGATCGCCCAGGTGATGGAAGCCAACCCCGACAAGGTGGCCGAATACCGGTCCGGCAAGGACAAGCTGTTCGGCTTCTTTGTGGGGCAGGTGATGAAGGCCAGCCAGGGCAAGGCCAACCCGGCCATGGTCAACGACCTGCTGGCGACCAAGCTGAAGGGCTGAGGCGGGTCCATATCCGCCCGTTACAGGGCCGCCGGTGCGATCCGGCGGCCCTTTTTGCTGCTTAAGTCAAACCTGTTCCACGCCTTCCCGGCGGAGGCGCATAGGCGCAAAGTTACGCTGTGCATGCACTGTATACCCGGTGAAACGCTGGGCACCGTCCTTTCCGCTTCTCTTGCGTCACCCAGGCGTAGAGCGGCGGTTTATTCGGAGACCTTGTCCGCCCGCCACCGTGCCGCCAGCCAGGTGCAGATGATCAGCTGGATCTGATGGAACAGCATCAGCGGCAGGATGATCAGGCCCACCTGCGCCACGGGGAACAGCACACTGGCCATGGGCACGCCCGACACCAGGCTTTTTTTCGATCCGCAGAACAGCAGCACGATCCGGTCCTCACGGCGGAAGCCCAGCCAGCGCCCGGCCAGCGCCGTGGCCCCCATGACCAGGGCCAGCATCACGATGCTGGCCACGCTGATGGTGATCAGGTCCGCCACCGCCACCTTGTGCCATAGCCCTTCCACCACCGCCGCGCTGAACGCCGAATAGACCACCAGCAGGATCGACCCCCGGTCGGTATAGGAAATGCTCTGTTTATGTTTCTGCACGAAACGCCCGATCAGGGGGCGGGCCAGATGCCCGGCGATGAAGGGCACCAGCAATTGCAGGATGATGGCTTCCAGCGCCTCCAGCGACACGCCGGCCGACCCGCCCGTCTGCATCAGCAGCCCGACCAGCAGCGGCGTGATGAAGATGCCCAGCAGGTTGGAGGCAGACGCCGAACAGATGGCCGCCGGCACATTGCCGCCGGCGATGGAGACAAAGGCGATGGAGCTTTGCACCGTGGAGGGCAGCAGGCAGAGATAAAGGATGCCTGTGGCGATGACGGGTGGCAGCACCGTTGCCGGCAGCAGGCCCGCCGCCAGCCCCAGCAGCGGGAACAGCACGAAGGTGCTGGCCAGCACCGTCAGATGCAGACGCCAATGGCCCATGCCGGCCAGGATGGCCTCGCGCGACAGCTTGGCCCCGTGGAAGAAGAACAGCAGCGCGATGGCGATATCGGCCACGATATCGACAATGCCTGCGGCCTGTCCCTGCGCCGGCAGCAGTGCGGCCAGCCCCACGGTTGCCAGCAGCATCAGCAGGAACGGGTCGATTACAGCCGCGAGGAAACGCTTCATGTCAGATCATCCCTGGGCGGATCGGCAACACCGCGAGGATGACAGTATGCATGCCGTTGATAACAATCGGCTTCCCCCGTTTCCGCCGGGGTGCTGTGTGTGCAGCGCAAAGAAAAAGCGCCGGAACCCGGGTCCCGGCGCTTTATCCCGCAGCTACCGTAGGTCAGGTCGAGGGCGAAGCCCGAGCCCTGACAGAAATGGCCGTAAATCCTTCCCCGTCAGGGCTCGTCAAAGGCTCGACCTGACCTACAGGGCGCGCATCAGCTGGCGGCCTCGCTGCCGGTCACCAGCTTGGCGATCTGCCTGGCCCAGCGGCGGGTGAACCGGTCCGCATCACCATAGATCGTGTAGCTGTTGATATTGTCGGGGAAGGGCAGGCCCATGTCGGCATCGGCGATGACGGCCACGACCTGACCGGTCTGGCTGTCGGTCAGGGTCGCCTGAAAGGCGGCGCGGCCGACGGAATAGACCCGGTCCACTGTGCCCCCGCCCCGCGCCTTTTCGGCATGGAAGGACCTGTTGGGCACATAATCGGTGAAGGTGATGGCCAGCGTCAGCACGCCCGGCCCCGCTTGCTTCACCATCGCCGGCCCGAACGCCTCTTCCAACTGCTTGGTCATATACTCGAACGCATGATCGCGCTCGCGCACCGACAGCAGCACCTCATCGAAGCGGCGCTCGATGGCGGTGTCCATGGGGGCCAGCATCACCTTGCCATAGGAGGCGAGGTTGACGCCTGGTTTCACAAAGACCTTGTCCAGCGTGGCATGGTCCTGTTCGCTCAGCCCCTCGGTCACCAGCTTGGGCGCCTTCTTGGACGGAATGCCGTCCCAGGCGCTTTCGGCGGCACCGGCGGTACCCACCGCCAGAATCATCAGCGACAGACCCAGAACACCGGCCATCAGACCGGCCCTGAAACCGGCCCTGTCATCACGAATCACGGCCGCGTCTGCGGCGGCCAAGGGCTTTTCCTGTCCGAACATGGTGTCGAACTCCATCAGCAGGGCGCGGGGTCTCCCCCGTGCGGAACCGCGTTCTTGCGGCGGATCACCGGGCCGCCCCCGTCCCGGTATGTCCCGCGCATTGCTGCCGGGAACACTTTTTAAGAATGGGGTGTTGCAGCGCCGTTGACAAGCCCGCTCCATGCCACTAAACACCCCTCTCACCGACGCAGCCCCGGCAATGCCGGCCGGTTGCAGACGGTGCGGAGGGGTGGCCGAGCGGCTGAAGGCAACGGTTTGCTAAACCGTCATACCGGGAAACTGGTATCGTGGGTTCGAATCCCATCCCCTCCGCCATCTACCCAGAAATTCTGTGGTAGTTGATGCGGGGGCCCTGCGGCCCTGCATGGCGCAGCTCTGCTGCAAATCAATCCATCTTTGCCCAGTTTGGTGCCGTGCCATTGGATGGCGCGGCTGCATCTTCCCACCCTGGCGCGATCTTCCCACCCTGGCGCGTCCATGCCCCGTGCTGGCGGGTTGCACATTTGGCAACCCGCCATGCGGTGGCGGCTTACATTCCGGCGACCGTCATCCCGTCGATGCGCAAGGTGGGCGCGTCGATGCCGTGGCGCAGGCGCAGGTCGTTGGCCGGGGTCAGGCGGCGGTACATGTCCTTCATGTTGCCGGCGATGGTGATCTCGCTGACCGGATAGGCGATTTCGCCATTCTCGATCCAGAATCCGGCGGCCCCGCGCGAATAATCGCCCGTCACGCCGTTCACGCCCTGGCCCATCATTTCCGTCACATACAGGCCCTGCTGGATATCGGCCATCAGTTCCTTGGGCGACAGGGTGCCGGCTTCCATATAGACATTGGTGGGGCTGGGGGCCGGCGGGCCGCTGGTGCCGCGCGTGGCATGTCCCGTGGGTGACAGGCCCAGCTGGCGTGAGGAGCGCAGATCCAGGATCCAGGTGGTCAGCACCCCATCCTCGATCAGGTTGCGCCGGTGGTTGGCCAGCCCTTCGGCATCGAACGGCTTGGACCGCATGCCGCGCCGGACATGCGGATCCTCCACGATGCGGATGCCGCTGGCGAACACGTCCTTGCCCAGCCGGTCCTTCAGGAAGCTGGTGCCGCGCGCGATGGCCGCACCGGAAATCGCACCGCAGAAGGTGCCCACGAATCCGCCGGACAGGCGCGGATCGAAAATGATGGGCACGGCCTGGCTTTTCACCTTGCGGGGGTTCAGCTTGGCCACCGTCTTGCGGCCCGCGCGCCGGCCGATCTCCTCGGGACTTTCCAGATCGCTGCCATAGATGGTGGAATGATAATCATAGTCCCGCTCCATGCCGGTACCCTCACCGGCCAGGACGGAGACGGAGAGTGACCGGCGCGACACGCCATAGCCGCCGGCAAAGCCGTTACTGGCGACCAGCGTTACGGAACTGCGGCTCCAGCTGGCATCGCCCCCGTCGGAATTGGTGACGCCGGCCACGGCGCGGGCCGCATCCTCGGTCGCCCGGGCGGCGGCGATCAGTTCGTCGGCGATCGGTTCGGTGGGGTCCAGCAGGTCCAGGTCGATCCAGTCGCGGGTGACCTGGTCGGGATCGGCGATGCCGCAGAACGGGTCCTCCGGCACGGCGCGCGCCATGGCCACGGCGCGTTCGGCCAGTTCGGCCAGCATGCGCGGGCTGCGGTCGGTGCTGGACACCACGGCCATGCGCCGGCCCACAAACACACGCAGGCCCAGGTCGCCGGCTTCCGACCGTTCCAGCCCTTCCGGCTGGCCCAGACGTGTGGACAGCGACAGCGACGCCGCATCAACCAGCAGCGCGTCGGCCGCATCGGCGCCCGCCCGGCGGGCACGCTGGATCAGATCGTCCAGCAGGTTGGCGGCATCCTGGTCGAAGCTGGGCTTGCTCATCAGATTTCCCGTATCCACGGCCCTGTCAGGGGCGGTCATCAGACATCTAGCACCCGGCCCCCGGCCCGCAAAGGGCCAAAGCAGCCGCTGCGACGGTCCACCCCTGTGCTGTGCGTGCAACAGGGGAAGGGTGTTACGGGACTGAAACCCTCCAGAGACAATATAAACGTTTGCATGTTAAAGAGTCGCTTATATAGTTCGCTCATGGGTATCGGGGCGATGCCCAGGATCAACATCCAACCTCTTGGGAGGCCGTTATGCGTGAAGCGACAAATATGAAGCAGCGTGCCGCCATGGTCCTGCAAGCCCTGGTCCTGTGCGGTCTGTTCGTGGTGGCGGCCCTGTCCGCCGGTGAACAGACGGCCCAAGCCGGCGATGCGGCGGCCCTGGCCCATGATCAGGCCACCGTGGCGGCCCCGAAGGGCTGACCCCCGGCGGGGAAGGGTGACGCGCGATGATGCGGGATGCTAAACTGGCGTCCAGTTCAATCCGTTGCCAGGAACCTTTCCCCGATGCCTTCTTTCGACATCGTCTCCAAGACCGAAATCGCCGAAGTCAGCAATGCCGTGCAGGGTGTGGTGCGCGAGGTGCAGACGCGTTTCGATTTCAAGGGCTCCAAATCCACCCTGGAGGTGAAGGAGAAGGAGAACGAAATCCACATCCATACCGAGGATGCAACCAAGCTGGCGCAATTGCAGGAAATGCTGAAAGGCTATTTTGTGCGCCGCAAGCTGGACCCCGGCTGCCTGGACTGGGGCAAGGAAGAAAACGCCGCCGGCGGCACCCTGCGTCAGACCATCAAGGTGAAGCAGGGCCTTGATCAGGCGCTGTCCAAGCAGATCACCAAGGCCATTAAGGACAGCAAGATGAAGGTCCAGGCCTCCATCCAGGGTGACGAGCTGCGCATCACCGGCAAAAAGATCGACGATCTGCAGGCCGCCATCGCCATGGTCAAGGGCCTGAAGATCGAACAGCCCCTGCAATATGTGAATTTCCGCGACTGATCGGACGGGGGATCTGCCCCTCACCCTCGCCAGCCCGTCAGGGCCGGGGAGGGTGAGGGTCACCGCACATCCCGCTCACATCCCCCTCACATCTTCGTCAGCTTGGCCTTCAGCGCCAGCTTGGCCGCGCGGTAGCGCGATGCCCACCCGGCCTTTTCCGCCTGCGGGGCGCGGCTGATGGCCAGCGCGTCGGGCGACACGTCGCGAGTCACCACCGTACCCGCCGCCGTATAGGCACCGTCGCCCACGGCAACGGGCGCCACCAGGGTGGAATGGGTGCCGATGAACACATTCTCGCCGATGCGGGTGCGGTGCTTCAGCACGCCGTCATAATTGCACGTGATGGTGCCGGCCCCGATATTGGACCCGCCGCCGATATCGGCATCACCCAGATAGGTCAGGTGATTGGCCTTGGCCCCCTTGCCGAACTGCGTGTTCTTCAGCTCCACAAAATTGCCGATATGGGCGCCTTCGCCCACATCCGTGCCGGGGCGCAGGCGGGCATAGGGGCCGATGATGGCGGATTTGCGCACAATCACGCCTTCCAGATGGCTGAACGGCTTGATCTCGACCCCGTCCTCCACCGTCACGCCGGGCCCGAACACCACATGCTGGCCCACCGTGACATCGCGGCCCAGCACGGTGTCGGCAGCGAAATAGACACTGTCGGGATCCAGCAATGTGGCGCCATTGGCCATGGCGGCCAGACGCAGGCGGCCCTGGAAGATCTTTTCGATCCCCGCCAGTTCGGCCCGGCTGTTTACGCCGGCCGTGTCATCGGTCGGGCCCTCGACCACGGCGCAGGTCCAGCCCTTTGCCCGCGCCACCGCCACCGCATCGGTCAGGTAATATTCACCCTTGGCATTTTGATTGCCGATCCCGGACAGCAGCGCGCCCATGCGCGCCCCGTCAAAGGCCATGAAACCGGCATTGCACAGCGTGACGGCCCGTTCGTCCGGCGTGGCGTCCAGGAACTCGACAATCCTGTCCAGGCCACCATCGGCCCCCAGGACCAGGCGGCCATAGGCACCGGGATCGGCAGGGCGCATGCCCAGCACGACCACGGCCGGGTCACCGTCGCCATGACGGGCCGCCACCATGGCCGACAGGGTGGCCGGCGTGATCAGCGGCGAATCACCATACAGCACCAGCACATCGCCGTTGAACCCGGCCAGTTGGCCCAAGGCCGCCTTCACCGCGTCGCCGGTGCCCAGTTGCTGTTCCTGCACCACGGTCGGGTGCGGGGCCACGGCGGCGGCGACATTGTCCATGCCGGGGCCGACCACCACGACGATCTTTTCCGGCGACAGGCTTTGCGCGGCCCGGACCACATGGTTGACCATGGGCTGACCGCCCAGCGGGTGCAGCACCTTGGGCAAGGCGGATTTCATGCGGGTACCCTTGCCGGCGGCAAGGATGATGCAGGCGAGCGGACGTTGGGGCATGGTGGCGGGCCGCTTGGCAGTTTGTCTAGGCTGGCCCCCTGTATCATACAGACCCCTGCGAAAGCCAAGCGGAAGCGGCAGACGACATGAGCATCCTGGAACGGTTCCCCGCCCTGATCTTTGATTTCGACGGGACCCTGATCGACAGCGCGCCCGACATCGCCCTGGGCCTGAACCGGCTGCTGGTCGAGAAAGGCCGCCCGGAACTCTCGCTTTCTGCCGTGCATGACATGATCGGCGACGGGGCGGCCCGGCTGGTGGAACAGGCCTTTGTCGCCACCGGTCTGGCCCTGACACAAGCAGAGCTGGGGCCGATGACCCACCGATATCTGGCGCTGTATGGCGCGTTGCCCGTGGACCGGGGGTGCATATATCCCGGCGTGGTGGAGACACTGACCGCGTTGAAGCAGGCCGGGCACCGGCTGGGCCTGTGTACCAACAAGCCGGCGGGGATCACCCATGACCTGCTGCGCGAACTGGGCATGGGGGCGCTGTTTGATGCGGTGGCCGGCGGCGATACCGTGGCCCAGAAAAAACCCCACCCGGACCCTTTGCTCTGGGTGATGGACCGCCTGGGCGTGGGCGCAGCAGGGGCGGTCATGGTGGGCGACAATGCCAATGACGTGGCGGCCGCCCGCGGCGCGACTGTGCCGGCCATCGCGGTTGCTTATGGCTATCCGCGCATGCCGCTGCACGCGCTGGGGGCTGACCTGATCATCGACCGTTTCGCCGATCTGCCGGGCGCCCTGGAACGGCTCCGTTGAGCGCGGGTTGGGCCGCCCGCCGGCCCTGCCCCCGGCCCTGACCTAGGAGTTCACTGCGGCCAGATGCACCTTCACCGCGCCCAGCGGGCTGTCCATTTCCAGCCGCACGGGCACGGGCGGCCCGCCGGCCACGGTGGCGGCGATGTAGAGTGTGACGGGCACATCTTTGCGTTTTGCCCCCTCCCGGTCGCGGTCGCGCGGGCGGCTTTCTTTCCAGCGCCCGGCCACCGGCTTGAACTTCACGCTGCATGCGGTGGCCGGCCCGGCATAGACCGACAGATCCGAAGCCTCCAGCAGCGTTTCCCCCTGCGTGGCAAACACCAGGTCATAGCGCTGGCGCCCGTCATAGACAGGCACGGTGATGTCGCAATCGCCCTTCCTGGCCACCTGATCCAGCACCGCCACGATGGCGGAGACCGGGTCCACGGTGCCCAGGCGCAGATTGGCCGGCACCGGTTCCCGGTCCTTCTCCGGCTCCGGATCGGCCAGTGTCAGGGTCGGGGTGCCGTCGGGCGTATAATCAACCGTGGTCAGGCGTGGCTGGTCGCGCCAGCTGCCATGGGCCGTGAACTGGCGCGGGCGGGGCAGGGGGCCGGACAGCAGCCCTTGCGCGCGGATATCGGTCTTCCACTGCGCCACCCGGCCCAGGAAGCCATCGGTCTGCATCTTCAACCCGGCGCGATAGCCATCGGGCCCCAGCGCCATCTCGGCATCGGCATCCAGAACATGCACACCGCCGACATGCACGGCATAGGTCAGGGACAGCGCCTCCACCGGCCCGGCCAGGGCGGCGGTCACCGGCATGGCGGCCAGAAGCGCGAACGGCAGGCAGCGGAAAATGCGCATGAAGTTCGGCCTTCCAGACATGATGACGGCAATCCTGTTGGCAATGTGGGTCGGAATGCCGCAGCCGGCAAGGCTTTGCGGTACGGGGCCGAAAAAAAACGCCCAGCCCTTAACTTTTCCCTTTGACAGGTCGCCGCCAACCCCTTAGAACCCCGCTCCACCGACGACGGATGGGCGCGTAGCTCAGCGGGAGAGCATCGCCTTCACACGGCGGGGGTCGCAGGTTCAATCCCTGCCGCGCCCACCATCCTCTCGGTCCTAAAAAAGCCGCTGGCCCTGTGTCAGCGGCTTTTTTGCTTTCCGGATCAGAGGCTTGGGGAGCGGCGTCGCCAAGCCAGCGGATGCTGGCGCCGGCGATTGAGGGGCAGGAAAGAGTAACCAAAGGTCAGGATTTCATGCTGCTGGTGTTATACCGGCGGCCAAAATTCTTGACCGTCGGTACGGCGGCGACCGCCGCCGCGCGCCACGTGGCGCGTAGCCAAGCCCACGGATGTGGGCGCCGGCGATTGAGGGGCACGAAAGCTTGACCAAAGGTCAAGATTTCATGCCACTGGTGTTACTGCGCCCCCGCCTTCTTGGGTTTGCGCATTTCGTCCAGCTTCTTTTCCGTCTCCCGCGACCGCCACAGCCAGGGCGGCTCCACCCGGCCGCCCCACAGGCCCCGGCGGAAGGAGATGGCCCGCACCTCGATGGAGACATAGTCAAAGCTCAAGGGCCGATAGGCCAGCGCCATGCCGCGCTCCACCATGGCATAGGCCAGGTCGTCGCCATTCTCCGCCCGGCACACGGCCAGAGTGGGGCCCCTGCCGGGGGAATCGCCGCGCGGTGTACATTCGACATTCATGTTATTGATCAGCAGGCTCAGGATACGGGTCGACAGGGCAAAACAGTCGTAACTCTGCCCGCGCACATTCACGCAAGTCTGGCCCCTGTCGGGCGCGTCGATGCCGAACAGGCGGAATTCCTGTCCCCTGACGGTGACAATATCGCCTTCCTTGGCAGCGCCGATGCCCTTGACGGGGGCCTTGTCGGCGCCCCCCTGCGCGAAGCCCGGCATGGGCAGGGCCAGCAGCAGCACCAGGATCAGCCCCGCGCCCCTCACAGCAGGCTCCCCGCCGCACCCGCCGGTGCGGCTGTCGCCGGCTCATAGGGGGCCAGCAGGTCCGGCCCGTCATGGCGCACGGCATTGACCAGCGGCGTGACGGGGCGCAGCCGCAGGCTGCCCGGCGCGGGGGCCTGCATCATCGCGTGGCGGGCACTCTCCGGCGTGTCGGGCGACAGCCAGCGTTGCACAGCCGCCTCATCCATCAGCATCACGGGTGTCCGGTCATGGATGCGCGCCATCTCATCGTTGGCCGGTGCCGTCAGGATACAGCAGGTGAACAGCGGCCCGTCCGGCCCCCTGCGCCAGACGTCCCACAGGGCCGCCAATCCCAGGGGCCGGCCATCGGCACGGGAAATGTACCAGGGCTGCTTGCGGTCGCCCGTCTGCGGCCATTCATAAAAGCCGTCGGCCGGGATAATGGCCCGGCGCTTCTGCCAGGCCTCGCGGAAGCTGGGCTTGTCGGCGGCACTTTCGCTGCGGGCATTGATCAGGCGCGCCGCCCCCGTCATATCCTCGGCCCAGGACGGGACCAGGCCCCAGCGCATGCCGGTGACCGACCGTACCCCGGCGCGGTCCAGCCCGATGACCCCGATCTCCGCCGTGGGCGCGATGTTATAGCGGGGGGCCAGCAACGGTGGCGGCAGGTCGGGCCGCAGCCGCGCGTCGAACGCGGCGGCCAGATCCTTCAGGTCCTTCTGCACAAACCGCCCGCACATGCCGACGCTCACCCTCTTTTATCCCTGGGCAGTCTACAGCCCCCGGTGCCGGGCCGGAAGCGGGTTACCACCTTTGGCCCCTTGTCGCGGCGACAGCGTTTTCCAATATGAACCGTATAGGAAAGGTGACTGCGAAGTCACAGGCGGAACCCGGAACCTTTCCTGATCATTTCCGTTGGGGCGACAGGGGCATGAAACAGGCTGGCCGAGGGGCCGGCAGGAGGACGCTGATGTCATTTCCAGGCGGAATGCTGATCACACCGGCCGAACGGGCGGCCCTGCTGGGTCCGGATCGGCCCGAACCGGCGGCCACGGCCTCTCTCTGGCGGGTACGCCGCCCGCGCGGCGTGGACCGGCGTGCGGTGACCCTGCGGCTGGATGGCGATCTGCTCGACTGGTTCAGCCGCCATGGCGGCGGCGACCGCGCCCTGCAGGCCCGCATCAACGCCGCCCTGCGCGCCTATATGACCGACCATGACGACGGGGAGTGAGCGGGAAGGTTGCTCCCGCCGCGCCATCCCCTATGATCGGGCGATCCTTCGGCCAGGAGCGTTCGCCCATGAGCAAGTTCGGTATCGGACAGCCCGTCCCGCGCAGTGAAGATACAAGGCTGCTGCGCGGGGCCGGACGGTATACGGATGATGTCCGTATTCCCGGCCAGAAGGTTGGCTATGTGCTGCGCAGCCCGCATGCGCATGCATCCATCCGCGCCATCGACACCGCCGATGCGGCCACCATGCCCGGCATCCGGGCCATCTTCACGGCCAGCGACCTGAAACAGGCCGGTATCAGGGATATTCCCTGCGTTGTGCCGCTGCGGGTGCGCGCGGGGACCAGCCTGCACATGAAGCACCGCCCGGTCCTGGCCGATGGTTTTGTGCGCCATGTCGGCGAACCCGTGGCCTTCATCGTGGCCGACAGCCTGTATGAGGCGATGGATGCCGCCGACGCGGTGATGGTCGATTATGACATGCTGGACGCTGTCGCCGATACCGCCGCCGCCCTGTCCCACCCGGCCCAGGTGCATGGCGATGTGCCCGCCAACCTGGCCTATGATTGGGAAAAGGGTAATCCGGCGGCCACCGACCCCGCCTTCGCCCAGGCCGCGCACATTGTGCGCCTGGACCTGATCAATAACCGCCTGTCCGCCAACCCGCTGGAGGGCCGGGCCTGTCTGGCCGAATATGATGCCGCCGCCGATATCACCCGCCTGACCGTGGGCAGCCAGGGCGTGCATGACATGCGCGACATGCTGGCCGGCATCTTCGGTGAGGATTCGGCCCGGTTCCATGTGCTGACGCATGAGGTGGGCGGCGGATTCGGCATGAAGCTGTTCTGCTATCCTGAATATGTGCTGGCCTGCGTCGCCGCCCGCCGCGTCGGGGCCCCCGTGGCCTGGACCAGCAGCCGGGCGGAGGCCTTCCTGTCCGATGACCATGGCCGCGACAATGTCAGCATGGCCGAACTGGCGCTGGATGCCGATGGCCGCATCCTGGGCCTGCGCGCCGACATCATCGCCAATATGGGCGCCTACCTGTCGAACTATGCCACCTATATCCAGACCGACGGCCAGACCAAGATGCTGTCGGGCGTCTATCAGATCCCCGCTATCTACGCCCGCGTGCGCGGTGTCTATACGCATACACAGCCCGTGGATGCCTATCGCGGCGCCGGCCGGCCAGAGGCGGCCTATCTGGTGGAACGGCTGATCGACAAGGCGGCGCGCGAGATCGGGCAGGACCCCGCCGCCTTCCGCCGCCTGAACATGATCCCGGCCGCCGCCATGCCCTATCGCACGCCCATGGGCCATGTCTATGACAGTGGCGATTTTGCCGGCACCCTGGATGCAGCACTGGCGCGTGCCGACCGCGCCGGCTTCCCCGCCCGCCGGGCCAGGGCCTTGGCGCAGGGCCACCTGCTGGGCCTGGGCATCGCCACCTATATCGAGGCCTGTTCCGGCGGCGCGCCGGAGGCGGCGGAACTGCTGGTGAACCCGGATGGCTCGGTCCTGCTGCTGATCGGCACACAGTCGAACGGCCAGGGTCATGAAACCGCCTATAAGCAGGTGGTGGCAGAGATGCTGGGCATCGCGCCCGACGCCATCGCCATGGTCCAGGGCGACAGCCAGCGGGTGAAGACCGGTGGCGGCACTGGCGGCTCGCGCTCCATCCCCACCGGTGGGGTGGCCGTGCGGGAGGGGGCGGCCGACGTGATTGCCCAGGCCCGGCCCGTGGCGGCCAGGCTGCTGGAAGCGGATGAAGGGGCGCTCAGGTTTGAGGTGACGGCCGAAGGCGGGGGTTTTGCCGTCACCGGCTCCAACCGTTTTGTGCCCTTTGCCGATGTTGCGGCGGCCGCTGCGCCCGACGGTGACGGCCATGTCTTCAGGGGCAAGGGCAGGTTCAGCCCGCCCGCCAACACCTTTCCCAATGGCACGCATGTGGTTGAAATCTCGGTGGAGATCGATACAGGCGTGCCGCGCATCGAACGCTATACCGTGGTGGATGATTTCGGCACGGTCTTGAACCCGCTGCTGCTTGAGGGCCAGGTGCATGGCGGCATCGCCCAGGGCATGGGCCAGGCGCTGCTGGAACTGATCCGTTTTGATACGGACTCAGGACAGTTGCTGACCGGCTCCTTCATGGATTACGCCATGCCGCGCGCCGATCATCTGCCCATGATCGATTTCTCCCTGCGACCGGTGCCCTGCGCCACCAATCCCCTGGGCCTGAAGGGCGCGGGGGAGGCCGGAGCCATCGGCGCCTGTCCCGCCATCATCAATGCCCTGGTCGATGCCTTGGCGGGGCACGGCGTCACCCATGTCGACATGCCCGCCACGGCCCCCGTGCTGTGGCGCCTGATCCATGCTACCACCAGCGCCGCCACGGCGGCGTAATGACAGCCAGAATCGCCATTGCGGCGTAATGAGAGCCTTGCGAATGTTGTCACCTGAAGAACTGGCGGGCCTGCTGCCCGCTGTCCGCGCCGCTGCCGAACAGGCATCCGCCGCCATCCTGCGCCATTACGAAGCCGGGGCGGAGGCGTCGCAGAAGGCCGATGGCAGCCCCGTGACCGCCGCCGACAATGATGCCGATGCCATTATCCTGGCGGCCCTGCGTGCGCTGACCCCCGATATCCCCGTGGTGACGGAGGAGGAGGTGGCGGCCGGCCGCATCCCCGATATCGCCGCTGGCACGTTCTGGCTGGTCGATCCGCTGGACGGCACCAAGGAATTCATCAAGCGCAATGGCGAATTCACGGTGAATATCGCCCTGATCCAGGCGGGGGAGCCGGCGCTGGGCGTCGTCATGCTGCCCGTTGGCGGCACCCTCTACGCCGCATCCGGCCCCGGTACCGCCGTGCGCGGGGGCAAGGGGCAGAAGGACCAGCCGATCCAGGTCCGCGCCGTGCCCGCGGCCGGCCTGACGGTGCTGACCTCGCGCAGCCATGCCGACAATGCGGCGGTGGAAGAATTCCTGACCGGCCGCCGTGTGGCGGCCCGCATCGCCGCCGGCAGTTCCCTGAAATTCTGCCGCGTGGCCGAAGGGGTGGGCGATGTCTATCCCCGCCTGGGCCCGACCTGTGAATGGGACATTGCGGCGGGCCATGCCATCCTGATCGGGGCCGGCGGCTGCCTCACCCTGCTGGATGGTGAACCGTTCCCCTACGGCAAGGCGCCCACCTTCCTGAACCCGCATTTTGTGGCCTGGGGTGGGGCCTGATCCACCGGGAACGGGACGGGGGCCGATACCGCCGGTCAAAATTCTTGACCGTTGGTGCGGCGGCGACCGCCGCCGCGCGCTACGTGCGCGTAGCCAAGCCCATGGATGTAAGCGCCGGCGGTTGAGATACCGTGTTGGCAGTCATGCCGCTGGTATTGGACCTGTTTTCGATGCGCGGCACTGCGCTCTAAAGACAATTCTATTCATCAGATTGATTTCATTTGTATTCACTTGCTGCATTGTTTGATTTTCTATTTGAATTTCTATCTTAAATATAAGTAAATCCGACCATGGGTGTGGTTGATGCTTCGGTGTTCCAGACTGGAGCTGTTTTCGGCTGACCGGAAACCGCTCCGGCGACGACTGCC
Source organism: Azospirillum sp. (assembly GCA_027483805.1). Taxonomy (GTDB): domain Bacteria; phylum Pseudomonadota; class Alphaproteobacteria; order Azospirillales; family Azospirillaceae; genus Niveispirillum. The sequence goes on along the minus strand of JAIXTS010000157.1, from coordinate 4,291 downwards.
GCCGCGCTGCTCCTGCGGTGCAGCCAAACGGCGGATCCAGCGCCGGGGACAGAGCGCCGGGGACTGAGGAAAACGCCTGTTGCGCCCATGGCCTGGAAAGCCAAGCCGCCGGATGGCGGTGTCGGTGATAAAGGCATGGGAATCGGTCACCAACGTCGGAACATTGTGTGAACTCCTTGATGGATTTTTGTCATGCTCATGATCTCAAAGGACCAGCATCTGGCCATTTCCGAACAGGCGGCCACGGCCTTTGCCGACCGGGTCGCTGATTTCCTGCATCAGAATTTCCCGGCCTCCAGGACGACTGCCCGTCCTGCGCTTGCGCGTGAAGTCATGCCGCTTGTCGCCAAATCGATTTCCTATGGTCTCGATACGGAACGTGATGCCACGGCCTATGTGGTAACGGCGGCCTATCTGGGGCGTGATTTTGACATTGCCGTACCACAGGCCAAGACCATCCTGCAGCGCTCGGAACTGGGTGGTGCCGCCAAGGCGCGGGATCTCCAGGCACTGACGCTGGACATTCTTGATCGGCTGAAACGCTGAGGGATGGGCGCGGGGGGGCGAATGGAATTTTTTTCAGCTACGTCCGAAGCCATAACATCTGCCGCGCGCGAAGCGGGCGGTGCACTCGCATCGGGTGCCGGCTATGTGGGTGGCAAGCTGGTCGACGGTGGCCGCTTTGTCGGCGACAGGGCCGTGCAGGGTGGCCAATATGCCTGGGGCAAGTTTAATGACGGGGTGGATTATGTCGACCGGCTGGCGACGGCTGCTGGCGACAGGATCGTCGACGGTGTCCAGGTTGCGCTGACCGCCGCACAGAAGGCCGGTCGGGCGGCCGTAGACGAAGCCGTGCTTGTCTATGATGCGGCCGCCAAGGGTTTCAAGGCAGTGAAGGTCGGGGCCACGATCGTGCTGTGCGAAGCAGCCCGGTTAGGCAAGTTCATAACACTTGCAGCCTGGAACGAAGCCGTCAATCAGGTCGCATCCGGCGGTGCTTACATCCTCTCCAATCCGGATTTGGATAAGGCCCTGCGCGAACTGGCTGGTCGTGCCTGGCCGAATGCCGGCCCCAATGCAGATCGTGATGGTGGAACGATCCTGGCGCAGGATTGCCAATGCGCGCCCCCTGGCGGCATCCGTCCGGAAGGATGTCAGCAGCCGTCGGGCCGATTGCCGAAAGCCCATTACGTGAATGGGATCAACACAGACCTCAAGGGGCATTGCGACACTTTGAAAAACCTCGCCAAGGCGCTGTGCAAGGAAATGACGGGCACGTATAATGCGACCTCAGGCATCGGCAAAGACGTGGTGGAATGCGTCGACAGTATCCAGCGAAGCGAGACTGTGCCCCAGCAGGCCCTTTACAGACAGATCATGGCCAATCTGGATCGTCCAGATCCGCAACCGATGGAGCTTTACGCCCATAGTCAGGGTGGGCTCATCACCCAGCACGCCATCCTGGCCGCAAAAAATGACCTGTTCACCAACTATATCCTGACCAAAGCCACCAATCCGCCGACGCCAATTCAAGTGGCCGAGGCGGAAAAATATGTTGCGGAGCGACTTGCAAAGGTCAAGGTCAACGCCTTCGGTACTGCCGTGGCGGGCTGGCCCACCGGTCCCGCCTATGAAAGCTACACCAACCTGTCTGACCCGGTTCCTCGGGTCATTTTATCGGCGCAGATGAACCACATGGCGGAAACCTTCGGCGATAGCCAGCTTCTCTCATCCGTCATGTTTATGGAACCGCGCCTTGATCCCTTCGAAGCGCACAGCATGGACAAAACCTACATCCCGCGTATGGTCGCGGCCCGTCCGACAGCCCCTTGCCTCTGCCCCAATCAGGGGAAAACGTCATGATCGATATTGAACAGGCCCGGGTCTTTATGGCGGAGTGGGCCGACAGGGTCGGCGGTCGGGAGGTTGACTGGTTGGCGCTGGCCGCCGGACGTGCAGCCTTCGTGGGGTCGATTCTGTTTCAATATGAAACTGCGGGTCGTGTCCTGATCGCGCGCGGCGTCATCTTTTCCGACATTTCTGCGCTGGCCGATGCGCAGGCGGCCCTGGACCGGCTGCAACCCTATGCTCTGCGCCACCCGGAAGCGGTCGCGGATGCCCGACTGGAATTGGCGACGGCAGAGCAGACATTGAATCCAGCCGGCCGTATCGTGTTACGCCTGGACATTACCAATACGGCCGACCCGCCGCTTATCTATGAACAGCTTCGTACTTTGTCGAAGAACGCCGACAACTGGCGGCGGCGCCATGTGATGGCGGCAATGCGCGGCGATCCGTGATGCGTCGGCTGCGTTCGATGGGGCGTGCCCGGTACAGGATTTTTTGCAGTGCTGACGCCCTCTTGCCTCGGCGCCTGCTTCCCCCCCATATCTGCGGGACCATTCCACCCGCAGGAAGCAGTCCATGTCCCAGTATGATTTCGACCTGTTCACCATCGGTGCCGGTTCCGGCGGGGTGCGGGCATCGCGCATCGCGGCGGGGCATGGCGCGCGCGTGGCCGTGGCAGAGGAACGCTATTTCGGCGGCACCTGCGTCAATGTCGGCTGCGTGCCGAAAAAGCTGCTGGTCTATGGCGCCGACTATGGTCAGGCCTTTGCCGACGCTGCTGGCTTCGGCTGGACCCTGGACAATGTCCGCCATGACTGGAACGCCCTGATCGCCGCCAAGGACACGGAAATCAACCGCCTGAACGGCATCTACCGCCGCCTGCTGGAAGGCGCCGGGGTGACCATCTATGAGGGTCGCGCCACCATCCTCGATGCCCATACGGTGGAAGTGAACGGAACGCGTGTGACGGCGGAACGTATCCTGATCGCCACCGGCGGCTGGCCGGAACTGCCGTCCGAACCAGGGGCCAAGGACTATGGCATCACCTCGAACGAGGTCTTCTATCTGAAGACCTTCCCGCGCCGCGTGGTGGTGGCCGGCGGCGGCTATATCGCGCTGGAATTTGCCAGCCTGTTCAACGGGCTGGGCGCGCAGGTGACACAGCTTTACCGGGGTGCGCAGATCCTGCGCGGCTTTGACAAGGATGTGCGCGACTTCACCGCCGATGAGGTGCGCAAGGCCGGCATCGACCTGAAGCTGAACACCATCATCAGCCGCATTGAGAAGGTCGAAGGCGGCCTGCTGGCCCATCTGTCGGACGGGACCGTGCTGGAATGCGACGCTGTGGTCTATGCCATCGGGCGCAAGCCCATGTCCTATGGCCTTGGTCTGGAGAATGTGGGCGTGGAGACGGACAAGGCCGGGGCCATTACCGTCAATGACCAGTACCAGACCTCTGTCCCCTCCATCTATGCGCTGGGCGATGTCACCAACCGTGTGAACCTGACGCCGGTGGCCCTGGCCGAAGGCCATGTGCTGGCCGATCGTCTGTATGGCAATCGCCCGCGCGATGTGAATTACGATAATATCCCGACCGCCGTCTTCTCCCTCCCGCCTGTGGCCACCGTCGGCATCACCGAAGAACAGGCCCGCGCGACCCTGCCCGGCGGTGTCGATATCTACCGCACCAGTTTCAAGCCCATGCGCCATCAACTGTCGGGCCGTGACCAGCGCACCTTCATGAAGCTGGTGGTGGACCGCGCCACGCAGAAGGTGGTGGGCTGCCACATGGTGGGCACCGACACGCCGGAAATGATCCAGGGTGTGGCGGTCGCCATGAATGCCGGCGCCACCAAACAGGTCTTCGACAACACGATCGGCCTGCACCCCACGGCGGCGGAGGAGTTTGTGACGATGCGGACCAAGGCGCCGGACCCGGTGTGAGGGGGGGCACATCACAAACACAAAAAGCGCCGCCAGGATGCCCCGGCGGCGCTTTTCGTTTGCCTTGCGGCCAAGCCGCTTACTTCAGGCCGAAGCTCTGGAAGCGCTTGTTGAACTTGGCGATCTGGCCGCCGGTGTCCAGCAGCTTCTGCACGCCCGTCCAGGCCGGGTGGGACTTCGGATCGATGTCCAGACGCAGCGTGTCGCCGGCCTTGCCCATGGTGGTGCGGGTCTTGAAAGAGGTACCGTCGGTCATGACAACGGTGATCTCGTGGTACGCGGGGTGGATATCAGGCTTCATGGTCGGCAGTCCCTAAATCGAAGCCGCGCTTATATACAAAGCCTGGGGTTAAGGCAACCCCATCCAACCCTGCACGGATGCAAGGCTGGGCTGATCACATTCGGCGCGGCAGCTATGTCAACGGGGCGTTGTTATTGCCCTGACGCGGCCATGCGGTTACCACGGGATGATATGGATTTCCACCCGCTTTCTTCATTC
>JAIXTS010000130.1 GCA_027483805.1 Azospirillum sp. | reverse complement strand
GACAACCGGCCTCTGAAGCGCAATGACGATGAAAAGCGCCGGGCCCTGTTGCAGCTGGAAGCGGCCTATGCCGCCCTGGGTCCGAAGCCGACGCCGGGCCTGAAGGAAACCATGGCGGAGCGTATCCGCGCGCTGAAGCTGGAACTGGCCGAAGGCGCCACCAAGCCGCCCCGCCGCGAGCGCGACCGCGACCGGGGCTGATCCGGTCGCCGACAAAGGGGCGGGCACCGCAGACCGGCGGTGCCCGCCCTTTTCATTTTACGGCCATGTACCAGCGGTCCTGGGTCATGGCCCTTTAATGCCTCGGCCCGGTTTCATACCGCTCGTATAAGGCCCGGCCCGGCGCCCAGCGATTGTGGGAACGTAAATCCCTATGATCACGCCCCCGCCCCTGAAATGCTTCCGATGTCGGATGATATCTCCTTGACGGAAGGTTCAACCTGACCCATCTTCATGTTGTTGTTTCAACATGCAGAAAGGAGGTGATCCGATGTCTCGTTCCACTTTGCGGACCCGCGCGGATCTCTCCGGCATCCGGGGTATCTCCGGCTGATCGGAAGATGTCCGCTGGCGGGGTCCACCGCCAAAGCGGATCGTCCATGCGCAATCATGGAAGGCAGGGCCGGTTTCCCACGGGACCGGCCCTGTTTTACACCAAGGGTCATGACCCTTGGAGGCCGGCGACCGCCGGCCCGCAGGCCGGTGCCTGCGCAAGCCAAGCCGCCGGATGGCGGCGCCCGGCGCCTGAGGGAAAGTGTAAAACCCACATGTCATGACCCTTGGAGGCCGGCGACCGCCGGCCCGCAGGCCCGTGCCTGCGCAAGCCAAGCCGCCGGACGGCGGCGCCCGGCGCTGGTTTTATGTGGAAAACCGCACCGGATCGGCGGTTCCTTGGTTCCGTTTTGCCGGCGGGCTTGCTATCAAGGCCAAGGTAAAAGAGTTCCACCAAAAATCCGGGTCCCTTTGATGAATCGCCAAGATCGCCGTCGTCAGCTTTCCGATTTGGCCAAGTCGGATGCGATGTATTCCAGTTTCCCGTCCGACATGCGCGCGGCGACGGAACTGCATCGTCAGGGCCGGATGAAGGAAGCGGCGGATACGCTGCGCAAGATCACCAAGGTCTATGCCGACCACCCGGATGTGCGCGTCGCCTGGTCGAACCTGGGCGCCACGTTGCAGGGGCTGGGCAAGCTGGATGACGCCGTCGCTGCCCTGAAAAAGGCGCGTGCGCTGAAGCCTGATCATCCGCCGCCGCACCATAATCTGGGCATGGCGCTGGCCCAGCAGGGCAAGCTGGACGAGGCCATCGAGAGCCTGCAGCGCGCCTGTGACCTGGACCCCAATTTCCGCGACGCCTGGGCCGGCCTGGCCCTGGTGCGTGAACAGACGGGCGAAATCCCGCTGGCCGCCGAGGCGTGGCAGCGTGCGGTGCAGGCTGATCCCAACGCCGTGGAACCCTTGTTCAATTTCGGCAACTGTCTGTTCCGCCTGGGCATGCTGAATGAGGCGGCCGGCGCCTTCCAGGGCTGCCTGGCCCGTCGCCCCAACATGCCGGAAGCGGTCTATGCGCTGGGCCGTGTGCATGAGGAGGCGGGAAGCTTCGACACCGCCGCCGAGGCCTATCTGGCCGCCACCCGTATCGCCCCGCAGGTGGGGCAGGGCCATGCCCAGCTGGCGGGGTTGATCGTGACCATTGCCGGCACCGATCTGGCCAAGGCCCAGGGTCTGGCTGACACTTATCGTCAGACCCATCCCGACAGCCCCGTCGTGCCGCAATTGTTTGCCCGCCTGGAAGAAATTGCCAGTCAGGCGGCCGCGGTACCGCCCGCTGAACAATCCGCCCCGGCGGCTGCGGGCACGACCGACGCCTGATCGGCGGCATCGTCAGCAAAAGGGGCCGACATCCAGCACCGGATGGCGGCCCCTTTTGTTTCAGCCCCGGCGCTCCTTCTCGATCCGTTCATAGGCAATGTTCAGCGCCGACATTTTCTCCTGGGCCAGATCGATGAATTCCTGCGGCAGCCCCTTGGCGATCAGCGCGTCGGGATGGTTCTCGCGCACCAGCTTGCGATAGGCGGCTTTGATCGTGGCCATGTCGGCATCGCGCGGCACGCCCAGGATGGCATAGGGATCATCGTCCGGCTCGCTTCCGCCTTCGATCCGTGTGCCATGCTGACGCCAGACCTGCTCGAACTCATTCGGTGGGAAGCCGAAGATTTCCGCCACCCGGCGCAGGAAGGCCAGTTCGGCCAGATGCACAATGTCGTCGGCCACGGCGATGTGGAACAGGCCGGCCAGCAATTCTTCCAATACCTCGGGCCGGTCCTGGAACATCTGGGCCAGCTGCCTGGCATAGGATTCGAACCCCGCACTGTCCCGCTTGGCGGCATCGAACAGGCGGCCGACATTGCGCAGCTCATGGTCCGATACATGGAAGATGCGTTTGAACGCTTCGATCTCCACCCGGTGGACCACGCCATCGGCCTTGGCCATCTTGGCTGACAGGACAATCACACCGACCGTGAAGGCGATGGTCTGGGTCTGGTCTGACCTGTCCTCGTCCTCCGGGCCGCGTGGCGCCTGATCGGTCGTGCGATATTCATCGACGGCATGTCCAGCCAGCGCGCCCAGAAGCCCGCCCAGCGGCCCTCCCATGGCAAAACCTGCCGCCCCGCCAATGACCTTGCCCCAGATGCTCATGAGCTTGTGTCCTTTCCGTTCGCGGCCAAGGATAGCGAGCGGGTGCTGCGATGCAATGCCGATCATGTCATGCCATCGGCCAAACCTTTGGGCGATGGTACG
>JAIXTS010000475.1 GCA_027483805.1 Azospirillum sp. | reverse complement strand
GGGTGCCAGATGCGTGACGGCGGGCAATTGCTGCAGGCGGCGGTACAGCGCATGGCGCAGCACCCGGTTCTCGATGATCCAGCCAAAGGGACGGTCGCCCACTTCCCGATGGTCATAATGCAAGAACAGGGGCGATGACTGGTCAGTGACGCGGATGTCCAGCATCGGCCCGACATTGCCATCCAGATGGTCCCAGACGCCCGCGCCCATCAGAACGGTCCCGGCCCCATAGGCGATGGCCGTGGTGCGGCCATCGAAATCGGGCTGCAACGTGTCTTCTGCCGGTTCCCGGTCGATGACCAGGGTGGAAACACCGGCGGTTCCCAGCGCACAGGCCAGCGTCAGGCCAGAAAGGCCCCCGCCGACGATGATGACATCGGCCTGATGATCGGCATTCTGCACGGACATGATGCGTTTTTCCGGGGTTTGGCTGCTCTTTTGGGCGGCAATTAACTTGGCGCAAGCCCATTCGCCTGTCCAGATGGCGCGGCGTCGCAGTTGCTGCACAAAATTTAATCAGCATCTGCCCATGTGCGCGCCGAATCCTCCTGCGGCCTTGTGGGGGACCCAGGTTTTTCGCGCCGAACACCATGGAAATGGCACGCGGCACGGTTCTTGTAAGTTAAACTGCTGGGACACCGGTGTTGCGCCGGTGCCGGCATCCTTAGTCTTGATCTGTTCCATGCAGAGGAAAGGGAGAGCGCAATGAAGCTCGTCGTGGCCATCATCAAGCCGTTCAAGCTGGACGAGGTGCGCGAGGCCCTGACGGGACTTGGCATCCAGGGCCTGACCGTCTCGGAGGTGAAGGGGTTCGGCCGTCAGAAGGGCCAGACCGAGATTTATCGCGGCGCTGAATATTCCGTCAGCTTCCTGCCCAAGGTGAAGGTGGAAGTAGCCGTCACGGACGAGCTGGTGGACGGTGTGGTCGACGCCATCCAGAAGGCTGCCAATACAGGCCGTATCGGTGACGGCAAGATCTTCGTGCTGGACGTGGTGCAGACCGTGCGCATCCGCACGGGTGAACAGAACGGGGATGCGCTGTAAACACCCCATTTTACAGGGACTTCACGGTTGGAAAAACCTGTTCGCGGAACCTTCTGCGAACAGGTTTTCCTGATTCGTTCACGGAAAATTTGTGATTCGGATCAAGAGCTTACAAGACTTTTCAACGTTTCTCTCAATACTTATCCACAAGCCCTTGTAACAACCGGATTCTTCGGCCCGGACGCCCCCGAATGGGCGGCTTGTGCGGGGCTGTGACGGCGGCTACACTTTGCGCCAGGCCGCCGGTCCGTCGCGCGGCATATCCATGATTTTGCCAGCCGCAAGGGCCATGATGTTCGACGACGCCCCTCCCGACCAGGCGCCCTGCCGCAGCGACCGGCTGAGCAGCCTGTCCGAATATCCCTTCCCCCGCCTGCATGCGCTGCTGGCCGATGTCACGCCGCAGGCCAATGTGGCACCCGGCATCCTGACCATCGGGGAACCGCAGAACAATCCCCCGTCCCTGCTGACCGATACGCTGGCCGCCGCCGCCCCCTCAGCCTGGGCCAAATACCCGCCCACCGCCGGTACGCCGGAATTCCGCACCGCCGTGGCCGGCTGGCTGTCGCGGCGGTTCAGCCTGCCGCATGGTTTTATCGACGCGGACCGCACCATCCTGCCCGTCTGCGGCACGCGGGAGGCGCTGTATCAACTGGCACAGCTGGTGGTGCCGGAGAGCAAGGCCGGGCAGAAGCCAGTGGTCCTGATCCCCAACCCGTTCTACGCCGTCTATCAGGGCGCGGCCGTGATGGCCGGTGCCGAACCGGTGTTCCTGGACGGCACCAGGGAGACGGGATATCTGCCCGATCTGGACGCCGTGCCGGAGGACATCTGGGCCCGCACGGCCCTGTTCTATCTCTGCACCCCGGCCAATCCGCAGGGTGCGGTGGCCAGCCTGGATTATCTGAAACGCGCCCTGACCCTGGCGCGGCGCCATGGTTTCACGGTCGCCTTCGATGAATGCTATGGGGAACTGTGGCACAATGGCGTGCCGGCGGGCGGGCTGGATGCGGCGCGGGAATTGGGCGGGGAACGGCCGCTGTCAAACCTGCTGAGTTTTCATTCGCTTTCGAAACGATCCAGTGCTGCTGGTCTTCGTTCCGGCTTCGTTGTGGGTGATCCTGACCTGATTTCCGGGTTCACCCGGCTGCGGGCCTATTCCCTGGCCGGCATGCCGCTGCCCGTGCTGGCGGCAGCCACGCTGCTGTGGGCCGATGATGCGCATGTGGAGGTCAACCGCGCCTATTACCGCGCCAATGTTGATGCGGCGGAGGCGGTGCTGGCGGGAAAGCTGGGCTATTACCGGCCCGATGCCGGCTTTTTCCTGTGGCTGGATGTCTCCCAGGTGGCAGAGAACGGGGAAGAGGCCACCCGGCGCCTGTGGCGGGAGGGGGCGATCAAGGTGCTGCCCGGCGCCTATCTGACCCAGCCGCACAAGGATGGCTTCAATCCTGGTGACCGCTATATCCGTGTCGCCCTGGTCCAGGATGCCGACAATGTGGCCCGGTCGATGGAACGGCTGGCCCGCATCCTGACCTGATCCAACCCTGTTCATTCCGCTACCGGACGAACCGCCGATGCCCAGCCGTACCGCCCCCCAGACACCGCCGTCCCCCGGCCGCCCCGCCCCGCGCGGTCCCGCGCCCGGTCCCGGCATGGGCGGGGGCACGGGTCCGCGCCCATCGCACCTGCTGCCCGACGGCATGCTGATGTTTGCGCTGCGCCGGCTGGTGGAGGGGGCGGGCCTGCTGGTGGTGATGCTGGGCCTGGCCCTGCTGCTGTCCTTCCTGTCCTATGACAGCCGCGACCCGTCCTGGAGCACGGCGGTCCCCGGCGACACCATGCCGGTGTCCAACCTGCTGGGCCGCACGGGCGCCTATACATCCGACCTGATGCTGCAATCGCTGGGCTATGCGGCCTATCTGCTGCCGCTGTTCCTGCTGGGCTGGGGCCTGCGGGTGTTCCGGCACCGGCCCGTGCGCAACCTCGCGCTGCGCGTGCCGCTGGCCCTGGCCGCCGTGCTGGTCACCGCCATGGCCATGGTCTGTCTGGCCAATGGCAATGCCGCCTGGGGCGGGCCGGCCGGGGCCCTGCTGGTCAAACCGCTGCTGAAGCTGGTGGTGGCGCTGGCGGGTGGCGTCTCCGGACTGGTGATGGGGCTGGTTCTGCTGGTGCCGGCGCTGTTTCTCTGCCTCTGGGCCCTGGATATCCGCCTGTGGGAAGTGACCGAGTTCGCTGGTGCCCTGCGCAAACGCGTCGCGAGCCTGCGCAGCAGCAGCGGCAAGCCCGACCGGGCGGCAGAGCCGGCCCCGCCGCCGCCCCCCGCCCAGCCGACCCGTTGGGCCCCCAAGGCGGAAACAGCCGCCAGCCCCACGGAAAAGGCCGCCCTGGCCGCCAAGGCCGGCGCCCTGCTGGGCAGCCTGCGCGCCCGGATCAAGGGCAAGGGCGCCGACGCGCCCGTGCCCGCCCCGCGTCTGGCCCCCGGTCTGGGCGACGCCGCAGCGGGCAGCGCCCCGGCAGCGGCCGATGCCGCCGCACCGGAGCGTCCGGCCGCCACCGTGGCGGAGGAACGCCGCCGCCACGCCCCGCCGGTCGTGGGCCCGGCGCCCAAGACGCTGCCGGAAGTGGCACGCAAGGTGGAAAAGGCGCGGCAGGCCAACCTGCTGCTGGAACCCGAGGCGCGCGGTGATTACGAGCTGCCGCCGCTGGACATCCTGCAATTGCCGCCGCATGGCGCCGGCCCGCTGATGAGCGAGGAGGCGCTGCAGCGCAATGCCGAGATGCTGGAAAGCGTGCTGGAGGATTTCGGCGTGCGCGGGCAGATCGTGAAGGTGAGCCCCGGCCCCGTGGTCACCCTCTATGAGCTGGAACCCGCACCCGGTGTGAAATCGGCCCGCGTCATCGGTCTGGCCGACGATATCGCCCGGTCGATGAGCGCCGTGTCGGTGCGTGTCGCGGTGGTACCGGGCCGCAATGTCATCGGCATTGAAATGCCCAACCAGCGCCGCGAGACGGTGTATCTGCGCGAACTGCTGATGTCGGACGCGTATGAGAAGAGCCAGCAGAAGCTGGCCCTGGTTCTGGGCAAGGATATTGGCGGCGGCCCCATCATCGCCGATCTGGCCCGCATGCCCCATCTTCTGGTCGCCGGCACCACCGGGTCGGGCAAGTCGGTGGCCATCAACACCATGATCCTGTCCCTCCTCTACCGGATGCCGCCGGACAAGTGCCGCTTCATCATGGTCGATCCCAAGATGCTGGAACTGTCCATCTATGAGGGCATCCCGCATCTGCTGGCGCCCGTGGTGACCGATCCGAAAAAGGCCGTCGTCGCCCTGAAATGGGCCGTGCGGGAGATGGAGGACCGGTATCGCAACATGTCCAAGCTGGGGGTGCGCAATATCGACGGCTATAACGCACGCCTGAAGGAGGCGCGGCAGAATGCCGAGGTGCTGATGCGGCGTGTACAGACCGGCTTTGACCCCGATACGGGCAAGCCGATCTATGAGGAACAGCCCATCGACCTGACGGAACTGCCCTATATCGTCGTCATCGTCGACGAGATGGCCGACCTGATGCTGGTGGCCGGCAAGGAT
>JAIXTS010000186.1 GCA_027483805.1 Azospirillum sp. | reverse complement strand
CTGGGCAGCGGTGATTTCTTCGGGGAAATCGCCCTGGTCCTGGACCAGCCGCGCAATGCCGATGTGACGGCGCTGGCCTATTGTCAGCTGCTGCTGCTGCACAAGCGCGACTTCAACCGCCTGTACAGCAGCGACCCGGTGCTGAAGGACCATATCGACAGCGCCATCGAGAAGCGTCTGTCGGCTTGAATCATCTGACGCCGCCGGGGCCGGCATGGCGCCTTCCCGTGGGACCGCCCCGCATCTGTGGATACATCGTTGGTGGATGTGGCGGCGGTGACGGTGATGCGATAGAGCTATGCCGCCCTGCAACATGACCGGTCCCCAACCCCGATGATCCGCCGTCTTGCCGCCCTTGCCGCCACCCTGCTGGCCCTCTCCGGCCCGGCTGCTGCACAGTCCGCTCTGGTCGGCACCGAGACCACCAACGACACGACACCCTTGTGGGAAGCGGGCGTGCTGGCGGCCGGCGGCTATGTCGCGCATTACCCGGCGGCCTCGCAGGGGCAATTCAAGGCACTGCCTCTGCCGTACCTCATCTATCGCGGCGACACGCTGCGCATCGGTGACCAGGGTCTGGTCCGCGCCCGCAAAGAACTGGCCGACGACAGGCTGGAACTGGATATCGGCCTGGACGGTTCCTTCGATGTCGACAGCAAGGATAACAAGGCGCGTCAGGGCATGCCCGACCTGGACCTGCTGATCGAAGCGGGGCCGAAGCTGACCTGGCATTTGCAGCCCAAGCAGGCCAAGACCCAGATCGATCTGGGCGTGGAAGTCCGGGCCGTGATCGCCACCCGCCTCATCGCCTTCGATTATGAAGGCATCACGGTGAACCCGGAACTGTCCTGGTTCGACCATGGCTTCGCCGGCACCAACCTGCGCGCCTATGCCGCCATCGGCCCCATCTTCGGCTTCGATGGCGTGAACGATTATTTCTATGCCGTCGATCCGGCCTACGCCACGGCGGGACGCGCCGCCTATAAGGCCAAGGAAGGGTATATCGGCACCAAGACCACGCTGGGCATGGCCTATCCGGTCACCGAACGGCTGCTGGTCTTCGGCGCGGCGCAGGTCGGCTATTATGGCGGCTCGGTAAACGAGGACAGCCCGCTGTTCCGGAACAAGACCAATGTCAACGTCGGCCTGGGCGTGCGCTGGTCCTTCTGGCAGTCAGACGCCCGCGTGCCGGTGGTGCGCTGATCCTGCTGCCCATTTTGGCGGCAATGCCGTCTGATTGGGCAGATCAAGGGCGGCGCAGTTGTCGGAAAGCGTTGTCAGACGCCGGTTTCATACTTGGCACGCCATTCGCAAAGTGGTTCTGGCACATGCACGGGGATATTGGGGAGCCCCACCGGTTGGCGACAGGCGGTCGGCATGATGTTGAAATTGGGGTCCCTGTTCCGGGACCTGGCTGGGGATCGACGCCCGGCAGCGGGGTGACCTGCTGCCGGGCGTTGTTTGTTTGGGTGACGCGTTCCCCCATTCGTCATCCCGGCGAAAGCCGGGATGACGGTTCAGGTGGTCTTGATCCGATAAAACACATGCCGGCGCAGGGGATGCCCCTCCGGCAGCTTTGGATGATCGAAATCCATGGCCGGTTCGTGGCGCAGGCCGATCCGTTCCATGACGGCGCGCGAGGCGCGGTTGTGCGGCACCGTAAAGGACACGATCTCGTTCAGTCCCGCCGGGCCGAACCCGTGGGCAAGAGCCGCACGCGCCGCCTCCGTCGCGTAACCCTTGCCCTGAAAGGCCGGTGACAGGCGCCAGCCGATTTCCACGGCGGGCAGGAAACCGGCATCGAAGGTGACGGGCATCAGGCCGGCCATACCGATCAGCAGGCCCGACGCCTTCTCCACCATGGCCCAGCAACAGAAGCCGTGTTCGGCCTGAAACCCCTGCTGCCGCTTGATGCTGGCCGCATTCATCTCCCGCGTGAAGGGGCCGGCCAGCCATTGATAGACGGCGGGATCGTCATTGATGGCCGTCAGGGCGTCCAGGTCGCTGTCGAGCCAGGGGCGCAGGATCAGGCGGGGCGTGTGGATCATCAATCCACCATCCGCACCTGCGGCAGACCGATGCCCGCCGCCACCCGTTCGCGCAGCACGTCGCGGCGGAAGCGGTGCAACTCCGCCGGGCGGCCGCCAGTATGCGCTTCCTGCGATCCGGTGGCCTCCACCAGACCGCCGGCCAGGACCAGGCGGCGGAAATTCTGTTTGTGCAATTGCACGCCTGACAGCGCCTCCACCGTGCGCTGCAAGCGGAACAGGGTGAAAAGCTGGGGCAGCAGGTCGAAGACCAGGGGGCGGTATTTCAGCTTGCCTCTAAGCCGGCCCAGCGCCACGGCCAGGATACGCCGGTTATCCTGGGCCATGGGTGTGCCCATCAGGGCCGCCAGATCAGGCTCGTTCAGATGGCCATTGTCCAGGGTCAGCCCCAGACGCTGGCGGATGGCGCGGTCGCGCAGCGCTTCTTCCACCAAGCCGGCGCTGTAGAGCAGTTCGTAGCGTTCCAGCACGCGTTCGGTGTCCCACAGCTCTTCGTCGGCAAAGGTGGTGGAGACACGTTCGGCGCGGGCGGCGGCGATGGCGCTGTCGGGGGCGGCTGCGATCCAGCGGGACAAAGCCGGCAGGATGGTGCGGGTCAGCAGGGCGGGGCGGCCATCGCGCCAATCCTCCCACGGGAAATAATCGTACCAGTCGTGCCATTCGGCGGCGCCGCTGCCCGACAGCGGCGCCTCACGCACCAGCGCCATATAGCCGACGGTAACGACGCGCGACCCGCCCTCCAGCTCACGCGGGTCGCGATACTTGTCCCCGAACGTGTAAAGCTGTTCGACATAGCGCAGCGGCAGGCCCGTCTGTTCCTCCACCCAGCGCCGCAGACCCTGTTCCAGGGTGCGGTCACGCTCCGCCGTAAAGGGACCGAAGGGCAGGGCATCCAGTGCCGCCGTCGGGTCGCGTTGTTCGGGGGCCGCCAGGTTGTGCGTCATGCGCCGCACGACCAGCACGCGCGGCACCTCATCCGTCACGGCGACGATGACGGCGGTCAGACCCAGCACTGTCGAGTCGGGCGCGGGCACGGGGGGCTTGCATCCTCT
>JAIXTS010000294.1 GCA_027483805.1 Azospirillum sp. | reverse complement strand
GTGATTTCGATGTCGGGAACGGGCTGCACCTTATAGGTGTCTGACCCTTCATATTCGGGGGCGACGAAGCCCAGCGTGCCAAGGCGGACGTACCAGCCATCATCGGACGCGGGCCGTTGGGCCAGAGCGGTGGTGGCGCAGGTGAGCGAAAGCACGGCGGACATGGCTGCCACCATGCGCAATCGCCCGGTCGAACGGGTGTTCATCGTTTTCTCTCCGATCCATGAAGCGGCACCGGCCCGTTGCCCCAGCCATCGCCGCGCCGGCACTGTGACAAAACGCCCAAACAGCAGATGTGACGGGCATCACCGAAATGAACGCCGCTCAAAAAATTCATATTTGCTCTTTCGGCGATGTTTCCCCGGTTCCCAGCAGAGAATTAAGCCGATAAACTGCCGATCAATGTCGCTTGCGACTTTTTTTGTGACCAGGGCGGCCATCGAGGCCTTCTGCGACAAGGACGTTGCCGCCTGCCGGAGTTCAGGGACCATGCCCATCATCAACCGTATCGCCGACTTCCACGCCGATATGACCGCGTGGCGGCACCATATCCATGAGAATCCAGAAACCGCGTTCGAGGAGTTCAAGACCTCCGACTTTGTGGCAGAAAAGCTCAAGGATTTCGGAATCGAGGTGCATCGCGGCATCGCGGGAACAGGTCTGGTGGGCGTGCTGCATGGCAAGAGCGGCCCCAATGGCAAGTCTATCGGCCTGCGCGCCGACATGGATGCGCTGAACATGGATGAGGGCAATAACTTCGCCCATGCCAGCAAGGTGCCGGGCAAGATGCATGGCTGCGGCCATGATGGCCATACCACCATGCTGCTGGGTGCGGCCCGCTATCTGGCGGAGACGCGGAATTTCAGCGGGACCGTAAACTTCATCTTCCAACCGGCGGAGGAAGGGGCCGGCGGTGGCCGCAAGATGGTGGAGGAGGGGCTGTTTGACCGGTTCCCCTGCGACATGGTCTTCGGCATGCACAATTGGCCCGACCTGCCGCCTGGCGAGATGGTGGTGAAGGAAGGCCCGATCATGGCCGGCGCCGACCAGTTCGAGATTCGGGTTGCTGGCAAGGGTGGACATGCCGCCCTTCCCCACCATGCCATCGACCCGGTGGTGATTGCCGCCCACATCGTGACGGCCACGCAGACGATCGTCAGCCGCAATGTCAGTCCGATCGAAAGCGGCGTCATCTCCATCACCCAGATCCATGCCGGCAGCGCCTATAACGTCATTCCCCAGGAAGTGATCATGCGCGGCACCGTGCGGGCGCTGAGCCACGAGGTGCGCGACCAGTTGGAACAGGGGTTGCGCCGCATCGTGGAGACGCTGCCCGCCGCCTTCGGCTCCAGCGCCACGCTCACCTATCGCCGGGGCTATCCGCCTACCGTCAATCATGCCGGCGCGCCGACGCTTCTGGCCGCCCGCGTCGCGGCAGAGCTGGTGGGAAGCGACAAGGTCCATGACAATGTCGGGCCCAGCATGGGGGCTGAGGATTTTGCCTTCATGCTGCAGGAACGGCCCGGATGTTATGTCTGGGTGGGTCAGGGCGGGGCGGCGCTGGGCTGTCTGCTGCACAATCCATCCTATGACTTCAATGACGACATCCTGCCATTGGGCACCAGCTATTGGGCGCGGCTGGTGGAAACCGCGCTGCCGGCGGCGGCCTGATCCCATGACCCTGCGGGATGGCAAGATGGGGCTGGCGGTTTTGCCTGTCCTGGCCCTGGCGACGCTCTTGACGCTGCCGGGCTGTGGCGGCGGTGCCGGCGCCTGGCTGGCGGGGGAAGCCGGCGGCGGCGTCTCAGGCATGTCCGGCGATGCCCCGCCACCCTTGGCCGCGCGCGCCATGTGGCGGGCGGAGAATGCGCGCGCCCAGTCGCAATCCTTCCTGGTGGCACGCAGCGATGCCGAATGGGCAGCCTTGTGGGACTTGGCGGGCAGACCGCCGCCGGGACGCTTGCCGCCGGACCAGATGGCGTTGGGAGTTTTCCTGGGCACCCGGACCACGACGGGATATTCCGTGGACATCCTGCGCCTGCGGCCTGAACGGCGGGACGGACAACGCGACCGTCTGGTTGTGGAGTACCGCGAAGTGACACCGCCGGAAGGCCTGATCACGGCCCAGGTCTTGACCAGCCCCTATGCCATCATCCTGGTGGATCGCAGCGAGGCGGTGGTGCGGTACAACCGTATGCCATGAGCGGAGCGGGAGCAGGGCCCCCGCTCACTCTGCCGCACCGTCCATCACCACCCGGTTGCGGCCGCTGCGCTTGGCCTGATACAGCGCGGTGTCGGCGCGGCGCAGCAGCGCGTCCCCCGATTCCGGCTTGCCATCGGCGTCCAGGGTCCAGTCGGCCAGCGCCACGCCGATAGAGATGGTGATGTCGATCTTGCCAACCGGCGCCGATACGGAAAACGGCTCCTCCGCGATACGGCGGCGCAGGCGTTCGGCTACGGCCATGGCCTGGTTCCCATCCGTGTCAGGCATGATCACCACGAATTCCTCACCCCCCAACCGGGCGACCAGGTCAAAATTGCGCAGGTTGCGGCTGGCGCGCTGCGCCACTTCCTTCAAGACCTCATCACCGACACCATGGCCCCATGTGTCGTTCACCACCTTGAAATGGTCGATATCAAACAGCAGGGCGGATACCGGCTTGTTGTTGCCGCCCGACCGGTCCAGCAGGCGCGGCAGGTGGGCTGAAAGGTAACGTCGGTTGAACAGCCCGGTTAGACTGTCGGTCAGTGCCATGGAGAGGCTGGCCTCGTAATTGGCACGCAGCTTGTCCTGGTAGCGTTTGCGCCGCACCTGGGTGCGGGTACGGGCCAGCAGTTCGTTCCGGTCGATCGGCTTGATCAGATAATCATTTGCCCCGAGTTCCAGACCCTTGGCGACCCGATCCATATCGGTTTCATCCGCCAGAAGCAGAATGGGGATCTGGCGTGTCTTTTCATGGCTGCGCAGTTGCGAGCAGAGGCGCAGGCCATCTTCCCGCATCAACGTCAAGGAGATGACGATCAGTTCGAACTCTTCCGCCAGGGCTAGTTCCAGGCCGCCGGCGCAGGTATCTGTATCGGTCACGACGTCACGGTCGCGGGCCAAGGTTTCCGTGATCTTGTCCAGGTCGATGGCGCTGTCTTCGACCACCAGCACCCGCGCGGCCTCTGCCGTCTGGGTATGCACCGAATCGGTGGAAACCAGCATGCCCAACTGTCCGGACGTGCTTTCGCGCAGGCGCCATTCGTCGGTCATCATTTTCAGACGGACCAATGAGCGGACACGAGCAAACAGGGCGACATCGTTGACCGGCTTGGTCAGGAAGTCGTCGGCGCCAGCCTCGAGGCCCCGCACGCGGTCGGACGCGTCGGACAGGGCGGTGACCATGACAACCGGGATGTGCATGGTTGCCGGATCGGCGCGGATCTTCTCGCACACCTCGAACCCGTCCATCCCGGGCATCATCACGTCCAGCAGGACGATATCCGGATGCTGCGCATGGATACGGTCAAGCGCTTCCGGCCCGGAATTAGCGGTGACGACGTCGAAATATTCCCTGGTCAGCTTGGCTGCCAGCAGTTTCACGTTGGGAAGGACATCGTCAACGACAAGGACCCGAGCCGACATGGTTTTCACACCCACCGGCCCGAACGAACCGGACCGTCAAAGGAAACGTTGCACCGTCTGGAGAAATGTCGCGACGGAGATTGGCTTGGCGATGTAATCCTCGCAACCACCTTCACGAATTTTCTCTTCATCCCCCTTCATGGCGAAGGCGGTGATGGCGACCACGGGGATCGCCTTCAGGTCGTCATCTTCCTTCAACCACTTGGTAACCTCAAGCCCGGATACCTCGGGAAGCTGAATATCCATCAAGATCAGGTCGGGACGATGCAGCCGGGCCAGGCGCAACGCCTCCATCCCGTCCTTGGTCTGCAAGGTCGCATAGCCGTGCGCTTCCAGCAGATCGTGGAAGAGCTTCATATTCAGCTCATTATCCTCCACGATCAGAATGCGGCGCTGGCGCTGCGCGGCTGTTTCGCCATCCTGGACCCTGTCCACATTCATGGGCACTGCTCCGCCTTGTCCCCGTTCGGCCGCCATCGCCGCCCTCCAGCGGTCATCGGCAGCCAGCCCCCTTTTGGCCACCTTGCCATTAGAGGGACCTAACCTTTAAGCAATCGTTAGCGCCTGTCACCATCCATCATGCCGACCGACCTGCAAACGCCCCATTCCAGCCCTGTTTCCGACGCGCTCTGCCGCGATTGCGGGGAACCGCAGGTCGCGGCGCGTCGCTGTGCCGTCTGCGGGTCGGTGCGTATGGTGACGCATCCAGAACTGCATGGGCTGTCGATCGCCCATATCGATTGCGACGCCTTCTATGCCAGCGTGGAAAAGCGCGACAGGCCGGAACTGGCCGATCAGCCGGTCATTGTCGGCGGCGGGCACCGGGGCGTCGTGTCGGCCTGCTGCTATATCGCCCGTTTGTACGGCGTGCGCTCCGCCATGCCCATGTTTAAGGCGCTGCAACTCTGTCCACAGGCTGCCGTGATCAAGCCCGACATGCGCAAATATGTCACCGTCGGCCGGGCCATTCGCTCCTTGATGCAGGAAACAACCCCGCTGGTGGAACCCATCTCCATTGACGAGGCGTTCCTGGACCTGTCGGGAACCGAGTTGCTTCATGCCGGCAGTCCGGCACGCACGTTGGTCCGGTTGGTGCGCCGGATCGAAATGGAGATCGGCGTGACCGCCTCCATCGGCCTGTCGCACAACAAATTCCTGGCCAAGCTGGCCAGTGATCTGGACAAGCCGCGGGGATTCGCCACCATCGGCCGTGCCGAAACCCTTTCATTCCTGGCGTCCAGGCCGGTTGGCATGGTCTGGGGGGTGGGCAAAGCCCTGGCCGGCAAGATGGCAGCGGACGGGATCCGGACCATTGGCCAGATTCGCGAGATGGAGATGAAGGAACTGGTCCGCCGCTATGGCTCGATGGGCCTGCGACTCTACCATTTCTCACGCGGACAGGATGACCGGCGCGTCACGCCGCACAGCCCGATGAAGAGCATTTCAGCGGAAACGACCTTCAACCAGGACCTCTGGACCCTGGAGGATATGGAACGCGCGCTGTGGCCGCTGGCGGAGACAGTGTCGAAACGCATGAAGGCAGGCGACCATGCCGGCCTGACCGTCACGCTGAAGCTGAAGACGCCTGACTTCAAGCTGATCACCCGAAACCAGCGGCTTTCATCGCCAACGCAGCTGGCCGACCGTATCTTCCGCACTGGCCGTGATCTGCTGCGCGTCGAATGCGACGGGCGCCGGTTCCGCCTCTTGGGGATCGGCTGTCATGACCTCACCGACCCGCGCGACGCCGATCCGCCTGACCTGGCCGATCCAGGCCAGCAGCAAAGGGCCAAGGTTGAGCGTGCCATTGATGCGGTTCGGGCCAAGCTCGGTGGACAGGCGATTGCCAAGGGGCGCGGGCTGCCCGCCGCTGGCGGCAAGGCTGGGCGCGAACCCGCTGAAGATCGGTGATCATACTATCGGTCAAAATTCTTGACAGTTAGTGTCCGTGCCGGCTGGCGCGGCGGCGGTCCATCCCGCCGAAGCTTGAAAGCCGACCCGTCTGAATTTTAAGCCGCCTGTATCACTTGCCAAAGGTGAAGCGGACACCGGCGAGGGCAGACCAGGTCTGGGCGGTTCCGTGAGCCGCGAAATCATCCGTAGCGGTAAAGCTCGGCTCATTGCCACGGACATAGCGACCGTCAGCGAAGAAGGAGAAGCTGCCACCCACCGGCACAGACAGGCCAACCATCCCCTGATAGGCGAAGTTTTCGGCACGGGCATCGGTATAGCCCATGGCCAGACGTTCCGCCTCTGTCCGGGTCCAGCCCATGCCGATACCGACATAGGGGGTCAACCAATCCGTTACCTTCAGGTTGACGCGGGCATTGGCCATGGTGCCCAGTGATCCGATCGCACCATCGACGCTGGGTGCTGTCAGCAAGGCCGAATCGCGGTCGCGATAGGCATATTCAAGTTCAAGCCGGAGACTTTCCATCGGATGCCAGTCACCGGTTCCCGCGGATAGCCCGGGGTTGCTGGAACCCAAACCATATGTAGTGGCATTACCGGCGGCACCGCCGACATAGCGCCCCGACAGTCCCTGGAGATAGGCGCTCGGCAGCTCAGAATCGACAATGTCCGCTTCCTGCGCCATGGCAGAGGCGGTGACGAGGCCGAAACAAACGGCGATGAGGGCGGTCTTCAGTGACTTCATGACATTACTCCGACTTCTTTTTAATAACCGACGTCGTCGGTGAAGTCATGTGTAGACCAGGGCTTTTCCTCGCTGGTTTCCCGATCCTCTGCCATGTGTGTCTGTCCTGACACGGAATTTTATTCCCACCTGAACCGATTGGGGGCTCACTCCCCGGCCCGGGTGCCGCGGGCGCCCAGTCGGGAGGGGCGCGGTGGCGCCCCCGTCGCAGCCACCCGCATACGCAGATGCAGTGTCCCCGTTCCGAAATCGAGCGCGAAACCGTCACTGATCCCCAGCACATCCATGCCCAGGATGAAGGCTGGTTCATCCTCCATTCCCAGGGCCGTATAGGCATGGGCGTCAACCATGGTCGCGAGCAGGCCTGACACGGAGACGGGGCCAATGCGCACCCGGGGCATCAGGAAAACCTGGCCAACGCGGGTTTCGCCGGCCAGATTGATCACTTCAATCTGGCCGACCAGACTTGCCGGCTTGCCGCGATCCTTCAATGCCTCCAACAAAACCGGATTGAACATGGAACGTTCCGCGCCCGTATCGACCAGGCCATTGACGACCATGCCGCCGATTTCGATCGGCACGATCACCAGCCCTGTCGGATGGACACGCCCCTTCACTGAATCATAGCCGGCGGGGGCGTAGCGGCGCGATTGTTCGATCTTGATCTCATCCCGCCGGAAATTGACGGACAGCCGTTTACCTTGCAGGCTGTTGGTGCCCAGCACGCCACCCGCCCCGGACATATCGCCGAATGACAGGACTGGCGTCACCATGTCGGTCGCCACGAACCGCCCCATATCGATGCGCCCGACCTTCATGGTGGGCATCAGCACAGGACCCAGGACATCATGTACCCGCATCAGATTGCCGGTGACGGTGACATCCGCACCAAGGGCCATGCCGGGCACGCTCGGGGGGGCGCGGAAACCCAGGGCCCGTGCGATATCCATGCCGATCATGGTGCCCGAACAGCCCGTATCAACCAGGAAGCGTACCGGGCCATAGCCATCCACGACCACCGGGGCCAGCACCCGCCCCGCACGGTCCGGGCGGGTTGGGATTGCATAGACAGGGCCAGGGGGTTGCGGCGGTGGCGGCGGGGACATTTCGGCGATCGCGGGCAAACAGCCGAACAGCAGCAGGGTGGCCGCACCGGCCATGTGGCGGGTGAAAGCGCGTGCTTGCGGGACCGTTCGTGTCATGGTCGTCCCTCCCGTGCTGCCGGCATCTTCTGACATGGATGCCGGTCTATTTGGGCAGTCTAGTCCAGAATGACCCTGGTAATTCCACTAATCACGGCATAGCTCGGGCTGTGAAGGTCCGCTTTATCGGGGGGGGCGAGGAGCCAAAAGCAGCAAGAATAGTTGCGCAGTCGCAATAAAAAAGGCCGGGCGCAGTGCCCGGCCTTTCTTGACGGTGCCTCACGACAAGCGTGATGTCTGTCAGTTAGCTTTCGGTGCGGCGGCCGGGGCCGGTGCGCCGGGTGTAGGCAAGGGTTCCTTGCCCTTTTCCTTCAGCACTTTCACGATGCCGGCGGAGGCCGCATCGGCTTGCGCCTTCTCAGCATCTGTCGACTCATGCGAGAAGACGTTCAATACACGGATCGCCTGCTCCTGCCCCTGTTGTTTCGGCAGCTCAATGAGCTGCATGACCAGAGCGACATGGATTTTGCTACCCTGGCTTTCACAGGATACGGAGCCGGAACGAACTTGATAGGCTGGCAGTTTTTCCGCGGCAGCGAGTGAGGGCGTATAGGTGCCCTCGCAGCTCTTTTTCAGCTGCTCCATATAGGTGTCGGCCACCTTGTTGAAGTCACCGGCGGCCTCTCCCATGGGGAAGCTGCGTACCGCACCCAGCACCTTGTCACCAAGCTGCCAAGCATAATCGCCCGGACGCTGCTGCGGCGGGATTTTATCGATCGGGATGGCCCGGGCATTCGACAAGCCGGCATCGACCAGCAGCTTGGCCAGCGTCGGGGCGATCACCGGTTCCGTCGGCTGCGGCAGTTTTAGGGTTCCGGCGACGCCCTGATCGACACAGTTCGTCAGGTCGTTCATGGCCTTCGTCGTGCCCTTCAGCTGGAACGACGCTGTATCGCCCGGTACCTCGATGGTCAGCACGCTGCCGGTTGTCAGGCCCTTCAGCAGTTCCGCATCATCACCCAGGCCGATGGCCAGGGCGTTCGGCTGGCTGACAACGGCGCCCAGTTCACGGTTGATCTTGCCGTCGATTGAAACCTTCAGCGCAGCGCGCTGGCCGGTCGGCATCTGCGCACCTGGGATGCCCAGCACCATCTGCACCCGCTTTGCCGGGTTGCGCAGGAAGATAAGGTGCAGGTTGTTGTCGAATTCCACCGATGCGCCACACATCTTGAAGCTGCCATCGGAGAAGACCTGCGGGCCGACCTGCCACTCGCCCTTGGGCACACCGGGTTTCACCGGCTTGGGCGGTGAGGCGGGGGTTGCCGCGGTCGGACGGGCAGCAGGCCCGCCCTGTGCGGCGGCGCCGACTGTGCCGGCCGCCGGGGCCGATGCGGCCGGTTGACCGATGGTGCCAGCGGCAGGACCACCACCGATGGTGCCGGCGGCCGGGCTGCCCGATTGCTGTGGCGTTTTCACCGCGCCAGGCAGGATGAGGCCGCTGCCGGCAGCGGGCGGCTGCTGTTCGGTCGATTGGGCGGCAACAGCGCCCGTGAGGCACAACGCAGCCGCGCCGGCAAGCAACAGGTGCCGCAGGACGCGCGGCGCGGGAAACGACAAGCTGGGAACCACGGGAAACAACCCCTCTGCACATTGGGCGGTCGGACCCTAGGCCTGTTCCCGGCGCATGGCAAGGGGGCACGTGAGGCGGGAAAGCGCCAGAAATCGCGCTGCTGATCCCCGGTTGAACGGTGCTCACACTCCAGGCGTGAGCGGTGCCGAAAATTCGATCATGCCGACCTGCGGTACGCGGCCCACGGCGACGTCAAATAAACATAACCGAAGAGGCATGTTTTTGCACTCGCCTCGCTTCGGGCCCCTGTCGTATGTATTGGCCGTCGAAGGATTGTCCCAAGGGGGCACCTCCTCCGGCGGGGCGAAGGAACGGGCATGCAGTACGAAGAATCGCGGCTGCGTCATGTTATGGTCGGGGTGCCCGAATGGGCTCAGTCCGACTGCCGGCGGGTATTGGCGCGCCGATATGCCGACATGTTGTTCAATGACCATGCCTTCATCCGCATGCTCTACCGTAACTTCCATCGCATCGGGCCGGACATGTACCGGTCCAGCCAGCCTACGCCCAGGCAGATGGATGATCTGGCCCGGCTGGGCATCCGTACCATCATCAACCTGCGGGGGCGCCGCACGACCTGCGGGTCTTATTTCTATGAGGTTCGGGCGTGCGCCCGGCTGGGGATAGACCTGATCGATTTCCCTGTCCGGTCCCGTGACGTTCCGCGCAAGGCGGATCTGTTCGCGGCCCGCGAATTGTTCCGTCGGCTGGAAGGTCCGACCGTGATGCATTGCAAGGCGGGCGCCGACCGTGTGGGCCTGATGAGTGTCTTGTACCAGTTCGTTGGTCAAGGACTGCCGCTGGAGCAGGCGATGGGCCAGCTTTCCTGGAAATATGGCCATCTGCGGCAATCGAAGACGGGTATCCTTGACCATTTTTTCGAAAACTTCATGGCCACCGGCGGCCGCACGGTCGATGAATTCTACCAATGGGTTGAACGTGATTACGACCCTGCCGCCATGAAGGCGGGTTTCCGCTCGCGCCGGTGGGCCAACATCATGGTGGACCGGCTGCTGCGGCGGGAGTGATCGACCGCAGGGTTGACGTCTCAGGCCAGACGGTCGATCTGCCGGTCCGTAAGATTGCCGGGAACAATGACCAGCGGGATATCCAGTGATCCGGCCAACTCACCGGCCAGCCAGGAGATCAGGCGTCCCCGTCTTGCAGATGCCGGTGCGGCTCCGACTACCAGGGCATGGATATCGCCGTCTTCCCGGACTGTTTCCAGAATTTCCGTACCAATCGCCCCGCGCCGAAAATTCAGTTCCGGCACCAGGCTGGTCAAGGCAAAGACTTCGCCCGCCATGTCCTGAAGCAGACATTCCGCCTCTTCCCGCTGTTCGGCCTCCATTGTGTCGGCGACGCGCATCCAACCCTGGCAATCCACGGGTTCACAGACATGCAGCAAAGCCAACAATCCGCCGGTGTTGCGGGCCCGCAGGGCGGCAAAGCGCAGGGCAGCCCGGCTTTGCGGGCTCCCGTCCACGCAGACCAGGAACTTGAACCTTTCGCCGGCCTTCTCCTCGGGGGTGGCCATGAGCGCACCCGTCGACCGTGCTGGCGGCGTTGTCGGCGGCGGCTCCCCCCGGCGGGGCCATAGCCCGTCATTCATGGATGCAAGCATCATCGTTCTCCTGTCATCGGGGGCAGGGGACGCGACTTGACAGCAACGGGCGGTCGGGTTCAGCCCCGGCCGGCCACATAGTCGCGCAGGCTTTCCACCTCATGGGTGTATTCGGCCAGGCGGAACTTCACCACGTCGCCAATGGAGATGACACCGACCAGGACGCCATTCTCCACCACCGGCATGTGGCGGAACCGGCCTTCCGTCATCCGGCTCATCACGCTGGCAACCGTATCGGTCGGTGTGCAGGACACGACCTTTGCTGTCATCAGGGTTGAAACGGGCTTGTCCATGACACTGGCCCCATGCATGGCCAGCCCCCGCACGATGTCGCGTTCCGACAGGATGCCGGCAATGCCGCCCGCGTCGTTCAGGACCAGAATGGCGCCGATGCGGTTGGCATGCAGGACATGGCTGACAGAAGCAACATTCTCATCAGGGCGCGTCGTGATGATTGTAGCGCCCTTGTTTTTCAGGATGGCAGACACATGCATGAGTGGTCCTCCCCTTCCCTAATGCGGAGCGGCGGCCCCGTGGGAACAAGGGAACGCGATGTTGCGCCGCACGCGCAAGCCTATTCCGACAGCCTGCCCAGGCGGCGAAGCAACAATCGCCGATCGGGCTGGTTGATCCCTACCCGATCAGCCAGATCCAGGGCTTGCCGAAGCTGTTCGGCGGCCAGAAGCCTGTCGCCCAGGCGGTCCAGAAAGGCGGCTTTCGTTACGGCAAAAAGCGGGTAACGCGCGATCAGTTCGTCGCCTTCCAGTGGGCGCAGTGTAGCCAGCCCTGCCGCCGGGCCATCGCGTTCAGCAATGGCGACGGCGCGGTTCAATAAGGTCACCGGGCCGGGTGACAGCTGCGCCAGCCGGTCGTAAAGGTCGCAGATATGGTGCCAGTCGGTGCCATCCCATGTCGGCGCCATGGCATGGGCGGCGGCAATTGCCGCCTCAATATGCCAGCGTGTTTCCACCGGTCCCGCCATGCTGGCCTTCAGATGGCGAAAGCCAGCGGCGATCAGGCCTTGATGCCACAATCGCCGATCCTGATCGGCCAGCAATACCGGCAACCCATCCGCCCCTTGCCGGGCTGGCAGGCGCGCTGCGGCAAGGCAGGTCAGCGCTGCCATCGCTTCCGCTTCCGGCCGCCCGGTCACGGGGTGGTCGGCCAGATGCCGTGCCAGATGCAGCGCTTCTGAAACCAGATCGGCGCGGATCAGGTCCTCGCCACCGCTGCTCCCCGCCCCCTCGTTGAACAGCAGATAGAGCGTGCCCAGCACGGCCTCCAGCCGCTCAGGCAACTCCGCCCCGGCCGGGATGGCAAAGGGCACCCGCGCCTCGGCCAGCCGGGCCTTGGCCCGCGTGATCCGTTGTGCCACGGTCGGTTCCGACAGAAGGAAGGCCCGCGCGATCTGTCCCGTGCCCAGGCCGCAGACAGCCTTTAAGGTCAGCGCCACCCGTGCCTCCACCGCCAGCACCGGGTGGCAGCAGGCGAACATCAGGCCCAGCTTTTCATTCGACATTTCAGCGGCAAAGCGTGGGTCGTCCACGCTGGATGCCTGATCGGGCAGGCTGTCGGCCAGATCTTCCGGCGTGACGGGGGCTGTGAAGCGGCGGCGGCGCAGGCCATCCACCGCCTCGTTCCGCGCCACCCGCCACAGCCAGCCTGCGGGGTTGTCCGGAATACCTGATCGCGGCCAGACATGCAGGGCCTTGGTCAGGGCCGACTGCACAATCTCTTCGGCATCGTCCAGATGGCCAGGCCCCAGCAGCCGGGCCAGCCGGGCCGTCAGCTGCCCGGCCTCCGTCCGAAACAGACCGGCGATCAGCGGCGCCGCATCCTCAGCCATCGATATTGTCGACCTGCCGGATTTCCACGACGCCATATTTCACATGCGGGCAGTCGGCGGCCACGGTCTCGGCATCGGCATAGTCCGCCGCCTCAATGATAAAGAAGCCGCCGATCACTTCCTTGGCTTCGGCATAAGGGCCATCGGTGGCCACGAGGCTGCCTGACCGGGCCGTGAGGTGGCGCCCGCCCTCATCGCGCAGCTTCTCCCCGCCCGCCATCCGGCCTTCCATGCCCAGTTTCTGTGCCCAGGCGCTGTATTCCTGAATGATCGCCTGCATATCGTCGGGTGACAGGCTCGCGAAGGTGGCGGGGTTTTCACGCAGGATCAGGATGAACTTGGCCATGGAACTCTCCCTCATGGATCAGGCGCGGCGCCAATCGCCATGCCTGATCCTCCTGACGGTCGAGCTTTCCGCGTTTCGACAGGATTGTCGAAATTTTTTTCACACCCCACTATGGGTGGGGGATCAGGGTCGCTCTCGGGGATGGTGATGAAGCTTGAAGACCGTATGGCGGTGAAGCTGCTGGCGCTGGCATCAGTGCAATTGGGCAAAGCCGTGAACGAAACCCTGTGTACCGAACCGGACCGCCGGCTGGTCAAGGGTCTGCTGTCGGATGTGAAGGAACTGCTGTCGGATTTTGAACAGCAGTATTTCCAGGATCAGCAGGGGTAGGGGCGGCATCCAGCCGCCCCATTTTCTGCTCAAAACCGCCAGGCAAGGCCTGCCCGCACGGCATCGCCCTTGTCCCCACGTACCTGCGTGGCATAGCGCACGGACAGGGTGGCGTTGTCGCCCAGCGACAGGGATAGTGCCGGTGCCACCGACACCCGGTCGCGGGGACCGTCACCCACGAACAGGCTGACCGGTCGGGCGGTATTGTTGATCAGGTCGGTCAGCGTTGCGGTACCGGGCCGGTCCAGGTGCCGGATATAGGTGGCCTCCACCTGACCCGACAGGCGGATGCCCTGTGACACGTCCACCGGCCCGAAGCCTGCTGTCAGGCCGGCTGTGGCGGTCCAGTCGCTGCGCTTCATACGGTCGATCTTCATCTCCAGCCCGGCCCCATCCCGCTCGGCATAGGATTTGACCGAAGCCTCATCCAGCCCGAATCCCAGGCCAGGTTCGATGAACAGGTCGCCCAGATCAATATGCCAGGCGGCGGTGAAGGCGTAACTGTCCGCTTTCCCCTGGCTGTCGCCACGCGGGGTCAGCGTGGGTAGACCGCCAGGGCGTGTGATCCTGTCCAGGTCGAACCATGCATGACCCAGGCTGGACCGCAGCCGCACGGGGCCGATAGTGTTGGCCACTTGCACGCTGGCGATTCCGCCCTTCAGGTCGAAACCGCCGCCCGCCTGGAACCGGCCGGTGCCCTCCAGCGGCCCGCCCCCCAGCGCGATGCGCCAGCCATCGCCATCGCCATAGGACAGGCCGGCGATGGCGGCCTTCACCGTCTGCTGTGCCGTAGCACCATCGCCGCCGGCATCGCGGCGATGCCAGCCACTATCGGCGAACAGGCCGAATCCGTCCCGCCTGCCATCTGTTCCGGCAATACCCGCCTGACCCAGATCAGCGGCCAGCCGCCCGGCATCGATGCCGATATCCGACAGTCGTGCCGCGC
Source organism: Azospirillum sp. (assembly GCA_027483805.1). Classification (GTDB taxonomy): domain Bacteria; phylum Pseudomonadota; class Alphaproteobacteria; order Azospirillales; family Azospirillaceae; genus Niveispirillum. The sequence continues at coordinate 6,027 of JAIXTS010000294.1, read as the reverse complement.
GCCGATTCACCCCGCCCAGGACCTGATCCACCAGCGTCGCATAGTACGCAGCCTCATAGGTCTGGGCCGGGGCGGTCAGGTGTAGATTGTCGATGAACAGGAACTGATTCTGCACGGACCGGTCGCTGGAACAGACCGTTTCAGCATAGATATCGATACAGCCCTCCGTCACCGACCGGGTGAAACCCAGCTGTCTGGCATTGGCGGCCAGATGTTCTTGCAGTTTTGACAGGCGGACCGTGACCAGATTGGCATCCGCCGGCACCGCGACTTGGCTCAGGGCGGTGTCCAGGGCCGTCCGCGCCATATCCGACAGGGCCTTCATCGCGCCCCGTATCTGGGCCAGTCCAGCCTGGGCCTCTGGCGGGATCGTGCTTGAATTGAACTGCGGCGCCTGTTCGATATGGGGGATATCCCAGACAAAGACATGCTTGGCACCAGCCTGGAACAGGCTGCGGGCGGTGCCCGTCAGGTTGGCCGTCATGGATGCGACGGTGGCGGCGGGATCCCCCTCGTCCGCGAACAGGGCATTCATCAGGTCATTGGGGCCAGCATTGACGAAGAACAGGTCGTCGGGTCGAATCGTTATCTGCCGGGCGGCGCGGAGTGCCTGAAACCGCTCCAACTGACGCAGAACACCATAATCATAGGCATGCAGGTCGTCGGTGCTGACATCGCCCTGGCCCGTGGTGGCGTTGGAATGGGCGAAGTTCAGGCGGTTGCCATAGGGCGGGCCGGCATTGACCGGCCGCATGCCGGGCGCCAGACGTTCGTTCCAGATAAGGCCGTTGCTTTCGCGCGTCCAGCCATTGGCGATGTAGCTGGTGGGCGGCGCCTCGCCCACCAGACCGGGGGTGAGATAGAGATTGCCCATCTCCGACGAACTGTCCCCGAACACATAGGCCCCTCGGCCAGCCGGGATGGATGCCGGGTGCTGTTCGGCGGCATCAGCGGTCAGCGCCAGGGCGATCAGTGCTGCGCCGCAGGCCAGCAGGGCCCGGACGGACAGGGTTGGTGGGACGAAACGATGGGTGGCGGTCACACGGGTCATGATCTCGGTCGTTGGCTGTTGGCAGGGCCGGCCACCGGGCCGGTGGTCCGTTTCCTGCCCTTTTGCGCCCCTTCCGTCGTCCGATCCTGTAGGCCAGGACCTCTCTCCACCGGTTTGACGTCCGCCCACCGGTCGCGGTAGCGTCCGCCGCACCAGACGGGAGGGGGCAGTGCAGCCGTTTCAGATCGCCAATGCGGGCCTGTCGCTGCTGATCGCGGCACAGGTGCTTTTCATGGTGCCGCTGCTGCTGGCCCGACCGGAACGCCGTACCGTGTCGAACCACTGGCTGGCGGCTTTGCTGGGCCTGTTTGCCTTGAACAATATCCTGGATGTTGTGGCGAGCCTGTCCCCCCTGGGTGATCATCCCGCCTTTATTGCCGTCAATATCTGGCTGATTACGCCGATGGGGCCACTGGCCTTCTGCCATATCGTGACTGCCCTGCCAGGCGGGCGGGTCGAAACCCCTCTCCGCCTCTGGTTGCCTGTCCTGGTCATGGCCCTGTTGATGGCGCCATGGCTGTTCCTGACCCCGTCAAGCCTGGAGGCGGCCCTGTCCAGTGGGGGGCAGCGGGCGTGGCTGGCGCTGCTGGCGGGTGCAGGGGCGGCCATCACATTGCCATCGCTGATTGCGTTCCTGGGGGCTTGTCTGTGGGGGGCGATCAGGCGTGTGGATGCCGCCAGGAAGGCGGAGAATGGCGCCGGTGCGGCCCGCCTGGCCTGGCTGTCGCTGCTGACGCGCGGCCTGCTGCTGATGTGGGCGGTGCTGACCCTGTCGCTCATCCTCACCCTGTTCGGGGGAGAGCAGGTGGTGGAACTGGGGGCGGGGATTGCTTATCTGCTGGCCATCTATGGGCTATCGCTGCTGGCCCTGGGCCGGGCAGAGGCATTTGTGCCACCGCGGGAGGTGGGGGAGCGGGTGATGGCCCTTCTGACCGCCCCTGTCGCCAAGTACCGCAAATCCGCCCTGACGGAGACGGATATCACCCGCCTGCTGGCCAAGGCTGACCACGCCATGCGCCAGGATGGGCTGTGGCGGGAAAGTGGCCTGACCCTGCCGGCCCTGGCCCGGCATGTCGGTGCCAGCGTCAATGACCTGTCCCAGGCCTTGAACGAGGGGCGGGGGGTGAAGTTCTTCGATTATGTGAACGGATTCCGCGTGGACGCCGTAAAGCAGGCGCTGGCCGACCCCGCCTTGCAGGATCGGCCTGTGCTGGATCTGGCGCTGGAGGCCGGGTTCAACAGCAAATCGGCCTTCAATGCCGCCTTCAAGAGGCAGACCGGGCAAACCCCCAGCGCCTATCGCGCCAGGGCATGACGGCCAGGCCTGCCCGACCTGGGCCTTGCGGCGCAGATGGTCGGTCGGACGTGCTGCCCGCCATTCCTTCTCACGCAAGTCGGCGGCCCTGGCTGCATTTTCGTGGGACTGACGGGCGGCCGCGTGCTGCAAGGCATCGGGTTTCATGTGCGCCTGAGGCCATTCGCGTTCGGCCAGAGGGAGGGAGGTGCTGTTCGGCATCGGCAAGGTCGCGTCCATTTTGATAAAAACCGGGGTTTCGCTGGTTCCACTCTCGGCAAACCACTGCTCCCCTGCTACCCATGTTCCCGGCAATGGCCCGGCAGGGGAGGGACGGTGGTGGACGGAACGGATATCGCAGGCCACGCGGCACACGGCTTTTCCATGGTGGAAGAGACGCTGTTGTTCCTGTCCGTCGCCGTCTCCTGCATCCTGGTTCTTCACCGCCTGCGAATCAGCCCCGTCCTTGGCTATCTGGCCGGTGGTCTGATCCTGGGCCCATCGGGCCTCGGCGTGGTGACGCTGGAGGAGGATGTGCGGGCGGTCGCCGAGCTGGGCGTGGTTTTCCTGCTGTTCCTGATCGGCCTTGAATTGTCGGGAGAACGTTTGCGTGCCCTGCGCCGCTGGGTCTTTGGGCTTGGGGTGGCCCAATTCCTGGTGACCGGCGCGCTTCTGGCCATTGTCGGGGTCATGTTAGGTATTGATGCGCCGGTCGCGGCCCTTCTGGGGGGCGGTCTGGCGCTGTCCTCCACAGCCGTGGTGGTGCAGCTTCTCATCGAACGTGGCCAGGTGGCGTCGCCGACGGGCCGCGTCACCTTTGCCGTGCTGCTGTTGCAGGATCTGGCGGTCGTTCCCCTGCTGCTGCTGGCGACCAGCCTGTCGGGGCCACCGGGCCAGTCGGTGCCCCTGGCGCTGGCGGTTGCGGTGGGTAAGGCTTTGTTGGCCGTCGCCCTTATCCTGCTGCTGGGGCGCTTCACCCTGGGGCCGCTGCTCCGGGCGGTGGCGGCGACGCGCAGCACGGAACTGTTTACGGCGACGGCTCTGTTGATCGTACTGGGCACGGGCTGGGCTACGGGCTTGGCGGGGCTGTCAGCGGCGCTGGGTGCCTTTCTGGCGGGTCTGGTTCTGGCTGGTACGGAGTTCCGGCATCAGGCAGAATCGGACATGCAGCCTTTCAAGGGCTTGCTGCTGGGGTTGTTCTTCCTGTCGGTGGGCCTGGGTATCGACGTCGCGGCCATCGCCGACCGTGCCCACTGGATCGTGCTGGGCGTTTTCGGTCTCATTGCGTTGAAGGCGCTTGTCGCGGGCACCCTGGCCCGGACCTTCGGTGCGCCCCGCGATGTTGCCATCCGATCGGGCCTGCTGCTGGGCGAGGCAGGCGAATTTGCGTTCGTGATCCTGACAACGGCCGTTTCGGGCCGGTTGATCGACAACACACTGGGTCAGACATTGGCCGCGACGGTGGGCCTGTCGATCGCGGTCACGCCCTTCCTGCCGGTCGTGGCCGATCGGCTGGTGGCACGATTCGTACCACCGCCGGCCCCCGACCATAAAGGGCCGGAGGGGGAGGTGGAACCGCACAATCACGTCATCATCTGTGGATTCGGCCGGGTGGGACAGACGGTGGCCGCCCTGATGGCGCGTCAGCAAGTGCCGTTTATCGGCATTGATATGAATGCCGATCTGGTCCGCCAGCATGCGATGAAGGGTTCTCCTATCCTTTACGGGGACAGTGCCCGGCACGAAACCTTGAAACGGCTTGGGGCCGACCATGCCGTGGCCGCCATCATCACTCTTGATGATCCGCAGGCTGCCGCCCGCACCGTTGCGGCCTTTCGCGACCATTGGCCGGGTTTGCGTCTTTTCGCGCGGGCCCGCGACCGGACGCATGCGGCCGCTCTTCTGGCCCTGGGCGTGGAGGCTGTTGTGCCCGAGACCTTCGAAAGCAGTGTGGTCCTGGCGCGCGGCGCGCTCGAATCATTGGGCGTGCCATCGGCCGCCGTGGATGAACTGGTGATGCTTTACCGCGAAACAGATCATGGCATGACCCGGCCCGGCGACGGCAGGACCTGATCCGGCGCCGACTATCCTTCCGCGCGACAAAAAAAGATTAACGCTCTTGATGGATAGTGCGATGGTTCGCCCGGACGTGTGGTGCCCCGACAGGGGGTGTCAGGTTCGGCCATATATAGACGGGAGCGGGATCGTGAGCCGGTCCATCGAAGGCGTATCGAACTGGATGCACTTGTTTCGTTGGATCGTGAAGTTGATCCGCGATGAATATGGTGTCGATGAGAAGATACTGACCCGCACCGCCATGCTGGAGACCGATTGTGGTCTGGCCATCGAACAGGTGGAGGAGGTGCTGGAAATCATCTCCGAGAGTTTTGAGGTGCGCTTTCCTTCCGGCACGCTGGACGAGGTGCTGAAGCTGGAAGAATTGTGCATGCTGGCGGCCTGGCTGCGCGGCCTGTTCAAGAAGCCGGAATTCATTTCCGCTGATTTCGAAGGCCGGTGCCGTTCTTCCAACCCGCTTGCCGGTGCCTGATCTCCGGTCCATATCAATCGCCCCTGTTTAATCATTCGGGCGTATGTCGATATGACCATCCATCTTCTGCGTCTGGCTGTGGGCGCTGAAAGCCTTCAATCCATGCGGGACTGGCGCCGCGACCACCAGATCAACTGGCAGGGACGGGCAGTCGTTCCCACCCACACGAAGCGCGCACCCACCCGCACGGCGGACCTGCTGAATGGGGGCTGCATCTATTGGGTGGTGAAGGGTTTCGTGCAATGCCGGCAACAGTTTGTCGGCTTCGACATGGTCCGGGATGTCGATGGTACGGAATATTGCCGGATGCTGATGGATCCGGAACTGACTGAAACCGTGTCGATGCCCAAGCGCCCGTTTCAGGGCTGGCGCTATCTGAAGCCCGAAGATGCCCCGGCCGATCTCGGGCAGGGGCACGGCGGCGATGCCCTGCCGGAACATCTCCTCGCCGAATTGCGCGCCCTCGGGCTGGCATGAAGAAAATGCGGCGGCTGCGAAAATAGTTGTTGCACTGCCCAATCCCCAGGTCTATATCCCGGCTCCCGCTTGGGACGGTGGCTCTGCCGCTGAAGCAAAACGGGCAGCGGATAGTGGCTTTGAGCAGTATCCACGGTTCTTCGGTCGGGTGACTGGCCAGACAAGTTAACAAAAAGTTGATCATCGTACTGCTGGTGATTGTTAGGCAATCTTAAAGGATTGCCAGATGATCAGCGAGCTTGTTCGTTTCTTTGGGTGTTGGTTTTTGGTGTCGGTGACGGCGCTGAAAAAAACTGAAAAAGATGTTGACAAGGATTGGCGGGGTGTTTAGAAAGCGCCTCACCGACGCGCCGGAAACGCTCTGGCGGCGATGGTTGACTGATCTCTGATTTTGGGGTTGACGGCGTAAGCCGGAAGGCCTAAATGAAGGGGATCAGGCGGTGGCTGAGGTCACTGCCTCCGATGCCTTCCCTTCTTCTGGTGGGGTTTGGTTGTCCGGTGAAAGCCGGTCGATGGGTGTCGTTCGGTCTTTGGCCGATGGTTCTTTGACAAGTGAATCTGTTGAGAAGGGATGCGCAGGCGGCGGATCTTGATGAGCTGGCGGGTCTGGTTCGTTTGGATACTGTACGTTTGAGCATCTTTTTACATGTTGCTCTT
>JAIXTS010000336.1 GCA_027483805.1 Azospirillum sp. | reverse complement strand
TTGGGAGAAAGTGGCGGACCCGAATGGATTCGAACCATCGGCCTCTGCCTTCGGAGGGCAGCGCTCTATCCAGCTGAGCTACGGGTCCATGCCGGCGCCGGGGCAACAATCCCGGGCGGCGCGGACCATAGCGCATCGGTCCGGCCGGTGCAAATGCTTCTTGCACAAAATGTGACTGAACCCCATCACCTTGAAAAAGATGGGCTTTTCAGCCAAGCATGGCCCGCAGCGCCTGGCGTGACAGGTCCTTCAGGGCATCGCGCATGCGCTGCAGCTCGTCGGCGGCGGCTTCATAATCCTGAATCAGGCCACCCACCAGGGTCGCCGGATCGTCGGCCTCGTCGGGGTAACGGTCGCGGGCACGGGCCGCGCGGCGGCGCAGACGTTCGACGATATCTTCCTCTGCCGGCATGTCGGCTGTCCTTTCACTGGGTCCGACGCCCTTTAACCATGGGCTCCCCCACCGCGTCACCCCTTTCCTGCACGGTACGCCCCGTATCGGGTTGATGTATCCGGTCGGGGTATGACACTTGCTCTACGCGTCAGGGGTTGATTTCTGCGATGCTCATGCTCTATGGAAAGGATGGGGCGAGCATAGTGATAATGTGACGAGGTTTCCGATGTTTTCCACGATCCGCGTATCGGCGGGCCTGGCCATACTGGTCGGGTCGCTGGCGGTCGCCCCCCTGTCGTCCGTGCGGGCCGCCACAGAACCCGACGGGCAACGATGCGCCGCCCCGGCCGGGCGTTGCGATTTCACACCGGGACATGAGGGTGTGCACCGTATACAGCTGCTTCTCCCGGCCGCCCGGGCGGAAAAACTGCGCGAAATGTCGATCAGCGGCCAGCAATGCCCCCTGACCCGGACCGTGGCGGCGGATGGGTCCGTCACCCTTTCCTGCTATGCCTATCTGTCCGGCGGCATGAGTTATCAATTGACGGTGCCTGCCGATACGCCGGTAACCATCGTCAAGACGGACCCGACGCACGGGGAACCGGTGACCCTCATTCCGTGACGCTACCGCCCGCCTGCCGGATGGCATATCTCATCCGGCGCATGATCATCCAGCAGCCCCATCTCCGCCAGCCGCCAGGCCCGGCCGACCGGTGTGCCGCCCGGACGCAGGGGGCCGGTCACATGACAGCCCTTGTTCAGAAGCAAGGCGGCCAGATCGGCCCCATCCTGGCGGGTGATGCCTTTGGTCAGCACCCGCCGGCCACCCGCTGCCAGATGCGCACCCATCAACCCGTTGCGACGATTGCAATGGCATCGGCGGTACCGATGCGGATATTGGATATCTGTGGAATGTTCGGCGCCGGGTTGGTTCGGGAAACTCGGTGCCAAAGCTGATCCATTGCCATCAATCGACTGCGGAACCGGCCCATGCCTGCCCTTACCGAGCTTTTGAACGCGGCTGCCGCCCATCATGATGCGGGGCGCCGGGCCGACGCGCTGGCGGGCTACCAGGCGGTGCTGAAGCGCGACCCGGCCCATGGCGAGGCGTTGCAGCGGCTGGGCATTCTTCATCTCCAGGCCGGCGATTATGCCGCGGCCCTGCCGTTGCTGGAACAGGCAGCCAGCGCAGAACCCGACCGCGCCATCCACCATTCCAACCTGGCCAGTGCACTGCGCCGGCTGGGCCGGCTGCCCGACGCGCTGAACGCCTGTTTGCGGGCCCTGCGCTTGTCGCCGGACTTTGTCGATGCCCATCACAACCTGGTCAATATCCTGGACCAGATGCAGCGCTATGGCGACGCCGTCGCCGCCCAGAAGCAGCTGATCACCCTGCGCCCCTTCACGGGCGAGGCCCGGTTGCAACTGGCCCGGCTGCTGATCCTGGATAACCGGGCCGAAGAGGCGGTGGAGGCGCTGCACGACCTGCTGGGCATGCAGCCGCTGTCGGTGCATGCCTATACCAATCTGGGCGTTGCCCTGCGGCGTCTGGGCCGGCTGGACGATGCCGCCGCCGCCTATCGCACGGCGCTGGGCTTTGCCCCCGATGATACGGGCCTGCTCAGCAATCTGGGCATCGTGCTGCAGGATCAGTATCTCTATCCCGAAGCCATGGACTGTTTCCGGCGGGCCCTGGCCCGAAAGCCCGACAGCGCCACCACCCATCTGAACCTGTCCGTCGCCTATCGGGAGGAGATGCAGATCGCCCAATCGGTGGAAAGCGCGCGGGCCGCCGTCCGCCATGATCCCACCCTGGCCGCCGCCCATACGGCCCTGGCCGTCAGCCTGCTGATGCAGGGTGATTACGAAGAGGGGCTGGCCGAATATGAATGGCGCAGCCGCATGGCGGATTTCCCCTCCCCTCGGCGTGATTTCACCTCCCCCGCATGGGACGGGTCGGACAGGGCGGGCTGCACCCTGGTCGTGCATGACGAACAGGGGGTGGGCGACGCGCTGCAATTCGTGCGGTACCTGCCCGTGCTGAAGGCGCGTGGCCTCAAGGTCATCCTGGAATGCAACAGCCAGCTGGTGCGCCTGCTGGGGGCCATGCCGGGCGTGGACCAGGTGGTTGGCCGGTTCCAACCGATGCCGCCGCACGATGCGCACATATCGCTGCTGTCCCTGCCGCACCGGCTGGGGGCCCGGATCGGCAATATCCCCGCCACTGTGCCCTATCTGGGAACGGAGCCGGACCTGCAGGCGCGGTGGGCCGACCGGCTGTCGGGCGTTGCAGGGTTGAAGGTGGGGCTGGTCTGGGCTGGTAATCCGGAATTCAAGGCCGACCACCTGCGTTCGCCGGGCCTCCGGGCCTTCCGCCCGCTGCTGGACCTGCCCGGCATTGCCTTTTTCGGCCTGCAGAAGGGGCCCGGCCGCAAGGATCTGGAAATGGTCGGCCCCCTGCCCGACAGTTTTACGGACCTGGGGCCGGAGATTGGGGATTTCGCCGATACGGCCGCCATCATGGCCAATCTGGACCTGATCATCACCTCCTGCACCGGCCCGGCCCATCTGGCGGGCGGGCTGGGGCGACCGACCTGGACGGTCCTGCCCTTCTCCCCCGACTGGCGCTGGCTGGCGACGGGGGAGGATACGTTCTGGTACCCGACCATGCGCCTGTTCCGGCAGGATGCGCGCGGTGACTGGGCCACGGTCATGGGCCGGGTGGCGGATGCTCTGGCGGCCCGGCAAATGACGGAAAATGTGCCCAGCAAGGGGCACAATCTTTGAGCCATTCAGGCCGACCTGCACCTGACGACCGCCTTGATACTGATCATCGGTCCGTATCAAGGCAGAGCGATTTTATACCCAGCCGACAAAAGGTTTGATCCCGCCTGTCGCCATGTCCGGCTCCACGCAGAGCCGGGCCCGTTCGTTCAGGCGGGCGGCCAGCTGGCTGAACCCGCTGGCCGCACTGATCCCGACAATGTCGGCCTGGGTCAGCACATGGAAATCCTGCAGGAATTCAAGCCCCGGCCAGGCCGGCCCCGCATCATGCAGGGTGACAGGCCGGAAATCGCGGAAGGCCGCCCGCACCGCCGGAAGATCGTCGCTGGCCAGATACAGCACCGGTTGGTCCAGCGTCGGCCACAGCGCCCGCAGCCAGTCGACATAGCTCTGGGTTTCCGTGATCGGATACCCATAATGCAGGAAGTCGCCACGCCGGATATGGATCGCCACCACGGTATTGCCCACGGCACGCAGGGCATCGACCGGCGGGTTGATCCAGGGGGCCCATTGCGGACGCGGCCGCAACCAGGACCGGACCCGGTCACGCACGGCCAGCGGATAATCATACAAGAACAGCGGCGACAGGGCGTCCCGGTCGATGGGCGCTTCTCCTTGTCGCTGCCCGGTGACAAAGCGGTTCAGGACCCGGCGGCAGAAGGGCCAGGGGGGCAGCGGATCGCCGGGGGCCGGATCGTCCAGGTCGAAATAGGCGCCGCCGACCCAGTCGGGGGTTTCCAGGACGCAACCCTGCTTTTCGGCGTAAAGCCGCAACAGCACATATTCCAGCACATTATGCGCGAACCGACCCCGGTTGCCCAACGTGCTGGACATCAGGCGCGGGCGCGTCGGATCACGATTGACGGGCCGCTGCCAGTGCCATCCCTGCTGCCGGCGCGTGCGTTCCAGTGCCGCCAGGGAGCGCAC
>JAIXTS010000533.1 GCA_027483805.1 Azospirillum sp. | reverse complement strand
TATCGCCGGATGGAAAAGCATGGGCTATAGGCGGTTCGAGCTGAATGTCACCATCCGGGTGGCGCTGCTGGCCCTGTCTTCCATGCTGCTGGGCATCATGCTGGTGGAGACGTCGCTGCCCGCCATCAGTCTGCTGGTCGGCCTGGCCATCCTGGCGCAGGTGGGCGGGCTGCTGCGCACCGTCACCAAGACCAACCGCGAGGTGGCGCGGTTCCTGGGCGCCATTGCGCATTCCGATTTCAGCCAGACCTTCCGCCAGACCGACCAGGGATCGGCCTTTGACGATCTGGGCACCGCCATCACCCAGGTGATGGACAAGTTCCGTGCCAGCCGTGTCAGTACGGAAAAGCAGGCCGATTATCTGAACGCCATGCTGAACCATGTGCCGGTGGCGCTGGCCGCCATCTTCGAGGATGGGCGGGTCCAACTGCTGAACAATTTTGCCCATCGGCTGCTGGGACCGGAGGAGCTGAGCCGGCGGACGACCGACGGGCAGCTGATCGCCGACGCGCTGCGCGGGCTGGCACCCGGCACGCGTACCCTGATCCGCGTGGCCGCCGGCAGTTCGGTGGGGCCGCAGCAACTGACCGTGACAGCCACCCGTCTGATCCTGGGCGGGGAAAGCCGGCTGCTTCTGTCCTTGCAGAACATTGCCGGCGACCTGGAGGCCACCGAGGTGCGGGCCTGGCAGGATCTGGTGCGGGTGCTGACGCATGAGATGATGAATTCCCTGACCCCCATCGCGTCGCTGACCCGCACGGCGCAGGGGGTTCTGTCCGACCTGAAGGAGAAGGTGGCCGGGCAGCCGCATCTGGTGGAGGAAATGCAGGATGCGGAAATGGCCATCGATACGGTGGCCCGCCGGTCCAACAGCCTGCTGCGCTTTGTCGATCGTTATCGCCAGTTCACATCCGTGCCCAAGCCACAACTGTCCCGCATGAAGGTGAAGGAGATCACCGAACGGTTGCAGCGCCTGATGGCGCCGGCCGCCGACAGCCATGGCGTGTCCATGGAAGTTCTGGTGCTGCCGCCGCAACTGGAGCTGATGGCCGATGCCGATATGGTGGAGCAGGTGCTGATCAACCTGCTGAAAAACGCGGTGGAGGCCATGCGCGACGTGGAACCGCGCGCCGGCGGCCACCGCATCCGCCTGACCGCCCATCTGGACGAGGGCGGGCATGTGGTGATCAATGTCGGCGATAATGGGCCGGGCATCCCGGCCGATGTGGCGGAAAAGATCTTCATCCCCTTCTACACCACCAAACGCGACGGATCGGGCGTGGGCCTGTCGCTGGCCCGGCAGGTGATGCTGGCCCATGGCGGCAGCATCAACCTGTCCCCCGACCCTGACGGGGGGACCGTGTTCACATTGCGGTTCTAAAGCATAGTTCCGCTGATCGGAAACAGGCCTCATACCGACGGTCCCCTGTTCAATGGTCGCCTGATCAGGCGACCCGCAAGGGCCGGGCGGGCGCCAGATCGCACAAATCCTATCGCCGCAGCCGCCGCTCCAGGTCCGTCACCGCCTCCGCCTTGCCGAAGGCGCGGCACATGTCGATGATGGGGGTGATGTTGGCGGCCGTGGCGTGGCGGGCCTGGGGGGCCATTTCGTGGCTGCGCAGATAGCGGTCGATATCATCCACCGCCTTGTCGCCCAGGCGCATGCGCAGCTTGTGCGCCCTGTTGCCGCGCTCGCCATTGTCGATCAGCAGCACCAGGGCGGGATAGATGCCGGCCAGCGGGCCCAGCACCATCATTGCCCGCATGCGCTTGTCCGCCGGCCCCATCAGCACATCGTGCAGCCAGTCCATCAGCGCATCGCCCAGCCGTTCCACACTGTCAAAGCCCAACCGCCCGCGCAGCAGCGCCGCCAGCCCATCCCCCGCCGCCCCATCGGGAGCGAACAGCGGGATGCGGCGCAGGCGGGTGACCAGGCGGTTCAGCAGGAACACGCGGTCGGTCAGGTCCAGCAACACCTCCGCCGGCTGGATGCGTGGCGGCCGCGCCAGCAGGCTGGCGGTATCGGCCGCGATATTGTCCAGCCGGTGATACAGCCATTGCAGCGCCAGACCCGACGGCTCCGTCATGGTGTCGAAATAGAAGGGAAAGGCGTCGATGACATCCACGGGGTTGGGCGTCATCTCGAACAGGTACAGGACATAGAGGTCGAATTGGGTGTCCAGCAGTTCGAAGACACTGTACCAGTTGGTGTAAAGCCGCAGCGCCTGCACCTGATCGGTCTGTCGGGCCTGCGTCTGCTGGAAATAGCGGACATTGGGCATGACCAGCCGATGCCATTTCAGCACACGGGCCATGAACCGCACCACCGCCGTTTCCGCCGCCGACAGTTTGAGGCGGGCCGGAATATTCATGGCGTTGTTCAAGATGAAGGCCGCCAGATCCACCACCTGGTGCGCCACCTGATCCAGCGCCATCTGATCTCTGTCGAAACAGGCGTTCAGATGCCGGCGGCGCAGTTGATCCACCAGATCGGCATTGGCCGCCTCCACCAGTTCCCACAAGGGACGCAGCAGACGGCGCGGCACGATCCAGGGCACCCCCGACACCACCTCCGTCTGGTCAGTCAGGAACCGTTCCAGCGGGCGCCAGCACAGGCGCTCCACCGATCCCACCCGCTCCGGCCGCAACTGGCGCATCCGTGGGCGCAGGGCCGATAGAAGGTCCGGCATCTCCCCGTCCAGCACGCCCTGGAATTCCAGGGACCGGGCCAGATGCATCACATCGGCATCCGACAGGGCCGTCAGCCCCCGGCGCAAGGCCTCGCTCCCACCCGCGGTGCGGACAAGATGCAGACGGGTGAAGGAAAGCGGCGTTTGCGGGTCAGCGGGCATGGAAGACAGGGTGGCAAAAGGACCGGCACTATACAAAGCCGATCCCGGCTGTCAAACCGCCAAAGTGAAGAACAACAAAGTTAATGATTGGTTTAAGTCAAGAGATCACGCCCCCGATCCCTTGACACCGCAAGACATCAATAGACACCGCCCGTGCCCGTGCCCACCGTGGGCTGCGGCTGTCCCGGGGCCACCGTCCCGGCCGGCTGCCCCTGCACAAAGCCGGCGCCGGAATCGCCGCCATCCAGGACGCTCTGCTGCCCCTTGGGCTCCGTTCCGGGGATGAAGCCTTCCCAGATGGCGTTGCGCTGGCCGGGGTTGGCCGGCTTGCCCGTCTCGGGGTCGACGCGGACCAGTTGCAGGCCGGGCGGCACGCGGAAGGGCGTGGCCGGCGCATCCTTCAGCGCCGCCGACATAAAATCCTTCACGATGGGCACCGCGATGGTGGAGCCGCTTTCATGGTCGCCCATGGACCGCGGCTGGTCGTAACCGACAAAGACACCCACGGCCAGATCGGGAGAGAAGCCGACGAACCAGGCATCCATGGCGTCGTTGGTCGTTCCTGTCTTGCCGGCCAGCGGCTTGCCGATCTCCCGCAGCCTGACGCCCGTACCCCGCTGTACCGCCCCTTCCAGCATGGAGACGATCTGATAGACGGTGCGCGGATCGGCGATCTGTTCCCGCGTATCGGGGATCAGCGGCAGGCTGGCAGGGTCGGCCGCCGGAACCGGGTCAGCCGGCGCCACCACCGGCACGGGAACCGCGCCTGTGGGAACCGGCGCCGGCAGCACCGACTGGCAGCCCGCGCAGTCCCGCATGTCATGGCGGAAGATGGTCTTGCCGGCCTTGTCCTGCACCCGGTCGATGAAGCTGGGCTCGATCTTGCGCCCGCCATTGACCAGCATCGAATAGGCCGCCGTCAGGCGCAGCACCGTCGTCTCCCCGGCCCCCAGCGCCATGGACAAGGTGGGCTGCAAATCATCCTTGATGGCGAAACGGCGGGCCACATCGACGATCGGCTCCATCCCGATATACTGGGCCAGCCGCACCGTCATGACATTGCGCGACTTCTCGATCCCCACGCGCAGCGGCGTCGGGCCATAATATTTCTCGGTATAGTTCGAGGGCTTCCACTTGCCCAGGCCGCCGCCCTGATCCAGGGCGAAGGGCGCGTCCAGCACAAGGGTGCTGGGCGTGAAGCCGTGATCCAGGGCCGCCAGATAGACAAACGGCTTGAAGGCCGACCCTGGCTGGCGCAGGGCCTGGGTGGCGCGGTTGAACACGCTGATCCGGGCGCTGAACCCGCCGGACATGGCCAGCACGCGGCCCGTATGCGGGTCCATGGCGACCAAGGCCCCCTGGACCTCCGGGATCTGGCGCAGGCCCAGGGTGCGGGCCTTGTCGTCCAGGGGTTCCACCAGGACCACCTCGCCCGGCGCCAGCGCGTCGGAGGCCTTCTGGATGCTGGGGCCGACAAACTTGCCGTCCTTGACCTTGCGCGCCCATTTCAGTTCCGACAGCGGGATCTGCCCCGTGGACCCGTCGGCCAGCCCGACCTCCACCGCGTCGGCACCCGCCGACAGAACCACCGCCAGGTCCCATTCCTCGGCACCGGGTGGGGTGCGTACATCCTCCAGCTGCTCCTGCCAGCCCTCCAGGCTGTCGAAGCGGGTGATGGCACCACGCCATCCGTCGCGCCGGTCATAGGCCAGCAAACCGTTGCGCAGCGCCGTGGACGCGGCCGCCTGAATATCGGGGTCCAGCGTGGTGCGCACCGACAGGCCGCCGGCATAGAGCGTCTGCTCGCCATACAGTTTGGCCAGTTCGCGCCGCACCTCTTCCACAAAATAATCGGCGCGGACATTGCTGTCATTGGACCGGTCGGCGAAGTTCAGCGGCTCGGCCCGCGCGGCCTCGGCCTCCGCGCGGCTGATATAGCCGTCCTCCTCCATGCGGCCGATCACATAATTGCGGCGCGCGATGGCCGCGTCGCGATGGCGCTCGCGGTAATAACGATCCGGCGCCTTGGGCAGGCTGGCCAGGAACGCCGCCTCGGCGACCGTCAGCTCATCCAGCGACTTGTTGAAATAGTTCAGGGCCGCCGCCCCCACACCATAGGCCCGATTGCCCAGGAAAATTTCGTTCATATAGATTTCAAGGATCTTGTCCTTGCCCATCGCATCCTCGATGCGGCCGGACAGGATGGCTTCCTTGATCTTGCGGACATAGGAGACTTCGTTCGACAACAGGAAGATGCGCGTCACCTGCTGGGTGATGGTGCTGGCGCCGATGGGCCGGCGGCCCTGGCCGATATTCTTCACATTCTGAAGCTGGGCGCGCAGCACCGCGAACCAGTCCACCCCGTGATGGGTATAGAAATTCTGATCCTCGGCGGAAATGAAGGCGTTGCTGACCCGCTTGGGAATGGCGGCAAAGGGCACGAAGACACGCCGCTCACTGGCAAATTCCGCCACCAGACGCCCGTCGCCGGCATGCACGCGGGTGGCGACCGCGGGGTTGTAATTGGCCAGCGTCGTATGGTCGGGCAGATCCTTGCTGAAATAGATCCAGGCCCCGCCGGCCGAGGCTGCACCCAGCACAGCGAGCGAGACACCGGCAATAGCCAAGCCCTTAACAACGCGATTCATAATGCCAACCCACCCGACTTCCGACCCACCGGATGCGCAGCCATCCGGATCATATAAAATATCGGTGCCGCCCATCTGGGCTGCACCGATATGCCACTATATATGATCTTCAGAAAATTATGGCCTTTGATTGGCCACCAGCGCAGGGCAATCGGGTAAACAGGAGAACAGTCCGGAAATAGCAACACCGGCATCCCGGCGAAGGCCCGGATGACGGAGAACCCACTGAATGATTATGATCCTCCACCCGATTGCCCTGTGGCGATGAAGACCATATCGGAATCAGCCATACTTTGTCCGCCCCCTCCGTCAATTCACCTCTGGCCCCGGCCCCTTGCCGCCCCGCATCGCATGATTGGCGGCGTCGCGGACATCGGCGGCGCGCAGGCCGCGGTCCATGCGGGGGGCCAGGATGACGCCGTCGCGGATGATCCACCGGCTCCAGGTATGGAACAGTGGGATCAGGGCGGCATCATCATGCACCATGCGCGTGGCCGACCGGGTCAGGTCGTCGCGCTTTGTCGCCGATGGCTCGCGCTCAATCGAGGCCAGCAGCATATCCAGCGCCGGGTTGGCATAGCGGCCATAATTGCTGAGGCCCGGCGGGGTGCTGCCCAGCAATTGATGATAGGATTGGGCGATGTTGCCGGGGGTGAAGACCCAGCCCGCGCAGTAAATCTCGAAATCGCCGGACTGAACGCGGGGAAGGAACCGGTCCTGCGCCTCCTCGAACACCGTGGCGTTAATGCCGATGGCGGCCAGGAAATGGGCCAGGACCTTGGCAACGCGCACATGGCTGGGCATGGCCAGGATGGTGGTCTTGAAGCCATCGGGATATCCCGCCTCGGCCAGCAGGTGGCGGGCCTGTTCGGGGTCGAACATTTCGTCCGGCACCTCTGCTGATCGGGCAGTCGCCCCCTTCAACGGGATCTGCCCCGTGGCCGTGCCGATGCCCGGTAGCACCCGCTGCGCCAGAGCCTCGCGCGGGATGGCCATCATGATGGCGCGGCGCACGCGCACATCATCGAACCGAATACCGCCCTTGGCCCCGGCGGCGACATTGACCTGCAGATAGGCCAGGGCCGACGACGCACCATAAAGCGCCTTCACATCCGTGCGGTCCTTCATGAAAGCCACCGCGCCGAAGGGTGGGCTGTCCAGGATGTCGACACGGCCCTCGACAATCGCCCGGACGCGGTCGGCACCATCCAAGCGGATCACCTGGAACCCCTGCCAATCGGGCGCATTACCCCAATGGCGGGGATTGGCGCGCATGGTGACGCGGTCCGGGCTGAACGACACCAGCCGATAGGGCCCCGTGCCCGCCCCCAGCGACGGGTTGGCAAAGTCCGTGTCCCGCACGCGGTCTGCCGTGGCGCACCCCTCGGTGCTGAACTGCCAGTCGGTGCCCGGCGGGGCGGCGATGATGGGGATGGCGGCGATATCAATCGGGAACAGGACGGTATCGTCATTGAGCTGTACGCGGATGGTGTAATCATCCACCGCCGCGACCACCGCCGCACGCTTCAGAAACCTGGCATAGGGGCGGGCGGAGTTGGCGACAAAGCGGGTGCGGCAGAAACTGAACAGCACGTCGCGCGCCCGGAACGGCTGTCCATTCTGGAACAACACATTGCGGCGCAGATGGAACAGCCACACGCCATCCCCCTGCCGCTCCCACCGTTGCGCCAGGCGCGGCACCGGTTCCTGCTGCACATCGGTATCGGCCAGCCCCTCATAGACCTGCGCATGCAGGAACTGGTCGGTGCGGCTGATCCCGAAATGCGGGTCGACACTGCGCGGCATCACCGACACGCCCAGCCGCAGCTCTTTGGCCCCGGCCGGAAGCAGCAGCAACAGGCAGGTCAGCAGCAACCAGACATAGCGGTGAAGGGCGTGGCCGGAACGGGAGGTGGGTGCGAACATCTGACGCGGTAAGCCCTGCAACCAAGAGCATGATCTGGCGCAGTCCACCACATTGCTGGGAAATGTCATGTGTTCATAGGGATATAACGCCGCGATGCAGGGTAATCGGATAAACAGGAAAACCATCCCGAGATAGGAGAACCGTCATCCCGTCCTTCGCCCATTATTGTCCGGGATTTCATGCTTCGCGGTTACTTATGATACCGACGGTCAAAATTCTTGACCGTCGGTATTAGATTTAATCGATTTCCATCCGGACTTAGCGGCGACCCATGTTCATCGACGGACAGCGATAAATAAAATCTAGGAGAACTGTCAGGAACCACTTATATTTTTTCTCCATAAACATGCTGAGTTGATTCTGACATTTTATAATGTTCAGGCTTCAAGCATTCAGACCAACTAGGCATTGATAAAAGGCAAGCAGAAAAAAGCAGCGAAAATTTACCGCATAGCTCTCTCCTGATGCTGGATGTCGTCCTCATCAAATATCGGGAGATTAAACTTTATCTACCAAAGTAGCCATCCACGGCACGCAGCAGTGAACCGGCCATGCGTTTGCGGTGGGCGTCGCTGCCCAGCAGCTTGGCATCCTGGCTGTGCGACAGATAGCCCATCTCCACCAGTACCGCCGGCACATCCGGCGCCGTCAGCACGGCAAAACCGGCCGAGCGCAGCGGCCCTGGCAGGACGGCGATACTGGGGTCCAGGCTTTTCAGCAGCAGGGAGGCGAAGCGACGCGACTGGTTCAGCGTGTCGCGCTGCGACATGCCGATCAGGATGCTGGCAATGTCGGCGGACTGCACCGACAGGTCCATGCCGACAATGGCGTCGGACTGGTTCTCGCGCTGGGCCAGCATCTCCGCCTCCCGGTCGGATGCCTTCTCCGACAGGGTATAGATGGACAGGCCCCGCACCTGGCGCGACGTGATGCTGTCAGCATGGAGCGAGATGAACAGGTCGGCCCCCTTGGTCCGGGCCAGGGCGGGACGGTCACGCAGCGGGATGAACACATCCCGGTCGCGGGTCAGAGCCACACGATAGCGGCCGGTGGCCAGCAATTGCCGGCGCAACTCCTTGGCCATGGCCAGGGTGATGTCCTTCTCAAAGGCGCCGCCCACGGCAATGGCGCCGGGGTCCTGTCCGCCATGACCGGGATCAATGACGATCATGGGCAGCGGCGGCTTGGGCTTTTCCTTCGGCACCGGCGGTTTCAGGGTGCTGGCACTGGCCGGGGTCAGCACGCTGAACCCGCCGGTGCCCGACCCTGACTGTCCTGCGGCCAAATCCATGACAAAACGCGGCGGCATGCCGTCACGCGGCGGTATCACCTCCGCCAGCAGCACACGCACCGGCCCGGTGGTGGTCAACACCAGCCGCAAATGCCCCGCCCGGACCCCCGGCCGGACGGACACCGCCCGGACCAGACCCTTGGCGGGTGGCAGGGCCGCATCCAGTGCCGCCTCCATCTCCACCGCCACACCGGTGGCCTCGGCCAGGATGGTAAAGGGGGCATCGCGGGTCAGTTCCAGGACGAACCGCGTCTTGTCGCCATGATCACCCAGACGGGCGGCGGCGATACGCGTGGCCTCCGGCATGACGCGCGCCGATGCAACGGACGCGGTCTGCACCGGGGTCTGGGCCGTCACCGGCGGCGGCGCCGCAAGGCACAGCAAGGCCGCCGTCAAAAGCACGCGCACTTTTGACACCGACCTTGCGGCCAAGGCCTGGATTGCCCCGATCTGCGCCACGGCTGCCCTTCCCCTTCGGGCGAATCGACAATGGACGAATGCTGCTCCGGCACTATAAGCACGGAGAATCAGGGACTTCAACGCCCATCATCATCCAAGGCCTCAATTGCTGTCACCAAGCGGACGGCACGCGCCGGGAATCGGCTAGAACATTCGCATGGTTGCGATTCTATCGTTGTGGAATGGGGTACGGAATGTTTATGGTGACAACCGCGACAGACCGCGCTTCGCCAGGGCCCTGAAACGGGCATCGGCGTCGCCCTTGGGGACCCGCCGCCGGCCATGTTGCCGACACAGCAGCGCCCCCTGGATGTGACGCCACACGGGTTCGACCCCAACGGGGCGCGGTGTAGTGGAAACCTTGGGGCTGGCCTGTTCGGTTCATCCGACGCAGGCCCGGCAACGGCGCTGGTCCATCCTGGCTGCTTCCGCCTTCTCCCTGACCGGGGCCGGGCGGCAGGCGCTGTTCGATGACCCTCCCCGCCGCTGACGACAAGTCCCGCACCGCAATGGTGGCAGGGTCCGTCTTCCGTCCCGTCGCGCGGAGGGGCGGCAGCCCTGGCCACGGGGAAGACATATGGCCAAGCGTATGCTTGTCGATGCCACGCATCCGGAGGAAACCCGGGTTGTCGTGGTGAATGGTAACCGCCTGGAAGAGCTTGATTTCGAGATCGCCTCCAGGAAGCAGCTCAAGGGCAATATCTATCTGGCCCGCGTCATCCGGGTCGAGCCGTCGCTCCAGGCGGCCTTTGTGGAATATGGCGGCAACCGCCACGGCTTCCTGGCCTTTTCCGAA
The DNA here is from genome assembly GCA_027483805.1 of Azospirillum sp. Classification (GTDB taxonomy): domain Bacteria; phylum Pseudomonadota; class Alphaproteobacteria; order Azospirillales; family Azospirillaceae; genus Niveispirillum. The sequence continues at coordinate 10,378 of JAIXTS010000533.1, read as the reverse complement.
ATCCATCCCGACTATTACCGCATCCCGGTCGCCGACCGCGAGGCGCTGCTGCGCGAACAGCAGGAGCTGGCGGAAGAGCGGGAAGCCCGCGCCGAACGGGGCGAGGACCTGGACGATAACGGCCATGTTGAGGATGCGCCCCCCGCCCCGCCGCCGGAGGAGATCGGTGGCGCCGCCCCCGCCCCCATCGTGGCCGAGGATGGTGGCGAGGCGGCAGCCCTGGACACCCTGGCCGAGGTTGTGGAAACCGGCGACTCCGAAGGTGTGGCTACCGAGGATGACCATGCCGGCGGTGACGCCGATGGCGAAACATCCGATGTGGGTGAGCCCGGCTCGCCCTTCGTGCATTCCTCGGGCCGCGAACGCCCGCGCCGCTACCGTCCCCAGGCCGCCCAGGTCGAAAGCGCGGAAGACAGCGTCGAAGAAGAGGTTGAGGAACGGCCCTATCAGCCGCAGCAGCAGCAGCGCCGCCGTCCCCTGAAATCCTACAAGATTCAGGAAGTCATCAAGCGCCGCCAGATCCTGCTGGTGCAGGTGACCAAGGAAGAACGCGGCAACAAGGGTGCGGCGCTCACCACCTATCTGTCGCTGCCCGGCCGCTATGCGGTGCTGATGCCCAACACGCCGCGGGGTGGTGGCATCAGCCGCAAGATCACCAACCCGGCCGACCGCAAGCGCCTGAAGGAGATGCTGGAGGATTTCGACATTCCGCCTGGCATGTCGGTCATCCTGCGCACGGCCGGCATCGAACGGTCCAAGCCGGAAATCCGCCGCGATCTTGAATATCTGATGCGCCTGTGGGACAGCATCCGCGAGACGACGCTGCAATCCGTCGCCCCGGCGCTGATCTATGAGGAAGCAAACCTCATCAAGCGCACCATCCGCGACCTTTATTCCAGCGACATTGACGAGGTTCATGTCGAGGGTGAAGCCGGCTTCCGCGTGGCCAAGGACTTCATGCGGATGCTGATGCCCAGCCACGCCAAGAAGATCCAGCTCTATAACGACCCGTCGATCCCGCTCTACCACCGGTTCCAGGTGGAAGGGGCGATCGAGACGATGTTCAACCCCATCGTCCAGCTGCGCTCGGGCGGCTATATCGTCATCAACCAGACGGAAGCGCTGGTCGCCATCGACGTCAATTCGGGCCGTTCCACCAAGGAACGCAACATCGAAGAGACGGCGCTGCGTACCAACCTGGAAGCGGCCGAGGAAGTGGCCCGCCAGCTGCGTCTGCGCGATCTGGCCGGTCTGGTCGTGGTCGACTTCATCGACATGGAGGATCCGCGCAACAATGCGGCGGTCGAAAAGCGGCTGAAGGACTTCATGAAGGCCGACCGCGCCCGCATCCAGCTGGGCCGCATCTCCGCCTTCGGCCTGCTGGAACTGTCGCGTCAGCGGTTGCGTCCGTCCCTGCAGGAGATCAACTTCGAACGCTGCCCGCATTGCCAGGGCACCGGCATGGTCCGCAGTCTGGAAAGCGCGGCCCTGGCCGTGCTGCGCGCCGTCGAGGAAGAAGGCATCCGCAAGCGCTCGGCCGAGATCACGGTCACCTGCGCCAGCCATGTCACGCTCTATATCCTGAACCACAAGCGCGAAGCGCTGGCGGATGTCGAACGTCGCCATGGGCTGCGGGTCTACCTGCAGGCCGATGACAAGATGATCGGCCCCAGCCACCATATCGAGCGTATCCGCGCCCGCACCGCCGCCGACGAGGTGGTGGCCATGGCGCCGGTCAGCGCCGAACGGGTGATGGCGCAGACCGAACGCGCCATCGAGATCGAAGAGGCAGAGGCCGAAGCCGATGTCGCCGAGATCGAGACGGAGAGCGAGGAAGAAGAGGCCAAGCCCCAGGCCCGACCCGACAATCGGGGGGACCGGGAAGACCGTGACGGCCGTGGCCGCCGCCGCCGCCGCCGCCGCCGCCGTGGTGAGCGTGGCGACAATGGCGCCGCGACCGACGCCGGTGAAGGCGAGGATGAGGGCGAGGGCGAGGATGGCGACGCCCCGGCCGAGGGTGAGGCCGCAGCCGCAGCCGAAACCGCCGAGGATAGTGCGGCGGAAACGCCCGTTACCCCCGCTGCTGGCGAGGATGACGAGACCGCGCGCGGCAAGAAGCGCCGTCGTGGCAAGCGCGGTGGTCGTCGCCGCGGTCGCCGCGAGGATGGCACCGGCAGCGATGAGGCCGGTGACGAGGGCGAGGATGAGGGTGACGAGCAGGTGGTAGCCGACGGCGACGCCCCGGCCGAAGCCGCCGAACCGGCGGTGGCTGCCGAGGCCGCACCAGCCGAAGTCCCCGTCACTGCCGCGGAAGCCCCTGCCGCCCCGGCAGAGGAAGCCGCCCCGGCCCCGAAGAAGCGCCCGACCCGCAGCCGCAAGAAGCCCGTGGAAGCCGAGGCCGCACCGGCCGAAGCACCGGCCGCTGTCGAGCCGGCCCCGGTTGTGGTCGCGGAAGCCCCTGCCGCCCCGGCGGAAGAGGCCCCGGCCCCGAAAAAGCGGGCCAGCCGCAAGAAGGTCGTGGAAGCCGAGGCCGCACCGGCCGAAGCCCCCGCCGCTGCCGAGCCGGCCCCGGTCGTGGTCGCGGAAGCCCCTGCCGCCCCGGCGGAAGAGGCCCCGGCCCCGAAAAAGCGCGCCCCCCGCAGCCGCAAGAAGGCCGCAGAAGCGGAGACCGTGCCGACCGAGACCGTGTCAGAGCCGGTTACCGAACAGGTGGCCGAACCGGTCGCCGACGCCCCGGTTGAGCCGGTGGCCGAGGTCGCCCCGACACCGGCTGCCGTGGCTGGTGAAGTCAACCCGCCGGTTGAAAAGCCCAAGCGCGGCTGGTGGAGCCGCAAGTCTTAAGGCTTGTTCCACCTGCGCAATGAAAAGGGGAGGTGTTTCGGCACCTCCCCTTTTTCATATCGCCACCGTAATGATGCCCATCCCTGTCGCGGCGACGATCCGCCGCTTTCCCATGGCCGCCGAATGCGCTAAGCACGGCACCCGAATGGAATTCAGCAGAGACCCGCCATGACCGGTTCCTCCCCCCTTCCCGCCCCGCGCCTGACGGGCCGCGTCGCCCTTGTCACCGGGGCCTCGCGCGGCATCGGCGCCGCCGTGGCCGAACAATTGGCGCGCGAGGGCGCGCATGTGGTTCTGCTGGCCCGCACCCTGGGTGCGCTGGAGGAACTGGACGACCGGATCAAGGCGCTGGGCGGGGCCGCCACCATCATCCCCCAGGACCTGATGGACAGCGCCAAGCTGGACAGTCTGGGCCCCGCGCTTTATGAGCGTTTCGGACGCCTGGACATCCTGGTCCATGCCGCCGGGCAGTTGGGTACGCTGGGCCCCATCGCCCATTCCGATCCCAAGGACTGGGACCGGGTGATGGGTGTGTCCATCGCTGCCGCCATGCGCCTGATCCGCACCACCGACCCGCTGCTGCGCCTGTCCGATGCCGGCCGGGCCATTTTCCTGACCGACCGCGTGGGCCGCGAACCCACGGCCTACTGGTCGGCCTATGCCGCGTCGAAGGCGGCACTGGACATGATGGCCCGCACCTGGGCGGCCGAAACGCTGAACACCAACCTGCGCATCAATCTGGTCGATCCCGGTCCTGTCGCCACGTCGCTGCGCGCCAAGGCCTTCCCGGGCGAGGACCCGGCCAGCCTGCCGACCCCCGCGGATGTGGCCCGCGCCATCGTCGAATTCGTCGTGCCGGCCTGCGCCCTGCATGGCGACCTGATTGATCTGCGCACCGCGTGACACTGGTCACAGCGGGACGGGGGCGAAGGGCGTTAGTGTCTGGTTACTGACCGTTCCCCGTTCAGTGGCCGGATGGGTTCCATCCCTTTCCTATCCCGCCGACGACCCCGCCTTGAACCCGCCGCCCGCCCCGGGCTGGCGGGTTTTCTTTGAAGCAGGCCGGCCGACCAGGAAACGGTTAACAAGTCCTTCCGCCACCCCTGGCTTGCGCCTATAGTTGCCGGCGCGGCTGGGTCCGCGCCATCGGGTCGGTAGCATCACAGATGATCGAAAAACTTACCGAAGCCGCGATCGCCTTTTTTGTGATCTCCGGTCTGGCCTATCTCCTGGGCGCGGGCATCGCCGCCGCGGCGGAAAGCGCCATGCGCAAGCGGCAGGAGGGTGTGGGTCTGGATGGTCGTCTGCAAAAGCTGATGATCCTGGCCCAGCGCCTGGAACACCGTAAGGAAAAGATGCTGCCACGTCTGGTCAGGCTGGATGCCGAGGTGAAATCGGCCCGGCGCCGTCAGTACATGGTCAACAAGAAGATCCTGGATCTGAAGACAGCCCGATCACAGCTGATGCGGGTGCTGGGCGAGGAAGATGGTTGCCTGCGCCCCGAACGCCCGGCCCGCAAATTCATCGCCCAGGTGGTGAACCGCCATGTCCAGCGTGCCCAGATGGACCAGAAGGAACATCCGTTCCTGTCGCGCGCCTGGTCCCGCACGCAGCAGGCGGTGATCTGGGCGCCCACGGTCGGCGATGCCAAGCTGCTGGCGGAAAAATCCTATCCCCCCGCCACGGGCTTTTTCATCGCCGAAATCACCGAACCGCACAGCGAGGCGGATGACCTGTCCGCCCTGCAAAATGCTGAACTGGCGGCCCTGACCAGTGAAGGGGCCGCACCGACATGATCCTGGATCGTCTTTTCGACCTGCTGCCCCTGATGTTCGGTATCCTGGGCGGCGGGGTCGTGGCCCTGCAGATGGTGGCGCATACGCGCCAACGCCTGCGCCGCACCCGCAAGCAGCATGAAGGTCACCAGAACCGGGTCAACGCCGCCAGCCGGGCGATGCGGGAGCGCGCCGCCGCCACCCTGGCACTGCGCCGGGAAGAACAGATGATGCGGCGGGAACTGGACCGGCTGAACCAGCAGATCGATGATGGCGAACGCCAGGCGGACCGCGAAAAGGCCACGGAGTCGCAGATCTATGTCTTCGATGAACGCAAAAACATGGGCGACCAGGCCTTCGTCTTTGTGATCAGCCACCCGGATTTTAACAATCTGGCCCGCAACGCCCCGGACGAGGTGGTGAAGTCGTGGAAGGCCGGCCGCCGCTACATGGTCTGGGCCGCCAGCGAAAAAATGGCCATGGCCAAGGCTGGCATGCGCTTCAACCAGGACAAGGGCTATCGTGTCAGCGCCCCCGCCCCGTTCGAAGGCGACCCGGAAGCGTTCTGACCGGGGTGGCACCGGCCCGTAACGTAACGAAGTTACCGAATTCAGGCCCGAATTACTTAACTGTCGCAACATGAACACGGTTGGCGAAAAACCGTGACCAGCCGGGGACCGGCGCTGTTGCGGGCTTGTGGGTGGCGACCGGCATGGTATCAATCGCGGGCAGAGCCCCCCTGTTCCGGCCGGAGAGAGAATCCATGTCCGCCCTGACCCGTTCGCCCGCCTGGCATTCCCTGGCCGCCCACCGTGCCGCGTTTGACGCCCCCATGCGCGACCTGTTCGCCGCCGATCCCGGCCGCTTCGACCGGTACCGCATCACCGTTGACGGCATGATGCTGGACTATGCCAAGAACCGGGTGACGGACGAGACCCTGTCCCTGCTGATCGATCTGGCCCGGCAGCAGGGGCTGGAAGAGATGCGCGACGCCATGTTCCGGGGGGAGCGCATCAACATCACTGAGGACCGCGCCGTCCTGCATGTGGCGCTGCGCAACCGCGCCGACCGGCCCATCCTGGTGGAGGGCCAGGATGTGATGCCCGGCGTTCATGAGGTCCTGGCCCGTCTCTATGCCTTCTGCCACAAGGTGCGCGATGGCGAATGGCGCGGCTATGATGGCCAGGCCATCACCGACATCGTGAATATTGGCATCGGCGGGTCCGATCTGGGCCCGGTGATGGTGACCCAGGCCCTCACCCCCTGGCACCATCCACATCTGGCGGCGCATTTTGTGTCCAATGTTGACGGCACCCATATTGCCGAGGTGCTGAAGCGTGTGGACCCGGCCACCACCCTGTTCATCATCGCTTCCAAGACTTTCACCACCCAGGAAACCCTGGCCAACGCCCATACGGCGCGTGACTGGTTCCTGGCCAATGGCGGCAGCGCCGATGAGGTGGCGAAGCATTTTGTGGCCGTGTCCACCAATGCGGACGAGGTGGCGAAATTCGGCATCGATACCGACAATATGTTCGGCTTCTGGGATTGGGTCGGCGGGCGCTACAGCCTCTGGTCCGCCATCGGCTTGCCCATCGCGTGCATGGTGGGGCCGGAACGGTTCGGGGAGCTGCTGGCCGGGGCGCACGCCATGGACGAGCATTTCCGCACCGCACCGCTGGCGCAGAACATGCCGGTCATCCTGGGCCTGCTGGGCGTCTGGTATGGCAATTTTTTCGGCGCCACGGCCCATGCCGTCCTGCCCTATGATCAGTATCTGGCCCGCCTGCCGGCCTATCTCCAGCAGTTGGACATGGAAAGCAACGGCAAGTCGGTGGATCGCCAGGGCAATGTGGTGGATTATGCCACCGGCCCCATCATTTTCGGTGAACCCGGCACCAACGGGCAGCACGCCTTCTATCAGCTGATCCATCAGGGCACACACCTGATCCCCTGCGATTTTATCGCCCCGATCCAGAGCCAGAACCCGACGGGCCGGCACCATGCGATGCTGCTGTCCAACACGCTGGCCCAGACAGAGGCCCTGATGCGCGGCAAGAATGAAGCCGAGGTTCGCGCTGAACTGGTGAAGGAAGGCAAGGCCGGCGCGGCGCTGGATGCCCTGCTGCCGCACAAGATCTTCACCGGCAACCGCCCCACCAACACCATCCTGATGGATCAGCTGGACCCCCGCCGCCTGGGCATGCTGGTAGCACTCTATGAACATAAAGTGTTTGTCCAGGGCGTCATCTGGAACATCAACAGCTTCGACCAGTGGGGCGTGGAACTGGGCAAGCAGCTGGCCAAGGTCATCCTGCCCGAACTGGAAGGCGAAGGCGCCAAGCCGCATGACGCCAGCACCGAAGGCCTGATCGGCGTGGTCAACAGGGGCACGGTGGGGTAAAGGCCGACAAGCCACCGCCACACCAACAGAGTATAGAGCGTCCAGAACCGATCACCTCCCCGTGCTCCAACTCCAATCACAGGGAGGTGATCTGATTTTTACTTCTCGGGCATCATCGAGGAGTGGAGATGATCAATCTTCCACTGCCCGTCCTCGTACCGATAGATAAAGCTGTAGCGCGCCTTCACGTCTGTTTTCGCGGATGTTTTGGGATCTGTCAGCGTTACCGTCCATGTGCCAACACGCGAGGCGGTCTTGCAGTCGATCTCCACGGACGATGTGTCGATCTTGCCCACCGGGCTGTTCTGCAGGAACTTGATGAAATAGTCGTTTACCTCAGCGGGGGCGGTGCGCGGCTTGTTGGATACCGTGGCCAGCAGGACCGGTTCCTTGGTAAAAAGCGCCGTGACCTTTGCCGGATCCTTGGTCGCCCAGGCATTGTTGAACTCCGTAAACAGACCTTCGATCTGCGCCGACGTGACGTCTGGACAGGATTCCGTTTTTGCCTGAGCAACACCCGCGCTTCCAAGTGAAAAGGCAATGGCAACGGCACTTATGCCAAAAAAGCTTTTCATACTTCGTGTCTCCAATGTTCATTTCCTGACGACGATCAGATTGTAATCGATTTCATCGAAAACAATACACTTGAACGATGAATTTTTGTTCATGTTCAAATTGCCATCGGTTTTAAGTTTTGCTTCTGCACTGGCCCCGCTGGGGACACTGATCTGCTTCCGGCTAAAGGCGAAAGGTGAGGCGCTGGTCCGGTGGCCGGAGGACCGGATTGGCGACAGGACCCTGTGACAACCATAGACCGCTGGCAGAAAGCCCACACAAATCAGCAGGTGTCGCTTTCGGCGTTCATTATTCCTTTGCAACGACCCGCACATGGTGGCTCCACTTGAGCTAAACCGGTTGGGTCAGGGAGAGAAATCTTGGTCGAACAGCGACCACTTTACAAAGCGACGCAGGAACAGCTTGACGCTTTGCTGAAGCGGCACGAGATGTTCCGCAATGCCCGCATGGGTGGCGCCCGCGCTATCCTGACCAATTACGACCTGACGGGGCTGAACCTGGCGGGCCGCGATCTGGCCCATGCCGACCTGACGGGCTGTATCCTGCGCCGCGCCAATCTGGCGGGGGCGACCCTGGATTGCTGTACCCTGTTCGCCGCCGACCTGCGGGAGGCGAACCTGACCGGCGCCTCCATGGTGAAGGTCGACCTGCGCGGGGCCAGCCTGCGCGGGGCCGACCTGACGGGCGCCAATCTGGTCAGCGCCGATCTGCGCGACGGATCCCTGGCCGAACGCGCCGCCGATGGCAGTTTGAAGATCATCGTTGTGGAAAGCGATGCCAGCCCGGCCGACATGCAGGGGGCCAAGCTGGCCAATGCCAACCTGTCCCAGGCCAAACTGTCCGGCGCCATCGCCCAGCACACGGACTTCACCGATGCGGTGATGCGCGGCACCAAACTGGTGCGTGCCAATCTGCGCAACGCCACCCTGGACGGCGCCATCCTGGAAGGGGCCGACATGTCGGGGGCCGATGTGCGCGGCGCCAGCCTGAAGGGCGCCGTGCTGACCGGTGCGGTCCTGATGATGACGGAAATGGCGGGTGCCGACATGGCCGGCGCCCTGACCGACAAGCCTGCCGGCAAATCCGCCGGCACCCTGCCCCGCCCGCTGGAACAGATGCTGAAACTGCATGCCGAATGGGTGGGCACGGCCGGACAGGGCGGTCTGGCGCTCGACCTGACGGGCTATGACCTGCGGCACGAGACCTGCCTGTCGCATGCGTGCCTGACCCGGCTGCATGCGCCGGGCGTCATCCTGTACGGGGTCGACCTGTCGGCGGCACAGATCCAGGTGGGCAACCTGAAGGGCGCCGATCTGCGCGGGGCCAACCTGTCGGGCTGCGACCTGCGTGGTATCAATCTGGCCGAGGCGCAATTGGGCAATGCCAACCTGTCTGAAGCCAATCTGGGCTATCTGAAGATCGACGCGACCCGCTTCGTCTGTTCCGATCTCTCGGGTGCGCGGCTGCGCTATGCCAACCTGTCGGGCGCGCGGCTGGTGAAGGCGGATTTCCGCGGGGCCGACCTGTCCTTTGCCAATCTGCTGCTGGCCGACCTTCGGGACATGGACCTGACCGGCGCGCGCCTGTCGGGCACCAGGATGAAGCGGGAGCAGTTGGCTGAGGTGGTGGGGGTAAGGCTCCCATAACTTGTGGCCGTCTTGGCACCGGGACCCTATCGGTGCTATCACCAGCCCATGCCGACCATCCGCCGCCTTCCCGATAATCTCGTCAACCAGATCGCCGCCGGCGAGGTGGTGGAGCGTCCGGCCGCCGCCGTGAAGGAGCTGGTGGAAAACGCGCTGGATGCCGGGGCCAGGCGCATCGATGTCACCCTGCGTGATGGTGGCAAGGCGCTGCTGTCCGTCACCGATGATGGATGCGGCATGGAGCCGGAACAACTGGCCCTTGCCGTCGAACGGCATGCCACATCCAAGCTGCCCGACGGTGACCTGACCGATATCCGCACCCTGGGCTTTCGCGGCGAGGCCCTGCCCTCCATCGGGGCCGTCAGCCGCCTGACCATCACCAGCCGCACACCCGCGGCTGACCATGCCAGCGCCATCCTGGTGGAGGGTGGCACTGTTCATCCCGTCGGGCCGGCGCCGGGCGGGCCCGGCACGCGGGTGGAGGTGCGCGACCTGTTTTTTGCCACGCCGGCCCGGCTGAAATTCCTGAAGACCAGCCGCAGCGAAAGCCAGCACGCGGTTGATGTGGTCGAACGGCTCGCCATGGCCCATCCCCATGTTGCCTTTACCGTGACGGATGAGGGGCGGACCCCCGTCCGCCTGACGGCCAGTTCAGGCGATGAAGAAGCGGCCCGCCTGGGCCGGCTGGGCGCCGTCCTGGGCCGGGAATTTCAGGAAAATGCCATCCCGGTGAATGCGGAGCGGGCCGGTGTGCGGCTGGTCGGCCATATCGGCCTGCCTACCTTCAACAAGCCGACGGCGGCCGGGCAGTATCTGTTCGTCAATGGCCGGCCCGTGAAGGACCGGCTGATGGTTGGGGCAGTGCGGGGCGCCTATGCCGATTTCCTGGCCCGTGACCGGCACCCAGTCCTGGCCCTGTTCTTGTCGCTGGACCCGCATGATGTCGATGTCAATGTGCACCCAGCCAAGACGGAGGTACGGTTCCGTGATCAGGCCCTGATCCGGGGCCTGATCGTGGGGGCGCTGAAACATGCGCTGGCCGCTGCCGGCCACCGCGCCAGCACCACCGTCGCCGCTGACACGCTGGCCAGCCTGACCCCGCGTGTGGCGCCACAGACCAGCCTGCTGTGGGAACC
>JAIXTS010000310.1 GCA_027483805.1 Azospirillum sp. | reverse complement strand
TGGACCGGGTGATGGGCGACAGACCGTTGATGATCAGGGAGCTGCTGCTCCTGCTGCTGCTGGCCACGCTGTGGGGCTCTTCCTATACCTTCATCAAGATCGGGGTCGAAACCATCCCGCCTGTGACATTGATTGCCGTCCGCACGCTGATCGCCGGGGCCATCCTGCTGGTTGTCATGCGCTGGCGTGGCATCGCCCTGCCGCGTGATCCCAGGGTCTGGCGCCAGTTCATGTTCCAGGCCGTGATGAATTCGGCCGTGCCCTTCACTCTTGTTGCCTGGGGTGAACAATCCCTGGATGCCGGGCTGACGGCCATCCTGAATTCCACCACACCGATCTTTACCTTCCTGCTGACGGCGCTGATCACCCGGCATGAACCGGTGACCTGGCGCAAGCTGTTCGGGGTGGTGGCCGGCATGGTGGGCATCTGCCTGATCATCGGGATGGAGGCGCTGAACGGGCTGGGTGATCAGCTTCTGGCGCAGTTCGCCATCGTGGCGGCCACCATCTCCTATGCCGGTGCCGCTATCTATGGGAAGACTTTCAAGGGTCTGCATCCGATGCAGCCGGCGGCGGGGTCGATGCTCTGCGGGGCCGTGCTGCTGCTGCCCTTCAGCCTGCTGGTGGACCGGCCCTGGACCCTCAGCCCGTCCATGCCGTCCATCGCAGCCTTGCTGTGCCTGTCCATCTTCTCCACCGCCATCGCGTTTACCATCTATTTCCGGCTGATGCAGACGCTGGGGTCCATCGGCACCACGGCCCAGGCCTATCTGCGCGTACCCATAGGGGTGGGGCTGGGCCTGCTGTTCCTGGGGGAAAGCCTGACATCCACGGCGCTGGCCGGGCTGGTCTGCGTGGTCGTGGCGGTGGTGGCCATGACCTTGCCGGCCCGTCCGCGCAACCGGGCCTGAGACATTAGGGTCATTGTCGGCCTGCCTTGGCTGCGCTTATCGTTCCGCCTGGACGCCCGAAGCCGGAGCAACCGGCCGCCATCCGATCAAGGAAACACCAGCGCAGGAAGTGACATCATGACCGACAAGACCGCGCCCGCCCTGGGTTTTGAGACCCGGGCCATCCATGCCGGCGCCGCCCCCGATCCGACCACCGGCGCGCGCGCCACGCCGATCTATCAGACCAGTTCCTTCGTCTTTGACGATGCGGAGGATGCGGCGGCCCTGTTCAACCTGCAGAAAGTGGAGTTCATCTATTCCCGCCTGACCAACCCGACCGTGTCGGTGCTGGAAGGCCGCATCGCCGATCTGGAGGGCGGGGCAGGGGCCACCTGCACCGCGTCGGGCCATTCGGCCCAGATGATGGCCCTGTTCCCGCTTCTGTCACCGGGGGATGATTTTGTCGCCTCGCGCAAGCTGTATGGCGGGTCGCTGAACCAGTTCGCCAACAGTTTCCCCCGCGCGTTCGGTTGGAAATGCAATTTTGTCGACGGCGACAATGTCGAAGATTTCCGCCGCGCCATCACACCGCGGACCAAGGCCATCTTCATCGAAAGCCTGGCCAATCCCGGCGGCATCGTCAGCGATATCGCCGCCATCGCGGCGGTCGCGGAGGAGGCTGGTATCCCCCTGATCGTGGACAATACGCTAGCCACGCCCTATCTCTGCCGGCCCATCGAACATGGTGCCACGCTGGTGGTGCATTCCACGACCAAGTTCCTGACCGGCAACGGCACCTCGGTCGGCGGTGTGGTGGTGGATAGCGGCACATTCGACTGGTCGCGCGGGGGCAAGTTCCCGGCCCTGACGGAACCGGAGCCCGGCTATCACGGCATGCGATTCTTTGAAACCTTCGGGCCGGCGGCCTTTACCGTGCATGGCCATGCCATCGGTCTGCGCGACCTGGGTCCGTCCATGGCGCCGCTGAATGCCTTCATGGGCATCCTGGGCACCGAAACCCTGGCCCTGCGCATGGAACGCCACTGCGCCAACGCGCTGACGGTGGCGGAATATCTGTCCACCCATCCGGCCGTGGCCTGGGTGAACTATGCCGGCCTGCCCAACAGCCCCTATCGTGCGCTGGCCGACCGCTACCTGCCCAAGGGTGCGGGTGCCGTTTTCACCTTTGGCCTGAAGGGTGGGTATGAAGCCGGCGTGAAGCTGGTGGAAAGTGTCAAGCTGTTCAGCCATCTGGCCAATATTGGCGACACGCGGTCGCTGATCATTCACCCGTCCAGCACCACCCACCGTCAGCTCTCACCCGAGGCGCAGGCAGTGGCGGGGGCCGGCCCCGATGTGATCCGCCTGTCGGTGGGTCTGGAAAGCGTGGCCGACATCATCGCCGATCTGGAACAGGCGCTGGCCTGATATCAGCTCATCCTGCGATGCCGAAGGGACCTATCGCTGCCGCCGATGGGTTCCTTCGGTAATCCCGACTTCAGGGATGGACAGTCCCATGTCTATCTGGCCGCAATGATTGGTCAGATGGATGGGATGGACATGAAATTCGCTAGCCTTGATCTTGGTGGCCGCGACGGGCGGCTGGCCCTTGTCTCCCGCGACCTGACCCGTGCCGTGCTGACCACCGGCATCGCGGAGACGATGCAACAGGCGCTGGATGACTGGGCGGCCCTGATGCCGGCCCTGTCGGCCCTGTCGGACGCGCTCAATGCCGGGACGGCGGCGGACAGTTTCGCCTTCGATGCGTCCCAGGCGCTGGCCCCGCTGCCGCGGGCCTGGCAATGGCTGGATGGATCGGCCTTTCACGCCCATGGCGAACTGATGGCCAAGGTCTTCGGCATCACGAACCCCCAGACCGACAAGCCCCTGATGTATCAGGGCATGTCGCACCGTTTCATCGCCCCCACAGCCCCGGTTCCCTTCCCCTCTGAAGTGGACGGCATCGATTTTGAGGGGGAATTTGCGGTGATTACCGGCGATGTCCCCCTGGGCACCGATGCGCGCGCCGCGCGCGACCATGTCCGCCTGATCCTGCTGATCAATGATTGGTCCCTGCGCGTTACCGGCCGGGCGGAGATGGCCACCGGCTTCGGTTGGGTCCAGGCCAAACCCGCCTGTTCAGCCGCCCCGGTGGCGGTGACGCCGGATGAGCTGGGCGATGCCTGGGCCGATGGCCGCATCCATCTGAACCTGCTGGTCGATTGGAACGGGGCGCGTTTCGGGGCGGCCCATGGCGGGGCCATGGGTTTCTGCTTCGGGCAGCTGATCGCCCATGCCGCCCGCACCCGCGACCTGTGCGCCGGCACCATCATCGGATCGGGCACGGTGTCGAACGAGAGTTACCGCGAGGTCGGGTCCAGCTGCATCGCTGAACGGCGGGGGATTGAGATTCTGGATGAAGGGGCGGCCCGCACCGGTTTCCTGACATTCGGTGACCGGGTCCGGATGGAGGTGCTGAAGGACGGGCAAAGTGTCTTCGGCGCCCTGGATCAGCAGGTCGTGAAGGCCTGACCTTCATACCACCAGCCAAAAATTTTGGCCGATGGTACGGCAACAGTCGCCCTCGGAGCTTTTTCCGGTCAACCGTAACCAGCTCTGATGTATCGCCCGCGCCGATGCTTTGTATCGGTATAAACGGCTTTGGTGATTTGTTTGGTCGGCTTATGGTTGTTGGCATGGAGGTCCGCGACGGCGGGCGCCTCCCCACCAATCCACGATAACGACCCGTCGCCACTGGCGGGCTATCCGGCTGCCGTCCCTTGGGCGTGTGGCCTGGGAGGAGCATGTGCCCTTGATCCGTACTGCGCTTGTCGTCGGCGGCGGTATCGCCGGCATGTCGGCAACCTTGGTGCTGTCGCGCCTGGGTGTGGCGGTCGATGTTATCGACCAGGACCCGTCCTGGCGCGTCTATGGCGCCGGCATTTCCATCACCGGCCCGACGCTGCGGGCGTTCCAGCGGCTGGGCATCCTGGATGATTTCCGCCAGCACGGCTATTGCGCCGCCAGCACGCGGCTGTTCACCCCCACCGGTCACCCGATCGGAGAGGTGGCGATACCGCCCCTGGCGGCCGATCTACCGTCGGGCGGCGGCATCATGCGCCCCGTGCTGCATGAGATTCTGGCCAGCCGTACCCGCGCCGCCGCCGCCGATATCCGCCTGGGCGTGACCATCGAGACCTATGCCGAGGATGCGGATGGGGCCGAGGTGACGTTCAGCGATGGGCGCACCGGCCGTTACGATCTGGTGATCGGGGCCGATGGCATCCATTCCCGCACGCGCAGCCTGTTGTTCCCCGAAGCGCCCAAGCCGCGTTTCACAGGGCAGGCCTGCTGGCGCACCACCGCCCCCCGACCTGAGGGGGTGATGGGTGTGGAAATGTTCCTGGGCGCGCCCATCAAGGCCGGGGTGAACCCCTGTTCGCCCGACCAGATGTATCTGTTCGCATTGGAGGCCATCGCCCCCAATACCCGGCATGCCGACGCCGACCTGCCTGGCCTGCTGCGCGAGCGGCTGGCGGGGTTTGGCGGCTCCATCGGCTTTGTCCGCGATCAGATCAGTGACCGGTCGGTGGTGAATTTCCGGCCGCTGGAAGTGCTGCTGCTGCCCGGTCCCTGGCATAGGCAGCGCGGCCTGCTGATCGGTGACGCGGCGCATGCCACCACCCCGCATCTGGCGTCGGGTGCCGGCATGGCGATGGAGGATGCGGTGGTGCTGGGCGATGTGCTGGCGGGTGCCGACAGCCTGGGTGCCGCCTTCAGCGCCTTCATGGCCCGCCGCTATGACCGCGCTGCCATGGTGGTGAACAATTCTGTCCGGTTGGGTGAGATCGAACTGAGCGGCGTGCATAGCGACGAACATCCCCGCCTGATGAATCAGACCATGGCCGCCCTGGCCCAACCACTTTGATCGTTAGGGAGTGACCCCAAGATGACCCGTGTGACCGATATCCGCTATGTCGGCTATGGCGTGACCGATCTGGAAGCCGAACGCGCCTTCTACCGCGACAAGTGGGGCCTGCGCGAAGTGGCGGCCAAGGATGGCATGGTCTATTTCGCGGCTGAGGGCGCGCCTGAGTTGTATGTGGTTCGTCTGCGCGCATCGGCGGTAAACCGGGTGGATGTCATCGCCCTGGCCGCCGACAGCAATGCCGACGTGGACGCCCTGCATGACAAGGTGGTGGCCGCCGGCTCCCGTGTGATCTTCGCCCCCACGGCATTGACATCGTTAGGCGGTGGCTACGGTTTCCGCTTCTTCGGCAAGGATGGCCTGACCTTTGAAATTTCCGCCGGGGTGGAACGCGGGCCGTCGCGCCCTGTTCTGGCCAGGGAGGCGCTGCCGGAAAAGATCAGCCATATCGTCATGCATTCCCCCGATCACAAAGGGGCCGTGGATTTCTTTGTGAATGTGCTGGGCTTCCGCGTGTCGGACTGGCTGGGCGATTTTATGTGTTTCCTGCGCTGCAATGAATGGCACCACCGGGTGGCCTTCCTGCCGGGCCCGCCCTGCCTGAACCATGTCGCCTATGACATGCCGGACATGGACGCGATGATGCGCGGCGTGGGCAAGCTGAAAAAGGCGGAGGTGGAGTTGCGCTGGGGCCCTGGCCGCCACACGGCGGGCAACAATACGTTCAGCTATTTCACCACGCCGGCGGGCTTTGCCGTGGAATATACGGCGGAGCTGGAAAAGGTGGATGAGGCCACCTGGGTCGCCACTGTGCACAAGCCGACGGCGGAAACCATGGATCAGTGGGGGGCCGGCAGCGGCGGGCCGCAGACCATGCCGCACCCCGCCCCCGATGCCGGCCTGTTCCAGGCGGTGGGGGTCTGAACCATGGCGCTGTTTCAGTATTTCCCCAATAATTACATCTGGAACCTGTCCGTCAATATCGCCATCGAAAGTGGCGGCCGGGTTGGTGAGATCGAGGATATGTGCCGCCCGCTTCTGGAGGCCGCGGCGCGGGGGGAGGATGCCGGCACCGGTGCCTTCCTGGCACAATGGGTCGCCATGGCCGACAAGCTGGTGGGGCTGGCGGCAGAGGATGAGGCACACGGTCGGGCCCTTTCTGCCGGGGCCAAGCTGCAACGCGCCTCGCTCTACTACATCACGGCCGAGCGCATGCAGGGCCATGGCCATCCGGGCCGGGAAGAGACCTTCCGCAAAGGCCAGGATGCCTTCCGCCGGGGCACCGCGCTGTCACGCGAGAACTGCACCCGCGTTGAAATACCGTTCGGCGACAGCTTCATCCCCGGTCTGTTCACCCGCGCCGACGGGGTGGAGGGTCCGGCCCCTTGCGTGCTTTATGTGAACGGTCTGGACAGTTGCAAGGAACTGCTGTTCTGGTCCTGGCTGCCCCATGCGCTGGCGCGGCGCGGCATCTCCACGCTGTGCATCGACCAGCCGGGTACGGGTGAGGCCCTGCGTGCCAACAATCTGTATGTCACGCCTGAAACCGAACGCTGGGCGACCCCGGCCTTCGACTATCTGGCCGCGCGGCCCGATGTGATCGCCGAGAAGATCGGCATGGTCGGCATTTCCCTGGGCGGATACTTCACCCCGCGTGCGGTAGCGTTTGAGCCGCGTTTTGCCAGCGGTGCCGTCTGGGGCGCCAACCATGATTGGCGGGAAGTGCAGCAGAAGCGCCTGAGGCGGGAAGGGGAGAACCCGGTTCCCCATTACTGGGGCCATGTGCGCTGGGTTTTTGGCGCCAAGGACATGGATGATTTCTTCGCCAAGGCAGAAGGCATGCACCTGAACGGGGTGCTGGACCGGATCAAGGTGCCGTTCCTGGTCACCCATGGGGCGAAGGACCGACAGATTTCTGTCGATTACGCCCACCAGACCTATGAACAGTTGGTGAATTCACCCCGGCGCGAGTTGAAAATCTTCACCGACCGCGAGGGCGGGGTCGAACATGTCGGGGCCGACAATATGTCGTTCGGCCGCGACTATATCGCCGACTGGTTCGCCGAGACCTTGGGCGGGCGGACGGCGTGAGTGTAACGCTGCATGGGGCGGGCGGGGACGTGACGGTTGACGTCACGCCTGGCCAGTCCCTGTATCAGGCCATCGCCGCAAGGGACCGTGGAATGATCACGGCCCTATGCGGCGGTTGCTGTATTTGTGGCACCTGCCGTGTGCGGATTCTGGAAGGCGATTCCGGCCCGATGGGGCCAGATGAGGCGCATCTGCGCCGGCAGCTTGCCATCACCGACCCCGCCATCCGCCTTGCCTGCCAGATGCGGCCCGTTTGCGGGCTGCGCGTTGACATCATCCAGCCGGAGTAAGCGCCATGCCGCGCATCATCGATCTGTCGGTGCATCTGGAAAATGACGTGCCCGCCGACCCGCCCTTCATGCGGCCCAAGATCCGTTATGCCAGCCATGCCGAGGGGGCGGCGGAATATTGCCAGATGTTCCCCGGTCTGAAGGCCGAGCAACTGCCCGATGGCGAGGGGCCGGCAGCGGAATGGGTGGAGATTTCCACCCATAACGGCACCCATATGGACGCGCCCTGGCATTATCATTCCACGATGGATGGCGGCAAACGCGCCATCACCATTGACGAGGTGCCGCTGGATTGGTGTTTTCGCCCTGGTGTGAAGCTGGACTTCCGCCACCTTCCCGACGGTCATGTCGTCACGGCGGCAGAGGTGGAGGCAGAGTTGGCCCGTATCGGCCACACGCTGCGGCCGCTGGATATCGTGCTGGTCAATACCGCCGCCGCTGCGGCCTATGGCACGCCGCAGTTCCTGGCCAAGGGCTGTGGCATGGGGCGGGAGGCGACGCTGTATCTGGTGGAACGCGGTGTGCGTGTCACCGGCATCGATGGCTGGAGTTGGGACGCGCCGTTCCCCTTCACCGCCGCGAAGTTCAAGGAGACGGGTGACGCGTCCCTGATCTGGGAAGGGCACTATGTCGGCAAGGATGTGGGCTATTGCCACATGGAAAAGCTGACCAACCTGGAGACGCTGCCCGCCACGGGCTTCACCGTAGCCTGTTTCCCCGTCAAGGTGCGGGCGGCATCGGCCGGCTGGACCCGTGCTGTCGCCATCCTTCAGGACTGACCCAGCGACCGGTCGATCAGCCGGTCAATGGTGCCGTCATCGCGGAATCCTGCCATCAGCGCCCGTTCCGCCTGCAATGGCGGCTGGCGGCCAAACCGTGCCTCCACTGCGGGGTCGGGGGCATAGGTCACGGCCACCGGCCCAAACCGGAGGGCCAGGGCCTCCACCAGTTCACCGATGGTCAGCCGCAGCACGGGCGGCAGCCAGACCTGTCCCTGGCCCGGCAGGCGGGCGGCATGCAGCAGCGCATCCACAGCAGATGCCACCGACATCCACCAGCAGACGGCGTCGGGCCCGACGGGCAGCGTTACAGGGCGCCCCTCCACGGCCGCCCACATCACCGCGCTCATAAAAGCTGATATCAGGCCGGACGGGGCCGGTGGGCGCGCCACGATGCCGGGCAGGCGCAGGCTGCACCCGTCGATGAAGCCGCGCCGGCTGTAATCAGTCACCATCACCTCTGCCGCCAGCTTCTGTGCGCCATAGGACAGGGTGGGGCGGGGCGGCGTGGTATCATCGACCATGTCCGGCATCGGGTCACCATAGACGGCGACGCTGCTGGCAAAGACATATTTGGCCGGCCTGCCCTGCCGCCGCAGCGCGTCCAGCAGGCCCAGGGTGCCGTGCAGGTTCACCGCCAGCCCCAGATCAAACTCCCGTTCCGCCAGCCCGCCGGGCACGCTGGCCAGATGAAGGACGAGGTCGGCGGGAACCGCCAACGCGTCGGCCCACAGGGCACTGTCAGCAATATTACCGGTGACCGGACAGAGCCGCGGATCATCCGGCAGGTCCCCGAACCGCTGATCCACCAGGGTCAGGCGGGTGAAGGCCGTTTCGGTACCAGACAGCAGACGGCGGACAAGCGCACGGCCGACAAAACCATCGGCGCCCGTGATCAGGATATGCATGGCGGTTCCTTTCGGGAGCAGCGCCACGATAGGGGCTGTACGTCCATCATCGAAGTCGTATTTACTGAACGAAACTATCGGCCTGACCGATGGATGGGAGGATGAACAATGCGGTTCCAGAAACTGGACCTGAACCTGCTGGTGGTGCTGGATGTACTGTTGGAGGAACGCAGCGTGTCGCGTGCGGCCAACCGCCTGAACCTCAGCCAATCTGCCGTCAGCGGCAATCTGGCCAGGCTGCGCGAGTTTTTCGATGACGACATCCTGGCCCAGATCGGCCGGTCGATGGTGCCCACCCCCTTGGCCGAAAGCCTGGCGGAGCCGATCCGCGATATCCTGATGCAGATCCAGGCCACCCTTGAAACCAAGCCCAGCTTCGATCCCGCCAGTGCCACCCGAACCATCCGCATGCATGCATCGGATTATGTGACGGAGGTGCTATTGGCCCGCGTGATCCGCGAGGCGCGGCGGCTGGCGCCCGGCATCAAGGTGGAAATAGACGGCATGGATGATCTGGTGCTGGAGCGACTGTCGCGGGGGCAGGTGGATTTCCTGGTCACCCCCGACAATTTCACCCATCCCGACCATCCCAAAGAAAGACTGTTCACCGATACCCATGTCGTCGTCACCTGGGAGGGGAACGGCCGTGTGGGGGACACGATCAGCTTCGACCAGTATATGGCGATGGGCCATGTGCTGGTCCGGTTCGGCATGAAACGGGCCCCCAGCTTCGACCAATGGTTCCTGGATCGGTTCGGCTATAGCCGCAATGCCGAATTGTTCGTGGCCGACTTCACCACCGTGCCCAACATGCTGATCGGCACCGACCTTCTGGCCACCATGCATGAAAGGCTGGCGCGGCTTTATGTGCAGCGGCTGCCTCTGCGCATCCTGCCGCTGCCCATCGAGTTTCCGGTGCTGACGGAGATGGTGCAGTGGCACCGGCATTTTCAGCGCGACCCGGCCCTGGTCTGGTTTCGCAGCCTGATGCGCCGCTGCGCCGCTGAACAGGATGCTGACTGAACCATTGGTATAGGCGATAGGTTGGATCGGAAAATACGATTTCGCCGATGTATTCGCCGCTGATATGGTTCCTTTACCGAAAAACATCAGACCGGCCAGAAGGTCGGCGGTTGGGGAGGGGGTCGCGACGCGCGGCCATTGGCGGCAGGGTTCCGCCTTCATCACTGCGCCGGGCAGCACCGCCCAGACAGGCATCACCCACCCCAGCCGCCCTCTTTCGGCCCGATCCCAAATCCGGCGCCACGTCCGGAAACGCCGTCGCCTTGTCCGGGCGATGGGCGATGAACCATGGAGGAAGCCAGAATGCGTGCCACCCTGCTGTTGTCCACGGCCGTCCTGACCGCCATCGCGGTCCATCCGGTCCAGGCACAAGCCACCGACACGGGCGTGTTGGAGGAAATTGTCGTCACTGCCCAGCGTCGGTCGGAGAACCTGCAGAAGGTGGCTGTGGCCGTCTCCGCTGTGTCCGCCGATGATCTGGTCACGGCCGGTGTCACCGATACGGCAGGGCTGACCAAGCTGGTGCCAGCGCTGGTGGTACAGCCGGGCGGCGGGTCCAACACCGGTTTCTATCTGCGCGGTGTGGGTACGCTGGGCCCCAATTCCTTTTCCGAGAATGCCATCGCCTTCAATTATGGCGGCGTCTATATCGGTCGGCCCACAGCCCCTGTCGGCACCTTTTTCGATCTCCAGCGGGTGGAGGTGCTGAAGGGCCCGCAGGGCACGCTGTATGGCCGCAATGCCACCGGCGGCGCCGTTAATGTCATCCCCAACCGACCCGACAGCAGCGGCATGGCGGGTGAGGCGGGGCTGGAGATCGGGAACTACAACCTGCGCAAGGCCACAGGCATGATCAATGCTGCGGTCAGCGACACGCTGGCTCTGCGTGTGGCCGGGCAGGTGGTGGATCGTGATGGTTACATGTCCGATGGCTATGATGACGAGGAAGGCCAGGCCGCCCGCGCCTCGCTGCTGTGGGAACCGAACGACCAGCTGAGCCTGCTGGTATCGGGCGATTACTTCCATCAGGGCGGAAAGGGTACGGGTGGTGTTCTGGTGCCGGGGTCGCTAACCCCTACAGCGCCGGCGGTGAAGGACCGGATCGGCGGGTCGGAGGCGGCGAGCATTGCCGAACTGCGCCTGCGGTTCCCGGCCTTGATCAATTCCGGGCTGGTGGTGCCGCCCAGAAATGACGGCTTCAACGACAGCACCTTCTGGGGCGTGACGGCGACGCTGGATTATCAGTTCGACGCCGGTACCCTGACGGTTCTGCCCGCCTATCGCGACAGCCGTCCGGACTTCGTATTCTATAGCGTGGGCTTCCAGGGTACGATCCAGGAAGTGTCGAAGCAGAGCTCTGTCGAGGTCCGCTTTGCGTCGGCCGAGGATAATCCGTTCCGCTATGTCGTCGGCGGCTTCTGGTTCCGCGACGAGGTGAATGCCTTCAACAATTTCTTCCAGGGTGGCCTGTCTACCACGACGTTCCGGCCTAATCAGGAAACGGTCAGCAAGGCGGTCTTCGGGCAGGGCACCTACGATCTGGCCCCGGCCCTGCGCCTGGTGGCCGGTGTTCGCTACACGCATGAAAACAAGCAGCAGACGACACCTGTCCGTCAGAGCAGTGCTGCCAACCCCAATCCGGCGTTTCTGATTGCCACCGGCGACGAGGATTTCAGCAGCGTTACGTGGAAGGGCGGCATTGAGTTTGATGCCGGGCCGCAATCCCTGCTCTATGCCAATGTCGCTACGGGCTTCAAGGCTGGCGGCTTCTATCCGGCGGTCGTTGCGAACAGCTTCGATCCCGAAGAACTGACAGCCTATACGATCGGATCGAAGAACCGCTTCCTGGATAACCGTTTGCAACTGAATGCCGAGGCGTTCTGGTGGGACTATAAGGACCAGCAGATCGGCTATATCGGCCCGGTCGAGGTCCGGCCGGGCGTCTATGGCCAAGCGGCGGTGACGGCCAATGTCGGTCAGGCCCGCATGTACGGCATGGAGGTGGAGGCGCAGTTTCTGGCCACCCGGAATGACGAATTCGGCATCAACCTTCAATATATGGACACCAAGTATAAGAGCTTTGTATACACGGCCATCTCGGCGGGTGGCGCGCCTTTGCCCAGCGGCTGTCGGGTGACGCCCAACAGTTCCCTGCCGGTGGCTGCACCCGCCCGGTTGTTCACGGTTGATTGCTCCGGCAAGTCGGCGGTGAATGCGCCGAAATGGTCGTTGAACCTCAGCTACAGCCACACGTTTGAACTCTCGGCTGATCTGGACCTGATCCTGGGCGCGCGCAGCCGCATCGAAAGCGGGCGGTTCCTGTCCATTGATTACCGGCCCGAACAGTATCAGGACGGGTACATGACGGCGGATGCTTGGGCGACGCTGGAAGCGCCGGGGAAAGGCTGGTCGGTTACGGGCTATGTCAACAACCTGACGGATGAAGAGGTCTATTCCACCTCCATCACCCGACCCATCCTGAACGTCGTCTATAACGGCCTGCGTCCGCCCCGTACCTACGGGCTGCGCGGTTCGGTCAGCTTCTGATCGGGGAAGATCATGGAACAGGGTGTGAAGGCGGGTTTTGCCCAGGGGTTGGCGCTGCTGTTGCCCGCCACCTCTGCCGTGATGGGCATCCTGCTGCTGGTGCCGGTGGCGCCGCAGATGATGCAGGCCTTTGCCGATGTGCCGGGGGTGGCGTTCCTGGTGCCGGTGCTGCTGACCCTGCCGGGCCTGTGCATCGCGCTGTTCTCCCCCGTGGCGGGCTTGCTGGGTGATCGGCTGGGGCGCAAGCGCCTGCTGATCGGGTCCATGCTGGTCTATGGGCTGGCCGGCATGGCACCGATGCTACTCTCGGACATTTACCAGATTCTGGCCAGCCGGGTGCTGGTCGGGATCTGCGAGGCGCTGATCATGACGCTCAGCACCACCCTGATCGGCGACCTGTTCACCGGTAAGGCCCGGGAACGCTGGCTGTCGTCACAGACGGCGGTGGCGTCGGTCTCCGCCCTGCTGTTCCTGGCGCTGGGCGGCCTGCTGGGGCGGCAGGGATGGCAGGCGCCGTTTCTGATCTATGGTCTTGCCTGGCCCATGGCGCTGGCGGTTTTGGTGCTGGTGCGTGAACCGGCACGGGTGGAGCGGCAGGTGCCAGGTTGGTCCGGCCTGCCGGGCCGCCATGTGCTGCTGACCTCGGTCACCACCATCCTGGCCGCCATCCTGTTCTACACGATCCAGATCAATGTCAGCACGGTCCTGCCCGATTTTGGCGTCACCGACCCGGCGCGCATCGGCCTGTTTTCGGCCCTGGCCAGTATCGGCACGCCTCTGGGCAGCCTGATGTTCTGGACAGTGGCCAGGCGCGATATCCGCTTGCTGCTGGGTCTGGAATTCGCCCTGATGGCGGCGGCCTTCCTCGCCATGGCCCATGCCCCTGACGCGTCCTGGTTCATTGCGGCGGCCTTTATCGGGCAGGTGGCGGCGGGCCTGCTGCTGCCCACACTGCTGACCTGGGCCATGTCTGCGCTGACCTTTGACGTGCGGGGCCGGGGCATGGGGATCTGGCAGTCCAGCTTCGCCATCGGACAGTTCCTGTCCGCCCTGGTGGTGCCGGCCCTGGCGGCCGCGACCGGTGCGACCATCGATGCCTTTCCCATCATCGCGGCCGGCTCCCTGCTGGTGGGGCTGCTGGCGCTTCTTCTGCTGTTCCGTGCCCGCTGGAGCCCCGCATGACCCCGTCCTTCCGCCGCATCGTCACCGATCATGATGATCAGGGCCTGTCCGTCATCCGTGCCATCGACACGCTGACGCCCCAACTGATCGACAGTGGTGACGCCGCCTTCCAACTGGTCTGGGCCACACCGACGGTGCCGGCCGACCTGAATGGTGGAACGGATGGCATGTTGTCCGCAGGCAAGACCCTGCAGGGCGGATCGGTGATCCGGATCGTCGATATGCTGCCGGGTCGGGCCTCCCCGTTGCACCGGTCCTGGTCCATCGATTACGGCATCATCCTGTCGGGCGACCTGGAACTGGAGCTGGATGGCGGGTCGGTGACGGCCCTGTCCGCCGGCGATATCGTCGTACAGCGCGCCACCAATCATCTGTGGCGCAACCCGTCCGCCGACCGGGTCTGCCGCATCGCCTTCATCCTGATCGAAGCGACGCCGGTGATGGCGGGCGGCCGGGTCTTGCCCGAAATCCACCCTTGATCCCCGTTGTCAGCCCTTCTGGCGGGCAAACCGGATGCCGCGCTCCAGCCCCCGCAATTCCGCCAGCCCGCGCATGCGGCCCAGCAGCGAATAGCCGGGATTGGTGACCTTTTTCAGATCGTCCAGCATCTGGTGGCCATGGTCGGGCCGCATGGGGATGCTGCGCCTCTGTGCATCCGCGACATCGCACAGGGCGGCAACAATGGCTTCCATGCCGGCATCGCCCTCCAGATGCGCCGCCTCATGGAAGGAAATGCCATCCGCCTCGCGCTGGACGGAGCGCAGATGCACAAAGCCGATGCGATCCCCCAGCCGGCGCACCATGCCGGAAAGGTCGTTATCGGCCCGCGCCCCAAACGACCCGGCGCAGAAGCACAGACCGTTGGCGACACTGGGCACCCGGCGGAACAGGTCGGTTACATCCGCCTCCGTGCTGACCACACGGGGCAGACCGAAAAGGGGGAAGGGCGGGTCGTCGGGATGCACCACCAGCTGCACCCCGGCCTCCTCCGCAGCGGGGCACACAGCCTCCAGAAAGCTTATATGGTTGCGGCGCAGCGTGTCGGCGCTGATATCACTGTAGCTGTCGATGGCCGTCAGGAACTGCGCTGAGGTGAAGCTTTCCTCGCTGCCCGGCAGGCCCGCGATGATGGTGCGTTCCAGCCTATGGCGACCAGCGGCCGACAGCCCGTCATAAAGCACCCGCGCCCGCGCCCGGACCTCCGGTGCGTAATCCCGTTCCGCCCCTGGCCGTTTCAGGATGAACTGGTCATAGGCGGCAACCGCCTCCCAATCGAACCGCAGCGCCAGCGCGCCGTCCGGCAGGGCAAAGGCCAGATCGGTTCGGGTCCAGTCCAAGAGCGGCATGAAATTGTAGGTCACCACCCGGATGCCGCAGGCCCCCAGGTTGCGCAGCGTCTGGCGATAGGCCTCGATCAGCGACGGACAGTCGGCGTCGGCGCGTTTGATGCTCTCATGCACCGGTACGCTTTCGACCACCTCCCAGGACAGGCCGGCCTCTTCGATCATCCGCTTGCGGGTGCGGATCGCGTCAAGGGTCCAGACGATGCCGTTGGGCACCTCGTGCAGGGCGGTCACGATGCCGGTGGCCCCTGCCTGCCTTATATCGGCAAGGCGCACCGGGTCCGACGGACCGAACCAGCGCATCGTTTGGGTCATCAACATATCGGCGGTCCTCAGTAACGGCCCTGTTCCAGCTTTGCCGGGCATGGCATCCATAACCAGTGACTATCATCTATGTTGGCAAAATCAAGGATATTGGTAAGGCCAATATGGGCCAACCAACGGGGCCGGTGTCCAGGATAAAAGGGCTCTATTGGTAATGCCAGTCTGGCCCGATCTGCGCCAGATCCCAAGAACCTGTCTTCAGCGTCCGGCTTTGAGCAGACGCTTCACCCGGTACATGCCGGCGTCGGCGCGGCGGATCACGTCCTCTTCCTGATCTCCACCGGCGAACGGATGGGTTCCGAAGCTGCCGCGCAAAGGCAGGCTGCGCATCTGCCACGGGCAGGTGGCGGCATTGAACCGGCTCGACAATGCGTCGGCACGGGCCAGACCCTGGGCCTGATCGGTGTGGGTCAGCAGCACGGCGAATTCATCACCGCCGAACCGGGCGACGATGTCGTGGGCGCGCACATTCTCCTTCAGGGTGCGGGCCGCCTGACGCAGATACCAGTCGCCGCACAGATGACCATACGTGTCATTGATCTCCTTGAACCCGTCCAGATCGATGATGACCAGCACGCCCCCCATGCCCGTGCGCCGGGCAGAGGCCAGTTCACGCCGGAACGCCTCGACAAAGCCGCGACGGTTCAGCAGGGCCGTCAACTCGTCCGTCATGGACAAGGTTTCCAGATGTTCGATTCGTTCCTTCTGCTCCACGATCTTCGCCTCCGCTTCACGCAGGCGCATGATTGTGTCCTGCAGCAGAAACACATAGGTATCCGCATTCATCGAAACGGGGCCCAGATCGGGCGAGACAGCGCCGCCCAGGCCGCTGGTAACACTGCGCGCCAGCGATTGCAGATTGTTCACCGACCCGTGGGACGCGGATGGCGGCGTGGGGAAGGACAGGGCGCGGTCCATGCCCCTGGACATCGTCGTCGGACGGGTCGGGACGGTATCGAACGGGCTCATGGTCGGCTCCCCAAACGGGCTGTTGCTCCGCGCCGTGAGCAGCAATGGCTGTGCCATGCGTGAAATCGTTATAAATCAATGGCTTGAATTTATTCCCGCCAGTCGGGGCCGGTGCTGGGCGGCAGTTCTTGCCGGGTTGTGCAGATCGCCCACGGCATTTGCTGCCCAGCGGCAAAGCATGCCATCGTATGGCACGAATGGCCGTTGCGGTGCGGCGTCCCGGGGCGCAAGATAGGGCTTCTTTGCCACGATCCAGGCCTGTGCCCACCGTGACCGCTTCGACGTCTCCCCGCCGTTCCGCCCGCAGCATCACCGCCTTTTCCCTGGCCCTGCTGCTGGTTGGTGCCAGCACGCTGCCGGCCCAGGACAGGGCCGGGATTGATATCGCGCCGCACAAGGCCACCTACCGGCTGACGCTGGATCACGCCCGGCTGCAAAGCGGCATCACCGATGTCAGCGGGCAGATGTCCTTCTCCTGGAGCGATGCCTGTGACGGCTGGACAATCGACCAGCGTTTCCAGGTCCGCTTCTCCTATGCCGAGGGGGAGGACATGAATCTGGTGACCAACTATGCGACATGGGAGGCGAAGGACGGTTCGGCCTATCGTTTCAATGTGCGAAAGCTGGTGAATGGGGAGGTGGATGAGGAACTGTCCGGCGGGGCCACGATCGACGGCAAGGGCGGCGGCAATGTCCGCTATGACAAACCGGAAACGCGGACCATGCCGCTGAAGGCTGGCACCATGTTCCCCACGGCTCATACGCTGCGCGTGCTGAAACAGGCGGGATCGCAGGAGAACCTGTTTTCCGTGCCGGTCTTCGACGGGGCGGAGGCGGAAGGCGCCAGCCCGGTGAACACCATCGTCGGCAAACTGCGGTCGCCCGCTGCCATGAAAGTGAAGGATGCCGATCTGCTGGCCGCCAAGGCATGGCAGGTGTCGCTGGCCTTTTTCCCCATCAATCCGGGTGAGCCGCTGCCGGATTATGAGACCAACATGGTCCTGCAGGAAAATGGCGTCGTCCGCTCCATGCTGGTCGATTATGGCGATTTCCGCGTCTCCATGGAACTGGAGACGCTGGAAAGGGCTGCCAAGCCGCCCTGCTGATCGCCCGGTTCAGGGTTCGCCCTTAAAAATGCCCACCAGCGGTTCGCCACCAGCCACCTGCCGGGCGCGGTACATGCCCGATGTATTGAACGACCAGGCCACCTGACCATCGGGGGTGACGGCCACAATGCCGCCATCGCCGCCCAGCGCCGTGAGCCGCGCCTGGATGACTTCGTCCGCAGCCTGTTGCAGCGACATGCCCTTCAGCTCGACCAGATCACAGATGGCCCGTGCCACGCCCAGGCGGATGAAATATTCGCCCGTACCGGTCGCCGACACGGCACAGGATTTGTCATTGGCATAGGTGCCGGCCCCTATGATGGGCACGTCGCCCACCCGGCCCCACAGCTTGGCCGTGGTGCCGCCGGTGGACGTGCCAGCCGCGACATGGCCGGCATTGTCCAGTGCCACCACCCCGACGGTGCCGTATTTGCGATCCTCGAACGGCATGTCGGCGGCGGCCAGCGGCACCGGTTCCGGGCCGACGCCCGCCGGGCGCGCCGGGACGGGCAGGCCCTTTTCCTTCAATGTCTTTTTCAGCGACTGCCACCGCCGTTCGGTGAAGAACCAGGCGGCATCGGCCTGCTCCACCCCTGCCTGTTGCCCGAACTTTTCCGCACCGGCGCCGATCAGCATGACATGGGGCGATTTCTCCATCACCGCACGGGCCAGCGTGATGGGGTTCTTGGTGCCCGTGATACCGGCGACGGCCCCGGCCTTCAGGGTGGCGCCATCCATGATGGCGGCGTCCAGTTCATTGCGGCCATCGGCGGTGAAAACCGCACCCTTGCCGGCATTGAACTGCGGATCATCCTCCAGCCCGCGGACAACGGCGATGACGGCATCCAGGGAGGTACCGCCCGTGTCCAGAACCGCCCGGCCCCGTGCCAGGGCGGCCTGCATGGCGGCGCGGTAGGAAGCCTCGGTCTCCGGCCCCATGGTTTCCCGGTCCATCACCCCGGCCCCGCCATGGATGACCAGCGCCCAGGCGGGCCGCGCGGGGGCTTCCGCCCTTGTCGCCGCCGGCGGTGTGGCACAGGCTGACAGGCCCAGCCCGGCCAGCAGCAGGATGGCAAGTCGAACAGGGCGGTCCGATCGTTTCATTGCGGATATCTCCGTCTGGCAGAACAGTCGGACCGGGCGTTCACAGGTCCAGCGTCAGGATCACGGGCGTATGGTCCGACGCCTTTTCGTTGCCCCGCGGCCCCTTGTCGATCTCACAGGCGACAATCCGATCCGCAGCCTGGGGTGACAGCAGGAAATGGTCGATGCGCAGGCCATTGTTCCGGGGCCAGGCACCCGCCTGATAATCCCAGAAACTGTAGGCCGGAACCCGCCCCGGATGCAGGGCGCGGAACGCCTCCGTATAGCCCAGGGCCAGGATTTCCTGAAATTTCAGTCTTGTCTCCTGCCGGAACAGCGCATCCTCGCGCCATCCGACCGGGTCATACACATCTTCGGCCGCCGGGATGACGTTATAGTCGCCGCCCAGCACCACCTTCTGGCCGCTGTCCAGCAGCGCCCGTGCGCGCAGACGCAGCCGTTCCATCCAGCGCAGCTTGTAGAGATATTTCTCGCTGTCGCCATTGCCGGCCGGATTGCCGTTCGGCAGATAGAGGCTGGCGATGCGCACGCCATTCACCGTGCCCTCGACATAGCGGGCCTGCTCATCCTCCGGCTCACCCGGCAGGCGGGTGATGATGTCGGTCACCGGCATCTTCGACAGGATGGCGACACCATTATAGGCCTTCTGGCCCACGGCATGGACGTGATAGCCGAGCTCCTCGAATGCTGATGCCGGAAAGGAAGCGGTCTCGCACTTGATCTCCTGGAACAGCACCACATCGGGTCCCGCCTCATTCAGCCATTCCGTGATGTTGGGCAGGCGGGCCTTGGCGGAATTCACGTTCCAGGTGGCGATCTTCACGATGATGCTGCCTTATCCGTTGAGCTGCCGGGCAGGTTGATGCCCGGCGAATGCCGCCGACTGGCGGCCCGCCGCACATGCGGCGTGAGCCAAGCCGCCGGATGGCGGCGCCCGGCGCCTGGGGGACTAAACCGAAAACGACGTACCGCAGCCGCAGGAGGAGGCGGCATTGGGGTTAACGACCTTGAAATAGCTGCCCATCAGGTCTTCCGCGAAATCCAGCTCGGCGCCTGCCAGCAGGTCGAGGGAGACATCGTCCACGACCAGCTTCGCCGTATCCTTGGCGAAGACATGATCATCGTCATTGGTGACCGTGTCGAAGGAGAACCCGTACTGAAAGCCGGAGCAGCCGCCACCCGACACCGTCAGGCGCAACATCTGGTCGGGATTGCCTTCAAGGGCCGCCAGCTTCGCGATGCGGCGGGCGGCACTGTCGGACAGGGTCATGGCCCTGGCTGCGGGCGGCGGGGTGGCGGTGTCGCCTGTATGGGCCGATGTGATGGTCATTGATTGCTTCCTGTCTGCTAACGACTGGACAAACGCTTACACCCTATGTAAGCGGCGAAGGCGTGTCCGTCAAAGGCGGGCATGGCATGCGCTGGAGATACCGCGATGATGCGTTGGCAGTCCCTCTTGTCCCGCAAGCGTCTGGCGAAGGACGGATTGGCCCCGGAACTGCCTTATCGCAGTGCCTATGAGATCGATATCGACCGGATCACCTTTTCCACCAGCTTCCGGCGCCTGTCGGACAAGCAGCAGGTGCATGGCATCGGCGGTTCGGATTATGTGCGATCCCGCCTGACCCATTCGATGGAGGCGGCCCGCGTCGGCCGGTCGCTGGGCAGCTGGGCGGGGGCGGAGATCATCCGGCGCTACGGACAGGATGCCGTGCCGGCCAGTGCCGCCGATATCGGCGATGTGGTGGCGGCCGGCGCCCTGGCCCATGATCTGGGCACGCCCTGCTTTGCCCATACGGGCGAGGATGTGATTTCCGACTGGTTCGCTGGTACGGCGCTGGGCCGCGACATCCTGTCCGGCGTGGATGGGCAGCAGGCGGCCGAACTGTCGAATTTTGAGGGCAATGCCCAGGGCTTCCGCGTGCTGACCCGCCTTCAGGGCTGGCGCGCGCAGGGCGGACTGCAACTGACGGCGGCCACGCTGGGCACCTATGGCAAGTATCCCTGGTCGGCCCCCGCCTTCGCAGGGGAGGAACGGCCGCATAAGCGCAAATACGGCTTCCTGGGCAGCGAGACGGAACTGATGGCCGAGGTGGCGGGCGAACTGGGTCTGGTGCCCACGGGCCGCGACGCCTGGTGCCGGCATCCGCTGGCCTATCTGGTGGAGGCGGCGGATGATGCCTGTTACTCCGTCGTCGATATCGAGGATGCGGTGAAGATGCGCATGCTGTCCTTTGTGGAGGCAGAGGAACTGCTGGAACCGCTGATCGACTGGGATCGGGCGGAATATGAAGGAATCGAGGATGAGGATCGCCGCCTGATCTATCTGCGTGCCCGCGCCATCGACCGGCTGGTCACCGACGCGGCGGCGGCCTTCCTGGACAAGCTGCCCGACATCATGGAGGGCAAGCCGGTGGGGCCGCTGCTGAAGATGATCGAGCGGACGGACGCGCTGAAGGATATTTCCGACATCTCCTATACCCAGATCTATCGCGGGCAGCAGCGCTGCGAGACCGACATCATCGCCGCCCGCACCGTGACCACCCTGCTGGACGCCTATGGCGAGGCGCTGCTGGCACGGGAAAAGGCGGGGCCGGGGGCTGATCTGTCCCGCCGATTCGCCTCGCTGCTGGAAACCGTGCCGGGTATTCGGCAGGTCCCCTATGACCGGGCCGGCTGGACGCGGGCCCTGATGGACTATGTCGCCGGCATGACCGACCGATTTGCGATAAGGCAGGCGCAGTTGATCGCGGGGTGAGGCACCGCTTGTCCTGATTTTGCCTCACTTCCCCGCTATCCAGACAGCTGTTGGGTCGGATGGGGGGAGGCGGTCTTGCAGAAGGTGATACTGTTCCTGCTGCTGCTCTTCTGGATCACGCCCGCCGGCGCGGCCACGTCCGATGATATTGAGATAAAGCTGCAGCGTATGCATCAAGGCTGGGGCGGGCCGCGCTACACCATTACAATCCATGGTGATGGCCGCGTCGTGTTTGATACCGGCACGGCGCACGGCGGCGATAAGGCCCTGTTGGGTTCTGACGTTCTGATGTTTGCGGTCATGTTCCCGGGTCGCCATGAAAGTCGTATCCCACAGGTAAATGTGGTTCAGCTCCTGGCCGCGTTTGACCGGGTGAATTTTTTCGAACTTGGGGACGTCTATCAGCGCCCGCCGCCCGGCATGGTCACCGATCAGGATATCAATCGCCTGACGATCCGGGTTGGGCTCCGGTACAAGAGTGTCCTGGATGATGATGGTGAGCGCCATGGCATGCCGCCCGCGGTCAGAGACCTGATGAGAATGATTGATCAGGCGGCCTCTACCCACCGCTGGACCCATGGGAATCCCGGCATGGTCGCCGATCATGTTCGCCGCAACGGGCCCATGAATAATGATGATGGCGCTGCAAGATTGCTGCTTGCTGACGCCCGGGGCCAACGGGAAATGATCCTTGCCCTGGTCAATGCGGGCGCTCCGCTATTCCATACGGATCCGTTGGTTAACTATGGCCTGATTGGTCCCTTTCTTCACGTGTCGGCGATCCACCAGGGCTGGGATGACGTGGCGGCGGCGTTGACCAGGCGGATGGCCGTTCCGAATTGAACACCGCCGACTGCCTGCCCCCGCCAAGGGGTGCGAACAGCCCAAAGGGCGCAGATGCGGCCGCCCGGCGACTGAAGGGCACGAAATCCTGAGCATCGCTCAGGATTTCGTGCTGCTGGTGTTAAAGCAATCCCTCAATCGCAGCCCGCAGCGCATCGGGCTTTGTGGTCGGGCCGAAGCGGGCGACCACCTTGCCGGACCGATCCACCAGGAACTTGGTGAAGTTCCATTTGATGCGGCTGATCAGGATCCCGCGCTTCTGTGTCTTCAGCCATGTATAGAGCGGATGGGCATTGTCCCCATTCACGTCGATCTTGGCGAACATCGGGAAGGTGACGTCATAGGTGAGTGAGCAGAAATTGGCGATTTCCGCCGCGTCGCCCGGTTCCTGATGGCCGAACTGGTTGCAGGGGAAGCCCAGGACCACAAGCCCGCGCGCCGCATAATCGCGGTGCAGCGCCTCCAGCCCCTGGTATTGATAGGTGAAGCCGCATTTCGAGGCGGTGTTGACGATCAGCATGACCTTGCCGCGCCAGTCGCCCAGTGACACATCCTTGCCGTCCAGTGTCTTGGCGCGGAAGTCATAGATGCTGGTCATGGATACTCTCCTGTTGATCCGTGCGCGATGATGCGATGCGGCGGGATGGTTGGCAATGCGGGGCGGGGATGGAATTCGATCTTTTCGTGGGCATCGACTGGACCGGGGCGCAGCCGGCCCGCGCCGTGGCCGTGGCCGCCTGTGACCAGGATGGCCATGTCAGCCCGATCTGGCCACCTGATCGCTATTGGCGCCGGCAGGCGGTGGCGGACTGGATCGCCGCCGAGATCGCGTCGGGCCGCCGCATCCTGGCGGGGTTCGATTTCGGATTCGCCATGCCCTGGGTCGACGGTGTGGGCTATCTGGATGGGCGGGTCCCGGATGTCACCGACATGTTCGCCCTTTGGGACCTGATCGATCAGGCCAGCGCCGGCGGGGAGGATGATTTTGCTGGTGCCGCCGTGCAGGACCCGCGCCTGTTCCCCAGTTTCTGGATCAACGGTCCCACACCGGCCCATTGGGGCGATGGATCCACCAAGCGGCGGCGGGTGGAACTGGTAGCGGCAGAGACGGGAGCCGGTACGCCGGTATCGCTGTTCAAGCTGGCGGCGGCGGCCAAGCAGGTGGGCAAGGCATCGCTTGCCGGCATGCGCACCTTGAAACGCCTGCGCGCCATGGCGGGCGAGAAGCTGGCGGTATGGCCCGCCGAACAGCCAGGGCCGGGGCAAAGCGTGGTGATGGAAATCTACCCGACCCTGTTTCGCAAACAGGCGCTGGGCGGTGTCGCCAAGATCACCGGGCGGTCGGTCATGGAGGTGGCGGTGGCGCATTTCGACTGTACCCTGTCGCCGGCACTGCCGGAACAGTTTGACGATCACATCGGGGATGCCATCATCACGGCGGCCGGGCTGTCGCGGCTGGCGGGCAAGCCATCGGCCTGGAATCCGGCCGGGTTGAGGCCCGACATTGCCCGGCGGGAGGGCTGGATATTCGGGGTCGGCGCATGAAGATGGTGTTCTATGTCGCAATCGGTGGTGCGTTCGGCTCCGTGGCGCGGTATCTGACAGGTCTGTGGTTCGGTCGGCTGTTCGGCGCGGGCTTTCCCTGGGCGACGCTGACGGTGAATATCGTCGGTTCCTTCGTCATGGGAGTGCTGGTCGGGCTGATGGCCCAGGCCTGGTCGCCATCGGCGGAGGTTCGCGCCTTTCTGACGGTGGGCATCCTGGGCGGGTTCACGACCTTTTCCAGCTTTTCCCTGGATGTGGTGTCCATGCTGGAACGGGGGGATCTGGGTCTGGCGGCGGCCTATGTGCTGTCGTCCTTGGTTATCGGCATCGGCGGATTGTTCGCCGGGCTTTATCTGGTACGGATGGTGACGGCATGAGCGATGCCGGTGAAGCGCGCGGTCCCGCAAAGATCGTAGAGACAAAACTGGTGGCCGAGGATGAGGGGGATGTGCGCCTGGACCGCTGGTTCAAGCGGCATTACCCGCAGGTGGGCCATGGCGTGCTGCAAAAGCTGCTGCGCACCGGCCAGGTGCGGGTGGATGGCAAGCGCGCTGACGCCAATACCCGTCTGATGGCCGGCCAGTCGGTCCGCATCCCGCCGCTTCCCGACGCGGCCCCGGCGCCGGCGGAAGGGCAGGGGGCCGTAAAGGCTGCCAAGCCGCTGTTCAGCGACAAGGAAGTGGCGGCGCTGCGCGCCTGTGTGCTGTATCGCGACGCCGATGTCATCGTGCTGGACAAGCCGGCGGGCATGGCCGTCCAGGGCGGTACCGGTCAGGCCAAGCATCTGGACGCCATGCTGGACCTGCTGAAATTCGACGCGGCCGGCCGGCCCAAGCTGGTCCACCGTCTGGACAAAGATACCAGCGGCTGTCTGGTCCTGGCCCGCAACGCCTTTGCCGCCACGCGTCTGGCGGAGAGTTTCCGGGGTCGGGACGCCCGCAAGATCTATTGGGCGATCACGGTGGGCGTGCCGGAACCGCATCAGGGCCGCATCGATCTGTCGATCGGCAAGGAGATGGCGGCCGGCGGTGAGCGCATGATGGTCGATGAGCGCAACGGCCAGCGCGCGCAATCCTATTACACTGTTCTGGAACATGCCCACCGCAAGGCGGCCTTTGTGGCCCTGTGGCCGCGCACGGGCCGCACCCATCAATTGCGCGTCCATATGGATGCCATCGGCACGCCGATCCTGGGGGATGGCAAATATGCCGGGCAGGCGGCCTTCATCGACGGGGCCGATATGAAGCGGCAGCTGCATCTGCATGCACGCCGCATCATCATCCCGCATCCGCGCGGCGGCTCCATCGATGTGACGGCCCCGCTGCCCGATCATATGCGGTCAGCCTGGGACTATTTCGGGTTTAGCGCCAATCTGAAGGAAGACCCGTTCGCCGCTCTGGACTGATACCATCGGCCAAGATTTTTGACTGATGGTACGGCGCCGACTGCCGCCGCGCGGTACGTGCCGCGTAGCCAAGGGCGTGGATGCGCCCCTCCTTCGCCGAGCGATCTGACCGCTTGATCGGTCCGGATCACGGGAGACTGGCATAGGGTTTGACCTCCGGCCGGTCGCACACAGGATCGTGTGCGACCACCTTCAGACGGCCGGCGGTGATCCTGGCCTTTGTGCTCTCGATCGTGGCGATCTGTTGGGTGGTGAGAAAACGGTCGGCGCCGGTGCGGACCCAATCGACCCCGCCTTCGGCAATGCCCATCTCGGCATTGCCGGCCGTCCAGGTGCCATCGATCAGATCGCGCACGGCGGTGGTGACGGCCACATCGATACGCTTGACGGCGGTGGTAACGATATGGCCGGGGGCCACATCCTCCTGATCGCTGTCAACCCCGATGCCCAGCTTTCCGGCCTGGGCCGCCGCCAGAAGGGCATCACGGCTGGCCAGACCGGCGGCGGGAAACAGCACATCCGCGCCCTGGGCCAGCATGTCCGCCGCCACGGTCCGGGCCAGACGCCGGTCGCGGAACCCGTCCATGTCATTGGTCATGTATCGGGTGATCACTGATATCGGTCGTGCTTGGTTTACGCCCTGCACAAAGCCGCAGCCGAAGCGCTGTACCGGTGGCGTGGCAACAGCCCCGATAAAGGCCACCCGTCCGCTGCGACTGGCAAACGCGGCTGCCATGCCCGCGAGGAACCCGGCCTCCTGCTCCCGGAAACGAATGGCCCGCACATTAGGCCCCGTCACATTGCCGTCGATAAGGGTGAAGCGGGCATGCGGATAAAGGGGGGCCAGATCCCGTACCGCCTTTTCATGGATAAAACCGACCAGGACCAGCGTGGTGATGCCTCGTTCGACAAAGGCGCGAATGGCGTCGGCGCTGTCCTGCTGGGTCACGATGACCCGATGGCGAAAATTGACCTGGTTCTCTGTTTCGAACCGGGCGATGGCGGCCACCACCATCGAATTGAACACCCGGTCATCCTTCTGCCCGCTGTAAATGACCCCGTAATCGGCGCCAGCCCGGGCGGGCGAGGCCAGAAAACAGCAAGCCAACAAAATGATGAACCGTACAAAACGCATTCTAACGTATGTATCCTGGAGACATTCTGGCCGAAAGCTAAACATAAACCGTTGATTGTTCGTTAGCAGCGTCGGGCGCCTTCCGCACCCCGCGACCGGCCGGCATGAGCCGCATGCCCTGCTGTCTATCGACACCTGCGTCGTCACGGAGTAGCACAGGCAGGATGAAATCGGCGGGTGCATACGGATAGATGTCGTTGAAGCTTGCTCTCTTTGATTGCGACGGCACGCTGGTGGACAGCCAGCATGCGATCGTAGCCGCCATGGAGGCGGGGTTCCTGGCCCAGGGGCTGGTGCCGCCGCCGGCCCGCGATGTCCGGCGCGTGGTAGGGCTGCCGCTGGTCGACGCCGTGGCGCGCCTGGCCCCCGCCCTGACAGCCGATCGGCATGAGGCGATTTCGGAGGCCTACAAGGCCGCCTTCTACCGCAACCGTCTGGCGGGCACCCATCCGGAGCCGCTGTTCGACGGGGCTGTAGCAGCGCTGGATGCGCTGGAAGCGGCGGGGTTCCTGCTGGGCATTGCCACGGGGAAAAGCCGGCGCGGCCTGGATGCCACCCTGGCGCATCATGGCCTTGCCCACCGTTTCATAACGTTGCAGACCAGCGACCGGGTCGCCGGCAAGCCCAACCCCGATATGGTGTTTGCGGCCCTGGCCGAAAGCGGCGCGGATGCCGCCGGCACCGTGGTGATCGGTGATACCAGTTTCGATATTCTGATGGCCCGCAATGCGCGCGTTCGCTCCATCGGTGTCGCCTGGGGCTATCATGATGGGGGTGAACTTCTGGCGGCCGGTGCCGACCTGCTGGTGCATGAATATGCGGCTCTCCCGGATGCCGTGACGGGCCTGTTGGTCAGGGAATAAGATGATGAAGCGTTTTTACAAGCAGGTTGAAACGGTGGCGGCCGACGGGGGCTTCACCCTGACGCTGGACGGCAAACCGGTGCGCACCCCGGCCAAACTGCCGCTTGTCGTGCCCACCCGTGCGCTGGCCGAGGCCATGGCCGCCGAATGGGCCGCGCAAGGGGAAGAGGTTAAGCCCGCCACAATGCCGCTGACCCAGCTGGCCAGCACCAGCATCGACGGTGTCCGCGGCCGCCTGGACGCGGTAGCCGAGGCATCCGCCGTGTATGGTGAAAGCG
The DNA here is from genome assembly GCA_027483805.1 of Azospirillum sp. Lineage (GTDB taxonomy): Bacteria > Pseudomonadota > Alphaproteobacteria > Azospirillales > Azospirillaceae > Niveispirillum. Next base: position 7,076 of record JAIXTS010000310.1, on the reverse strand, counting down.
AACTGGTCTGCTATCGGGCAGACGAGCCCGATGAGTTGGTGCAGCGTCAGGCGACCTTGTGGAATCCGCTGCTGGACTGGGCGGCGCGTCGCCATGACGCGCATCTGCTGGTCACCAGCGGCATCCTCCATAAGCCGCAGCCGGCGGGCGCCCTGAAGGCCCTGCGCGCGGCGGTGGACCAGTTGGATGAATGGCACCTGACGGCGCTGCAGAATACCATCGGCATCACAGGCTCGCTGCTGGTGTCCCTGGCGCTGGTCGACCGCCACCTTACGGCGGAGCAGGCCTTCGATCTGGCGCAGTTGGACGAGACTTTCCAGATCGAGAAATGGGGCGAGGACTGGGAAGCGGCCGACCGCCGCGCCATCCAGCGTGCTGATCTGGCCCACACCGTCTGGTTCCTGGATTTGCTGCGCTGACGCAGCAATTGCCCTGCCGGGCGCGGGTCGGGCTGTATTGTGGCATGGCTGGACCGATCGCACTACAAACCCGCACAATACCCATCCGCCTTCACACTGACCGATGGTCAGTCTGAAGGCGTCCGTCAAGCGCGGGGCAGGCGCATCCGCACCCTTGTCTTGCGCGCCACGGGGCGCGGGCCGGCAGTCCCCGGCCTCCAAGCCGCCCAAAAGTCAACCTGGAGGCGGCTTGGTATCAATCCGTGCCGCGCAGGTCCAGCGCATAGGCCAAGGTCACACCCATCCGTTCGACCCTGACGATCTCCCGGCCAGCGGGGGCGGGGCCGCAACTGCTGCGCGTGAAGGCGATGTAGAAATCGGCCTCGCCCTGGCCGTCCGCCGGCGCTTTCCATGTCGGGGGCAGGAAATGCAGGGCGCTGTCATGCGGTCCGCAGATGCGCACGCGGTAGGGCCGGGCGATGGCGCTGCCGCCCTCCTGCGCCACGATGCGGTTGCGCAGCATGTCGGCCGCTTCCGACAGGGGGCTGCCCCAGTAATCCAGTTCGAACCGTCCCTCGGCTCCACGCACACCGCCGGCCAGGGCATTGTACCAGATGGCCTCATAGGGGTGCAGGCGGGCCATCGTCAGCACCTGCCAGCCGGCCCACAGGCACAGCAGCGCGGCAGCCAGCCCTGTCGCCTGCGGCAGCCGGTCCCGCACCGCCCGCCCGTCCATCCAGGTTGCCAGCCGGTCCAGCCCGATGCCGGCGGCCACCGTCAGCGGCGGCAGCAGGAACAGCAGATGGCGGATACCGTCATAAAGAACCGCACCTGTGACAATCACGATCAGGGGGGGCAGCAAGATGGCGGCGGCCAGTGCGACCCGTTCCGGCAGCAGTGACAGCGGCGCCCGCATCACGGCGCGGATGGCCAGGACCGTTACGATCGCCAGACCCAGCAGCGTTACCTCTGGCAGTTTCACACCCAGGGCCACCGGCACATACCACCAGGGCAGGTCGGTGGTGACCAGGGTCTGTCCGGCGAACGGGAAGCTGAAGGAGAGCGGGAAATGCGAGAAACCGGCCAAGGCCTCCAGCGGGCGGGCAATCGGGTCCAACTGTGCCCAGGGCCAGCAGGCCAGCATGATCAGCCAGGCCAGGATAAAGGCCGGGACCAGCCGCGCCGCCGCCACAAAACCATCAAACAGCGCCGGTGCAACAGGGGTTCGGCGCAGATGCAGGCCCAGCCAGTACAGGCAGCCGATACCCAGCGGGCCGATCAGCACCACGCCACCGACCCGGATGCCCAGCGCCGCCCCGAAGGCCAGCCCGAACCCCGCCAGACTGGTCCATTTCTGGCGGGGCAGGTCCCGGATCAGGCGGATCTGCAGCAGCCCCATCCAGGCGGCGGCGGTGGCAAAGGGCACATCCTTGGGATTGGCGAAGGCCTGCCCCATCCATTCCGGCGTCAGCAGCAGCAGGATCACCGCCAGCGCACCCGCCCGCGGCCCGGCCAGCAGGCGTGCCTGTGCCCGCACGGCGGCCAACCCCGCGACACCGACCAGCCCGCCAATCAGGCGCCGGGTTTCGTAGGCGTCGAACGGCAGCATTGCCCCTGCCGCCGCCGTCAGCGTGTCGTAAAGCGCCCCATAGAGGTAAAGGTTCTGGAACCCCAGCACCCGCTGGTCCTCGCCCAGCGAGAGATACCAGTCCAAGGCCCGCCATCCATTCTCCAGATGCAGCGGTTCGTCCCAGGTGATGCCGTAATTCTTGAAGGTGAAGGCCACGAACAGCAGGCCGGCGGCCAGTGCCATCTGCGCCACACCGTCCCAGAAGGAAGTTGCTGCGGCTTCTTTCGCAGGCTGACCCATGACGCCGGTCAGTTCGTGCCGCTGCTGCGCCGGTCTGGCAGCGCGGCGGGCAGCGGGGCAGGGGCATGCCGGTGGTCGGGACGGCTTTCCTCCGCGCCCGCGCTGGCCGCAAAACCGATACTGTCGGCGACAAGATAAAGCGGCCGGCCTTTCACTTCCGTAAAGACACGGCCAAGATAATCGCCCAACACGCCCAGGCAGATCAGCTGTACACCGCCCAGGAACAGGGTTGCCACCATCAGCGAGGCATAGCCCGGCACGTCAATGCCGAACATCATCGTCTTCAGCAGGATCACGGCCCCATACAGCACGGCGACAGCCGCCACGGCCAGACCCAGCCAGGACCAGACACGCAAGGGCAGGGTGGAGAAGGAAACGATGCCATCCATGGCGAAGCGCAACAGCTTCCAGGTGCTGAATGTGGTTGTTCCCGCATGGCGTGGCGCCGTTTCGAACGGCACCGCCACCTGCCGGAAGCCCACCCAGCTATAAAGCCCCTTCATGAACCGTGTGCGTTCGCCCATCAGGTTCAGCGCATCGACGACGGCACGATCCATCAGACGGAAATCACCGGCATCCCGTGGTAACGGGACCTCCGACATCGTGTCCAGCAGCTTGTAGAAGCGGCGTGTCAGGAAACGGCGGAGGGGCGGGTCGGTATCGCGGCTGCGGCGCACGCCGAATACGACTTGGGCGCCGGCCTGCCAATGGGCATAGAACTCCTCAATGACTTCCGGCGGATGCTGCAGGTCACTGTCCATCAGGACTACCGCGCGGCCGACTGCATGGCGCAGCCCTGCCGTCATGGCCATTTCCTTACCGAAATTACGGCTGAACCGCACCAGCCGGATACGTGGATTGACTGTATGGGCGGCCAGCAGGCGCGTCCAGGTGTCGTCTCGCGAACCGTCATCGACGCAGACTACCTCATAAGGCACGCCCAGACGTTCCAGCACGGGTTGAAGCCGCGCGAACAGGGCGTCGATATTCTCCCCCTCATTATGCATGGGCAGCACAACGGACAGCACCGTTGCCTCGTTCAACGGACGAAGCGGCGTGGGGTGCTTGGTGGGTTCGTAGGGGGGAGACGACATGACGTGTCCTTGGACGGGCGCGCGGCAGGGTCGATGACGCCGGTGGCCGGCCTTGCCGCTTCTTCAGCCGACACTAAGCCTTAACCCCCACAACCGCCACCCAACCGGAGGGTTAGGCCCATGCCGGTCGCGTGGGTGCCCGCCACGTTCCACCTGTCCGGTGGATATAGCGCATCCGACCCGGCTTTCCAATGGTCGGACGCAGATGCGGCAGAAGGCCTATGACCTGCGGGTCGAACTAAAGAGAACGGGTATTAGCCAGCGCCTGCCACAATCATGACACGGTAGGGGTAAAAAATCCTTAAATCACGGCTGGAGAGCTGCTCGACGACATATCAGCCCTGACTTGGTTTGTGCCAATAAAAGATCGGATATGTTTCGATATTCGGTCAATGGCCACAATGATCTTGCGGTTCGCCGTTGGACGAAGGAGATGAATATGGCCATCAGCCAGCATAACATCATCACTGCTTCTGCCCGCCCCGACCTTGCCCGTCTGGTGGCAGACGAGCGTGAATATCTGCGCCGCTATGCGCTGGGCCTATGTCGCGATGGCACCCTGGCTGACGATCTGGCCCAGGAATGTATGGAACGCGCCCTGACCCGTCTTCACCTGTGGCAGGAGGGGACGAACCTGCGGGCATGGCTTTCTACCATGCTGCGCAACCTGCACATTAACGGGTTGCGCCGGAACCGGCAGCATGTGGCACTGGATGATTGCGATGGCGCGGAACTGGGCGGGTCGCCGGCCCGGCAGATGGGCCGCATGCAGGTGCGCGATCTGCGCCGGGCCATGGCGCGGCTGCCGTCCGATCAGCGGGACATGGTGGTCATGGTGGCCCTGCACGGCGTCAGCTATGAACAGGCGGCACGCGACGCCAATATCTCGATCGGCACGGTGAAATCCCGCCTGTCGCGCGCCCGCGGCACCCTTCGCCGCCTGATGGACGGGGAAACGGAAGCCCGCGCCTGACCATGATCAGGCAGAGGTCGCGCGTCCGCGGCGGCGGTTCCTGGCAGTAACGGCCGGCGCCGGCGGCGGGGTGATGCAGTGCCGCAAACCCTGGTAGGCCACGCGGATGATGCCTGTCAGATGGTCCGACGCTACCGGATTTGCCTGCACATAGGATGTCGCAATCTTGGCGGCCAGCAGGCGCAGTTCGTTGGTCGATATGTCGCTCATGGGGTTCCTCCCGCCCTCTGTCTGGAAGGCAGTGTGGAATCCAAGCGCCCGTAAAGTCCATCGCCGCAATGTCTATAGGCGCAGACGATGGGCCTATGTCCTTCGTCTTGTGGGGCGGGTGGCGTTATCCACCACCCGCCGGCACGTCTCAGATACTCATGCTTCCAGTCGGCCTACAGCCGTTTTAGAACTGGTCGTCCGACAGGCCCATCACCGCGCGATGACCCTCGGTCACGACCGTCAGCAGGCCACGGGCCTGCGGCAGGATCTGGTCGGCATAGAAGCGGCCGGTGACGATCTTGCCATCCAGAAAGCGGGCATCCGCCCCCGGTTCACGCAGCAGGGTGTTGGCGGCGATCATGGCCTTGGCCGTCAGATATCCACCGATGGTAACGCCGAACATGCGCAGGTAATTGACGGCGCCCGAGGCCAGGGCCGTCAGGTCGGCCTTGCCGGTGTCCAGCACCCATTTTGTCGCCGTTTCCACGGCGTCGATGGCGTCGGACAGGTTGGCCCCCATGGTCGCCATGTCGTCGCCCGGCTGGGTGGCGATGGCCGTGGCCGTGGCCCGCATCTCCGCGATCAGGGACGCAGCCGCCTCACCACCATCGCGCAGCACCTTGCGGAAGACCAGGTCATTGGCCTGGATGCCGTTGGTGCCTTCATAAATGGGGGCAATACGGGCGTCGCGGTAATGCTGGGCCGCCCCTGTCTCCTCGATGAAGCCCATGCCGCCATGAATCTGCACGCCCAGGCTGGCAATCTCCACCCCCAGGTCGGTGCACCAGGCCTTGGTGATCGGGGTCAGCAGGTCGTTCAGGGCGTTGGCGGCCTTGGCGGCGTCCGTGTCGGGGTTCTTGTGGGCGTTATCCAAAGCTGACGCCGTCAGATAGACCAGGGCGCGTGCCGCCTCGATCTGCGACTTCATGGTCATCAGCATGCGGCGCACGTCCGGATGCTTGATGATGGCGACCGGGCTCGGGTCCTTGCCGGTCAGGGCGCGGCTCTGCACACGGCCCTTGGCATAGTCAACGGCTTGCTGATAGGCGCGTTCGGCGATCGCCATACCCTGAAGACCGACACCCAGGCGGGCATTGTTCATCATGGTGAACATGTATTCGATGCCGCGATTCTCCTCACCGACCATGAAGCCGACGGCACCACCATTGTCGCCATAGGCCATGACGGCGGTCGGGCTGGCATGGATGCCCATCTTGTGCTCCAGACCCGCGCAGCGCAGATCGTTGCGCTGTCCCAGGCTGCCATCCTCGTTCACCATGAATTTGGGCACAACAAACAGGCTGATGCCCTTCACGCCGGCCGGGGCCGTGGGCGTGCGCGCCAACACCAGGTGGATGATGTTATCGGTGAAGTCATGCTCACCAAAGGTGATGAAGATTTTCTGCCCAGTGATCAGCCAAGTGCCGTCCTCGTTCGGGACAGCCTTGGTGCGGACGGCGCCCACGTCGGAACCGGCCTGCGGCTCCGTCAGGTTCATGGTGCCGGTCCATTCACCGCTGATCAGCTTTTCCAGATACAGTTTCTTCTGCTGTTCCGACCCGTGGGCCTGCAACAGTTCCACCGCCCCCTGGTTCAGCATGGGGCAGAGCGAGAAGGACATGTTGGCCGATGTCCACATTTCCTGGATCGGCAGGGCCAGGGTCCAGGGCAGACCCTGGCCGCCGAAATCCGGATCGAACGGGACGGCGTTCCAGCCACCCTCGGCATATTTCCAGTAGGCGTCGCGGAAGCCGGGGGCCGTGGTGACCACGCCATTCTCCAGCTTGGCGCCATTCTGGTCGCCCACCCAGTTCAGCGGCGCCAGCACGTCCCGCGCCAGCTTGCCTGCCTCATCCAGGACCTGATCCACCAGATCGGGCGTCACCGCATCGTAACCGGGAAGCGCCGCCACCTGGGGCAGGCCAACCACATGGTTCAGCGTGAAGCGCATATCCTGGATGGGTGCATTGTAAGCGGTCATTTAGCCTTGTCCTCCCGGCTTCATTGTCAGGGCGGGTTCCAGCGCTCGCCCTGTCCATCATGGAAAGATTGCGCGAACCCACACGCCCGGCAAGCCCCGCCGGGAGGATGGTCGCATATCGGAACTAAGCCATAGCATCTTACGTTAACGTAAAAGTCAGCACGCTGTCATCAGGCTTTGCGGGGTGCAGCACTTGGCACGGCGATTGCTTAAGGTTCTGGCGTCACCCGTACCCGTGGAGCCGTCCCGTGAATACCAACCTCAACCTCCTCAGTCAGGGCAACGTCGCTGAAACCCAGGGCAATGCGCGCAACGCGCCGGCCCATGTCGTGCGCGCCGTACAGCAGGCGAGCGCGGCGACGGGGGTCGATTTTGCCTATCTGATGGATAAGGCAGGGGTTGAAAGCGGCTATCGAACCGATGTGAAAGCCTCGACCAGCAGCGCCACCGGCCTGTTCCAGTTCACGGAGGGAACCTGGCTGAACATGGTGGAACAGCACGGGGCCAAGTACGGGTTGGGTGTCTATGCCGACAAGATCAACAATGGCGC
>JAIXTS010000258.1 GCA_027483805.1 Azospirillum sp. | reverse complement strand
GACTGGGCCGCGTTGCGCGACCATGCCGCCGCCCTGTCTGTCGATACGGGCGGGTTGAGGCCCATCCAATGGCAGCGCGGTTCCGCCCGGCAGGATCACGGCCCCCTGCCCATGGGCGGACTGATCGGCGACCTGCCCCTGTCCGGCGACCTTGCCGCGCTGTGGCCCCTGCTGTGCCTTGGCGAAACCTGCCACGCAGGCAGCCACACGGCCCAGGGGCTGGGGCGGTACGCGGTGGTGACGGGCGGTGGATGATCGACCGGCGTAGTGGCGTCTTCGCGTCGCCACCAATATGTCCGCCAAACCGTCGTTTGGCGGTCAACTCGATGGCTGTCCGGAAATCAGCGTCCGCAATGGCAATCCGGACAAATTGTTTGTCGGACGGCTTTCCGGACAAAACGTCTTTCCCAATGTCCGCTGACTAGACATGCACCAGAGCGCTGGTACGACCGTAATGGAGGCGCAAAGCCGTCTCAAAATGCAGCCGGTGTGGTGTTTGATTTGAACAGGGACGCTCTGGCGATATCTCCGAATTGCAGGACGCCGAACGGTTAGGCCGCCCGCTTGTCCTCCCCGCCCAGCATTAGCCGGCGTGCTTCCTCCGCGGTCATGGGTTGATGCTCCGCCGCCGGCGGCTTGATGGCGCTGGCAGGAACCGGGCCCGCGAGGTTCGTGATCGTCTGGGATTTCTCCGCGAATTGCTGGCCGGCCGCCTCGATGGAAGCGTTGGCTGCCTTGCGGAATGAATCCTCCTCGGTGGCTTCTTCCGCGGGTGGCTTCCAGAGCCCCAAGCGCGCCAGCGACGCGGCTCCTATCCGGCTGAGGACGCTGGAGAACACCGATTTCGATTTGCCTGCCATCTGTGCCCTCATGCCGGGGTCGGTGAACCATGCCGGCGTTTCGCACAAGACCGGACGATCGGTCATCCCCTGGACCAGGACGACCTGTTCCTTCATGACCTTCAAGCTCATCAGCCTCTGTGCGGTTATCAGCGGCTGGCCAGTCCATGAGCGGTTGACGGATTTCTGGAATATGCTCTTGAAATCCGCTCCTCCCTCTTGGGTGGTCTCGCTGGGGTTTTGGACCGTGCGGTTGCCAATGGCATCCGAAACCTGCTTGGCTGTATCCAAGTCGTTCTGCTGCAAAACAACTTTCGCCGCTGTCGCACCCTTCAAGACATCAACGGCGTCCCTATTGATCTTAATGGCGATCTGGCCATAGCTCTGTCCGATCAGCAAAAGCCCGACCTCTTGGCCACGGCCCAAGGCAGGGATTTGCATGAGGGATTCCATGCCCGCCGGCAGGGTCCAGAATTCGTCGGCGCCGTAGCAGATCGGGCGGCCCTTGGTCTCGATGTCCTTTTCCTCCTGGCTAATCATTCGGGCCGCCGAAGACTCGAAGAACATGCCGACGACACGTCCCATGGAGACGGCCTCCTCCAGCGGCGTCACCAGATAGATCGCAAGCGGCTTGGAACTGAAGCGCATATCGTCCAGGGCGAAATCCGACGCGCTGGTTGTCCGGCGAACGGTCGGGTTCTTGAAGATGTCAACGCCGCCATCCATCGTGCTGATGATCGATCCCCTTTCCTTGCTCGGCGTGCGGAGCAAGGATGAGAATTCGGTGATGACGCGAGCGGGATGACCGTCACGCATGGCCTCGGCCAGCCACTCCTGGAGCATTTTCTGGTTTCCGTCGGACTCTTCACCCCCATCGGGATCACCGCCCATTCCGTCTTGACCGCTGATCGTCGATGTCGTGCCCTCGGTGAGAAAATCGATGAATTGGCCTATCGACGGCTCACCATGCTCCGGATGCATCTCGCACCGGTAGATCGTAAACAGAAGGCCGCCCACCAGCGCCGCCCGGCCCTTATCTCTCCAATGCGGCTCGATTTTCTCATCGATCGCCATTACCGCGAGCCGGCGCACATATTGCTCTCGTCGAGCCTGAAGAGCGAACAGCTCTTCAAGGGGCCCGAGCAAGGCATGCAGAAGCTCGCGCACCGGGGACCGCCCGAAGCGCAAAGAGGCGAGCTCCAACTGTGCGATCTCCGCCTTCAGCGGCGCTCGACCGTTCAAAGTCGGATCGGTAGCAAGCTCCGAATGCCATTTGGTGCTGTCCCGGACTCTGGCCATGATGTCGGCCAAGGCTCGGGCAGGTTGGTCGTAGACCTGGGCGAGACCAGCCAAGGCCCGTTGGCGCAGCTTCACCGTCCGAAGGCCGCCCGGCAAGGCATCAAGGCCGATCGGGTTCCAGCGTGAACCGTTGAGATCGGAGAACGCCAGTTTACGCGCGTCGTAGCCTTTTGCCTGCATCGCCTTGCTGGTCTTGCGTTCCAGCTCGCCCTTCGGATCGTTCACTACCCAAGTCGGCCGGCGTACAATCTTGCCAGGACTATTCTTGGAGACAGTGGCCGGCCATCGATTGTGACGGCCAATGGCTTTGCCAAGGGCCTCCGAACCGCACACCGGCATCCACTCCAACCAGGCCGCAAGAAGGCAGGGTATCATGATTCCGGCCGACTTTCCCGCACCAGGAGGGGCGATCAGGATGACGCTGGTCATCTGCGGCAATCTGATCAGGCGCCCCTTGAAGCGCCCCAGGATGAATCCGGCATATCCGAGCAGCTTGTTGCGTTCCAGGTCCCGTTCTTCCGCGAACCGCGCCGAACCCTGGCTTTTGTGGTGCAATTCATATGGATTGGATCGAACCAATGGGGCCGATGCGGCCAGGCCGACACCGAAGGCCAGGAAAATCGTCCAGTGTGGAGGTTTGCCGGCTGCGACCGGATGGGCGACCAGCTCATGCCAGAGAGCGGGAAGCCATTCTCCGGCATGCCGGAAAAGCCCATTGGTGATGAAGCGTGCCGTTTCATCAACCCAGCGCTTGGAGAAACCCGGCTGCCAGGACGGGTCGAAGAGCACGCCTCCCGCCGGCACGGATCCCGTCAGGCGCATCAGCGGCCAGGCCAATGCGAGGGTGACGATCAGGAACAGCAGTCCAGCCAGGGCCGCCATGACGTTCCATTGTATCGCCTTTCGACGTTCGGGCTCGAGTTCCACCGACATGACTGGCTCCGGCAAATTAACTTCGCACGGAACATCGTAGGCCGCTTGCCGGTTTGCACGTCAGCGAGCGCCGTAGCCGGAGCGTCTTCGCTGACCGGAAGCCATCCTAGCGGTCGAGGCCTGCGCCTCCCTGAAGACGCCGGCCCGATGGCATGCCGGCACCTCGGAATTCCGCATTCGACAGGGCGACCAGGTCAGGCAGCATGGAGGCGAATTTTCGCTCCGCCCCCTGAAACCCGCTCCCGGAGCCGTCGACGATAGACCGGTGCAGGGCCTGAGCCGATTGCGACCAGGACAGCAACGGACCCGATGCCGAGCCGAGGGTGCCGGCATGGGCCACCGACAGGGCCAGGATGTCGGCCGGAAACTTCGACGGATCGGCGTTGCGGCGCATGCCCCATGCTTTTACCAGCGCCGCCGCCAGTGTCGCGGGCGCGGTCGTGCCCAGCTTGTCGACGATAAGTTTCAAGGTCGAACCGTCCGCAACACCAGCCATCTTTACCGCTCCACCCCTCTGTTGTTGCCTCCGCGGCCGCGTGCGGGTCGCCCCGACGCTTCAGCGATTGCGGCGAGGCCCCGTTTGGCCGATGCGGCCACCTCCGTCGTCGTCGTGGGGCTGGCCACAAGGGCTCTTGTGACTGCTTCGCGACGTGCGATGACATCAGGCGTCATCGCCTTCAACGCCGACACCGCAGTCGCTCGCGTGCCCTTGCTGCCGTCTGCCAGCAAAACCGGCTGCAGCTCCATCGGCAGGGTGGCATCCATACCGCCGTCCCGGAACTGGGAAGCGATGGCGCCGGAGATTGCACCGGAAATCGCGCCGCCGATCGCGCCGATGCCAAGGGTCCGCCTGTCGGCCGGCGGAAGCGCTGCGCGTTGGGCCGGCGTGGCTGACCCGGTTTCGCCCTCTTCGACGGAGGGTGCCGGCCGACTTGTATCAATCCGGGTCTGCGGAGCCGGCGGCGAGACCAACTGGGGAGTGGGGGGAGGGCTCCCGTCCTGGCGCTCTGCGGCAGGATGCGGCGTCGATGCCTTTGCGGTGGCATCGGCAACCGTGGGGGCAGGGGAGATCGGGAGCTTCGGGGCCGGTGGTGTATCCTGGCGCTGGAACGTGTCCCTCGCCAGCTTGAAGGCTTGCCGCCGCCCCTCCAGCGAATTCGCCCAGCCTTCATCGAGGGGCACATCGGCGATCCGATGCGCGGCGGCGATGCGGTCGATCTGACGTGTCGTCAGCGCCGGCAACTCCGGGCCCCTGGACTGTTCGGGTGGCTGCACCGCCGCGACCGGTTCGCGCTGAGGAAATGCGCGGCTCGCATCTTCCGCACCCAGCGTTCGGCTCTGGACTCCTCGTTTGTGCAGCTCGGCTGCGGCCAAGCCCGCATCCTGCGCGCTCTCGAAACTCAGCGCCAGAACCAGGGCAGCACCGTCGGTCCCGGCCCGGGCCAAGCCGATCCTGGCCGGAGAAGGATCAAGTTCCGACGCGATTGTTTTCAGACGGTCGGCATCGGCAAGCCCGGTCGCCGCGACCAGCAGCGTGCTTGATGCCGCTTCCGCCGCCTCCTTTGTCGGCAGGCGAAATTGGACCGCGCCGCTTTCGTGGAGCGCCCACAGGCCGATCCCAGCCAGGGAAGCTGCGATTCCGGTTGGGATTGCGGCCTTCAAGGCCGGTCGCAATGCGCGATCGAGCGCCTGGCGCCACCCATGCTCCCGCTTGCGGTCGTCATCGTGCTGTATCACATCGATGACCCGTCCGGTTTTGGACTGGAGATGATCCACAGCCGACAGGGAAACAACCAACCCGTCGCCGGCCCCTCCGGGAGCTTTGCGGAACGGAAACCGCGTACCTTTCAGGGCCCTGGTAATTTCCGTGGCGGATTCGCCATAGGCGAACCCGTGGCCGTCCGACGACTTGACCTGCATGAGGACCAGGGGCCTTGCAGTACGGGGATCGCCACCGTCGACCTCCCGCAGATTGGCATTCTCCGAGCGCTCCACCAGGTCGGCATATCGCCGGATGGAGTCCTGGCCCAGTTCGACATCAGGCAGGCTGAACGCCTCCACCACCGGTGATGCCTTGTACTGGGCCATCTGCGGCAGATCCCGGGCCGCGGCAACGGTCTGGATGATGGATGGTGAAACGCCCAGCAGATCGGTGGCATCCATGTCCGCCCCACCGCGTGCAAGGGCGTCCAACCGGTCGGCGGCACGGGCATGGGCCGCGAAATGGGCAGGCGTGGATTGCCACACGGTTCGTGCGTTCGCGTCGAAACCCGCATCGAGAAGCGTCTTCACGTCCTGGGCCGTTCCGGTCCAGGCAGCGAAATGCAGCCCGTCGCGGCCCCAGGCGTCCCTGGCGTCCTTTGCACCCGGTTGGGCCGCGGCCGCGGCGAGTTCGGGCGTGCCGAACTTGTCGAGCAACGCCTTCACCTCGGGCGCCGACGTTCCCGAATTGCCATGTCCGGTCGAGAACTGCACGCTTGTAGCGATCTGGACGGCGGAATGGGCGAACTGGGTCAGGCCTGTGAAGGCCTGGTCCAGGGTCGACGGGTCCGTTGCAATATCGCTGAGCTTGTCGAGTGGAGCGTTTGACAGATCCGGGAGCAGATCCTTCACGAAACTGACGGCCTGATCCCAGAAACTGCCTGCCTGCTCTACCAACTTGCCCAGGAAGCTGGCCTTGGGGCCGGTCCCGATGGCAAGCTCCGCCGTGCCGGCTTCGCGAAGGCTGTCCGCGAGCCGCTGGACGCCCGGCACAAGCCCATCCAGGAAGTCGGTCCCGTTGGTGGGCGGGAATACATGCGGAATATCGGCCGGGAGCGGAAGCGACAGGTCGGTGGGAGGCGAGGCGGGGATGAGGTCCTGTGGCCGAAGATCGGCGATGCTGCCGGCCATCGCATCGAGGGTTTCCGTCGCTGAGGTGCCGAGCTGGTCGAGCAGGTCGGAGACCGTCGGCAGATCCTGGCCGGCTCGGGCCTGGCCAAGCATTTCGGCGAAGCTATCACCGCCGGGCGAGAGTCCGAGATTCTCACCGACCAGGGCCGACCAGTCGGTTGCGTTGGCAGCAGCGCCATCGGCGCCCTGGAAATACCCCTTCAGCTGGTCCGCCTGCCATCCGAGATAGCCGATTGGATCCTCGCTGAACGAGGGCGCCTTGGTGCCCAGCCATTGCCCGACTTGGTCGCCGATCCCGGCGCCGGTCTCCTTCAGCGCATCGAGGCCCTTGTCGAGATACCAGGAAGCGAAGCCGACAAGGTCGCGTGACGGATCAGGGGCCATGCCGGCGATATCGGCAAGGCGATCAAGCGCACTGAGGCCCAGCTCCCGACCGGATTCACTGCCGGCGATCCCGGTTCCGGCGGCGGCAACCGCCAGGCCGGCACCGATGGGCAGGAAGGGGAAGGAGGCCTTCTCTGCGGCACCGGGTGCAGTTGTCATGGCCAGGGCGTTTGCCTGTCCGGCTGGGGCGAGCGTCCCGGGAGGCATGGAGTCCTTCATTTCCTTCAGGGCGACCAGTGCCTCCTGCGGAATGCCGGGGGGAAGCCGCACTTCCAGCGCCTTGCCGATCCAGCCGGCCGTTTCCTGCTCCAGGGCCGGCGAGGGTCCATCATAGAGGGAGAGTGTCCGTGAGACGACCTCCTGCGAAGCGCGGAGAAGTTCCGGCGGCACCGGAACCTTCTGCTGGTGCATGACCTGGATGGCGCGCGCGAGGTGACCTGCGGGCTTCACGAAAGGGTGGGACGAGGCATCGAAGATCATGGCGGCGGCTCCGTTGGCGGTCGGCGTGGAGTTCAGGTTAGAGGATAGGCCCGGTTGAACGTCAGCAACTCGCGCGCGAAACTGGACACCTACCTTTGAAGGTTCCATTCGTGTCCTTGTGTGGGCCAAGCGGGCGACCAGGCTGTCCAGATGCTGGCGCATCTCCGGCAGGGCTCGATCACGAGCCTCCACCGGATCGCGCCGATTGAACATGTCGGCGACCCAGCGCTGGTTCCCGGAAGGGGTAATGAAATGCAGGGAGGCTTGGCGGGTCCGTGCATCGTGCGAAAGCCGGTAGCCCGCGCCATCGAGCGCGGTGCCGGTGATGCTGGCATCCCACTGCACCAGGTTCGGGTTCCCCGGGTCTGGCACAGGGTTGTGCCAGCGCAGCTCCCGCATATCGGGCCGCGGTGGTTCGACCCGGAACTGGGGGCCGCGGGAGGATGGCCAGAAGATCAAGGATCCATATTGGTTTGCGAGCGCTTCGCGAGCTTCCTCGCGGTCGGCATATCCCGACCGCGTTTCCCGTGCTCCGGCAGCCGTGCTGACAATGGTCGATACCGAGCCATCCGCCGGGTCCGTGAATATCCCCTCCAGAATTGGATAGGTGAGGGGTCGTCGACCCCGGCCGCCGCGTCCAATCGAATAGCTGACGATGTCACGGGACGGCAGGGACTTTCGCAGTATCGTCCTGTCCGACAAGAGGTCTTGACGAAAAGGGCGAAGTGCTGCGACCGGGTCTGCGGGCAGCAGCGCCCGGTCCCCATATAAAAGCTCTTCGAATACACGAGCATAGCTGCCCGGCAAGTCCCGGATCAGCGGCGAGCGAAGAGGAAGTCCTCGGCCGAGCAGGAGAGTATCCGATACGGTCCGTCCTTTATCGCCATCGGCGGTGCGGACGAGAGCCTCAAAGGCATAAGCCCCCAATTCCTCGGCGAGATAGGCCTCGTCGCGGACGAGGTGGCCATATCCGGCTGTGACGCCGAATTTGTCGAAAAGTGCAGGGTCTCGTTTGGCTGCTTGTTTGAGGTCATCGCTCACTTCCGGGGGGATTCGGCCCGCACGATTATGCACATGCCACGCCTCATGCACCAGCACTCCGTCTGGTCGCAGACTGGTTGCAAGTGCCACAACCGGCTGCCACCTGACGTCTCCAACCCTATTGAGAAAAGGCGTCGTGATGCCGCCGGCGGGCACGACTTCATTCTGTCCTTCGAGTGACCAGACATGGTCGGCAATCGCGACAGCTCCCGCCTCTGATTCAACGGGCATGACTTTGCGACCGATATTTTCAAGGGCTGCCCTGAACGCCTGCCTGCGTTCTATGCCATCAGGCCTGAAGCCGGCAACCAGGGTCGGCGCCAAGCCCACCCAGCTTATCCGGTCAATGTGTGCGGTAGCGTCCGATTGGATCGGGCTTCGGCCCACGCTGAAGAATGCGGCGGCAGGGGGCAGAGGACCAAGCACTGAGGTTGGCGTCCAGCCCGCAAGAATCCTTGCCGCCTCGACATCGTCCAGGTCGGCCGACACCGGCGTTGACCATTGGTCCCGTGGATCCGAGATGCTCATCGCTCGGCTCCCCCGCTGGTTCTGCCGATCTTCTTCCCTTTGTCCATGCCATTGATCACCTGCAGGCCCCGCCGCAGTTCATGCACCATCTTCGGATCGGGATTACCGGCAGCTTGCTGCTGCTGGATCAGGGCGCTGTTCACGCTGGCGCGGAGCGCGCGTTCCTGCGGCGACCAGGCTGATGCCTGCTGCCGGGCGAGCCTGCCCGCATCGGCACCGGTCGGGACATAGAATGGTTGAATGGTGCTGGCCGGGGCCGGGACCACGTCTGCCCCGCCCTTCGAGGGGCCGGCTTCGGCCGCGACCGTCGCCTCATGGGTTCTCATCCGCCATCCGATGATTTCGGCTTCCTCTCTGTCGCGCGGACGGACCGTCACGATGCCATGGGTCGCATCGACACCGGCAAGAGCGGCACCTGCGCTGATATTGCCGGCAACCGTAGCCGCCGAACTGACATTCCCGTCGATGCTGGCGGTAATTGGGCCGACTGCGTCCCGGGACCGGTCGCGGCGGCTCAAGGCCTCGCTTCCCAGGGAGTAGAAGGCGGCGGCCCGGTGCGCCTGGATCCGTTGGGCAGGAGACGGCGTATCCAGATCAATCCGTGGAAATTGGGTGGCCATGGGGTGCATGCGGAAACCCGCATCGCGCGGCGAGGGCAGGTACCAGGCATCGTTCAGCGGATCATGGCGGAGTCCAGCTTGTGCTGCCTCGACGGACTGATGAGGCATCACCGCCCTATAGTCGCGCCAGCGCGCGGCGCTTTGCCATTCCGGCCATGCCTGGAGCATGGAAGTCCGGTGCTGATCGCTCATCTGGGGTGGCAGGTAGAGCAGGCCGGTTTTGTGACAAGGCATGGCACCGACATGCATGGCGTGGGCCCGCTGGTTGTCCGGCACGTCGAGATAGACGCGGTCCCGTACCGACATTCCAGCTGTCATGTTGCTGGCGCGCTGATCCTCCAAGTCATGGCCATATGCCATTCCAAGAGGCAGCCGGCCGGCAATCTGCTGTTCATATACGCGTTCGACTTCCGTCAGCCGGCCGCTGAATGCCGCCGTCAGGAATGGATCGCCAGCGCTCTTGTAGAAGGGATCACCAACCGGCTGAACGGGTTGTGGCATAGGCACGCCGGCCCCGACAGGGTCGGGCGCCCTGGCGGCGATACCCACGGTGCGCGTCGGGGCCATGCCCGGGACGCCGGGCTCATAGGCCGGGTCCGATACCGCTTTCAGCTTCGGACCGGTATCGATATGTCGTTCGAAAGTCGCGCGGATATCCTGGGCCAGGGTGGGATGGTCCTCACCCAAGGCAAGGGGCACGAGATGTCCTTGCCGAAGCGCATCGGCGACGACAAGGCCATGAAGCCTGTGCCGGGCATCGTTGAGCGCGTGATTTCTGTCGGAGCCCGGCTCCACGAACACACGATATGGCGGGTTCTGGGCAGTCGCAGGATAGAACAGGATTTCCCTGTCCTCCTGCGTTCCGTAACGGGGGTTTCTGACCGGCTCCTTGGAAAGACCAATATTCTCCGTGAATTCATGGGCCCGCATCTCCCAGGGCTTTGCCTGACGCGCGGGCGCCGGCTTGCCCGGACCTGGGGCACCCCCGCGGGCGGCGACCGCTGGTCGGGGGCCCGGGCGGCTCGCTGGACCGGCTGCCACCGGCGTCGTCGAGGACGAACCTTTCAGATCCGCGGCAAGCATCGCATCGCGGTCCTTGAGCAGGCCGGTGATCCTCACCGTATCCTTGATCTGGTAGCCGCTCTCCTGGATGGCAGCGCGGATGGAAGCATCGTTCACATATTGGCGCATCGTATCGACCAGGACCTTGCCGGTCAGTACGGGCTCCTTTTTTGCCGATCCTTTCGACCCGCGCAGAAGCTTGGCCGCACGCCCGGCGAGCGTGCCGTCATAGGCGGACATGTCCCGGTACTGCTTGGCCAGGCGTGGAAGACCAGCTTTCTCCGCAATCTCCGCGGCAACGCCGGCTTCCACCTTCTGGGTCACGTCGAACGTCTTGCCGCGTGCCGCCACCTTGCCCGCGAGAGCATCCTCAAACACGTCGTCCCAGGTGCGGAACCCGCGGCCTTCCAGGACACCGTTCATCCGTTCCACGAAGCGGCCGAGGCTGCGGAAGACACCCTCTCCCTCCGGAGGGCGTCCGTCCTTGCGTGCCTTGGCCCTGTCGGTCGCCCATTCGCCGAAAGCTTCCGCTGCCGCCTCATGATAGGGGCCGCCAGTCCCGAACTGCCGTTCCACAGCCTGCCGTTCCTTGTCGGTCAGCAGGCCTTCAACGGAATGGAAAAGTTCATGGTAGGCGGACGACAGTGGATTGCCACGGCTCACGTCGGTGGAGACGGCGATGGCCTGGTGATGGGCGAAGTAGAGCCCCAGGAGTGGCTTTCGTCCTCCAGGCTGCGCACCGCCCACGACAACGTCCTCGACACCATACAGTCGGCCGGTGAGGTGGATCTCGATACCGGGATTGACGGAACGCACCGCTTCGACAATATCGCCCCGCAGAGCGGCCAGCTTCTCCGGCCAGGTGGCATCGACATCGGCGACATGCCGGCCACCATAGTCGGCGAGCTGGTCCAGCAAAGCCGGGCTGTAACGCCCTGCCAGGTGGCCGTCCGGGCCCGCCGTTGCGATGAAATCGTCGATGGACGCGGATGCCCACCGGCCCCCGCCGTCGCGATAGGCCACATATCCGGGGCTCAACGGAAGGATGTCATCCTTCGCATCGGCAGGCATATCCGCCAGCAGGATATCGTTCAGGAGCCCCGACTTGCGGGCAACATCGATGGGTGAGCCGCCACCATGGTTCAGTGCCGATGTCAGGTCGGCGAGGCGCAGAGCGAGTTCGGATGATTGTCCGCCGGACATGATTGTGTCTCCAGCTGTCGGATGCTGACGCTGCTGATCCTGGTACGCGGGGGCTTGTGGCCGGAAGCTGACATTGGTCACGCCTGCGGGTGACGATCGGGCAGCTGCGGCTTCGGGCTGCCAGGTCGTGGCCACGAAGTCCACCGCCGCGGCCGCAGGAGGAGCGGCGGAGATTGCAGAAGAGGAATGATCCCGTTCGAGCGGTGTGAATGCTGGGGTCGGTGGAGGGCCCTGGTGCGGCGATGTCGGCGTTCGCGCTTCTGCCGGTGCGAAGGCAGGCGGAGCCGCTGCTGCTGGCTGAGCGGCAGCAGCAGCCTGTACGGGAGACGTCGTCGGTTCGCGCGGCCGCTCAATGGCGCCAGGTGCGGCGACGGCACGCCATTCATCGCGGCCAGGACCAGTCGAAATGAAGAGATTCTGTCCTGATCGCCGGGCCTGTTCGGCAAGCCTCTCAAGGTGCGTGAGCGGCAGAGCCAGCAGTCCGTCGCCATACCGACGGCTATCCGGCGCAGCGGCGACATCGGGCAGCATGGCGGAGGCTCTCGTCGCCAGCCCGTCGGCGAGAACCACATGGTCTGCCCCGTGGTGGGGCATTATGGCGACCATTTCGCCGCGGTTAAGCCGAGCGGCGGCGGCACGTGCCCGTTCCAGAAGGCTGGTCTTGATCTGATCCCTCGCCTGGTCCTGCGGAGCCGCCACCTGGTCGCGGGTTGCCAAGTAGTCCGCGGCGGTGCGGAAAGGCTCCACCGTGTGGACATCCGTGCCCACCTCGTCTGTGACCCGCAACTGGAGGGCGCCGTCGGGCAGCAGTTCGGCGACGGTGACGGGAATGCCGGCGGCGGCGGCCAAATGACGGATGCGGCCAAGATCAGCGGGCGTCAGCGTGAGTTCAGCCAGGTCGCCGATCTCCACGTGGGAACCGACCCCCGGCGCGATCCTGTTCAGCGCTGTCGCGGACTGGTCGAATGCGCGCCAGATGTGCGTCTGGTCTGGACTGGAAAGGACCCCACGCTCCTGGGTCTGCCAGATAATATGGGAATCCGGGGCGAGCACGGTAACCAACGCCAGGACCTCTGCCCTGCGATCCAAGGCGTTCTTGGCGATCGGAGGGCTGGCGCCGCTTCCGCCTGGAAGGCCCAACAGTTCCGCTACGGTGGAGGAGGGGAGGAGAGACAGGTCGAGCTGGCCGATCGCCGGTGAGCGCCGCCCCGAAATCTGCAGGGCCTGTGGTACGTGAAGCCCGTTGGCTCCCATCGCACGAGCGAGCCCAAGCGACAGGGTTCCAAGCGCGGAAGTGGCGATCGGCTTGCCATCCCTGTCCAGTCCGTAGGATCGGCGGAGGCCAGACGCGTCGGCCGCGTCCCAGGCGACTTTGAGTCGGGTGCGCGCTTGAACTACCGTCGCGATCTCCAGGAGCCTGTCGCCGGGAAGTTCGAGGCTCCTGATGTTGGGATCCGTTGCCTGTAGCCTATCGATGAAGATCCTCATCGGATCATCGCCAGCGTTCTTGGGATCCAGGACGATGCGGGCGAACGCGGCAGCAGCAGCGGGCTCAGCACCTGCGGTCGAACCCTGGAAGATGATGGACGCTTCGCGCATGGCCTTGGCCACCGGCGCCAGCTCCTGCGGCCAGGCGTCCAGGGATTTCTCTCCTGCGTTCCGCAGATCAAGCCTGCCTGCCGGCTTGGAATAGACCTGGATCGACTGCCAGCCCGGGGGGGCATCCAGAAGCGCTTCGCGGGGCGATCCATGCAGAATGAAGGCGCCGATGGGCGAATGTGCCCGCTCGACCTCTGGGAGATCTGCGTTGGGCACGGCCAGCCACCGTGCGTGCCTGACGTCGAACCCTTCCTTCTTCAATACCTCGATATTGAAAGATGAAAGCTGGTCCTGGACCGTGACTTTCAGCCTCGCCAACTCCGCCTCGGTTCGACTGGCGCGCCATATTTCCTGTTGGGCCTGCTGTCTCGCCTTTTCGTCCAGCCGAGTGAGCTGCGTTTCCTTCAAGGTCGGCCAATCCGGCTCCACGAGGGCCGGGTCGAACGCCGCAAGAACCGGCTCCCCGTCCCAGTGGTTGCCGACATAGCGCATTCCTTGAAAGCCGGCGTCGCGGAAGCGTTCAGCGAGGTGGCCGACCAGGTCGCCTCCAAAGTCGCCTGTCAGCTCATCCCAGTTGCCGATCGTCACATCGCGCAGGAACTGGTCGACTTCATAGTCGGCATAGACGAACTCGACGGTCAGATCGTCGCGACGCTCCTTCAGGGCGTCATCGATTTCAGGAATGTCCTCGATGGATTGTCCCGGACCGCGGGTGAGGTTGTTTTGCAGCAGGAAGCTTTCCAGGACCTGCGAGTGTCGCTGAAGCCCGCTCAGGAGATACTCCCGATAGGCATCCCAGTCGTCCCACTCCAGAAGCCGCGTGATCAGATTGTCGGCAATGTTCGACTTGAGTTGGTCCTGATTAACTTCCCAAAACTCGCGAAGGATTGTCTGCACCGATCCCTGGAGGCGGTCCGGATCCCTTTCCAGGTCTGCCACGGCCCCAGCATCTATGCGGGTGACAACCGGGACTACCTCCCGTTCACCCGTGGCCTCCAGGGCAGCGTCCTCACTTTCCCAAAGATGATAGGTCGTCTGGGCGCGATCGAGATGAGGTTCTTCCGGATCGCCGGCAATCCAGTAGACTGTCGACCCGAACCCTCGTTCCTGCAACGTACCCCGCGTCTGATCGCGCATGTTGCGCTCGGAGGAAAGCGCCATGTCCTCGGTCAGATAGGGGCTGATGACGTCGCGGATCTTCTCAAGCAGGGCAGCACGAATTCCTGGGGGAAGTTGAGCGATCTCAGTGATGCCGGCCCAATCGGTGGAACCGGAAACGGCCTCTGCGGCCTTCACGGCTGCCTCGGGAAGATGGAAATCCCCGTCTTCCGACAGGCCCCGTGATCGACGGATGACCTGGCCGGAGTTCGTGTGAACGAGCGCCCAGGTCAGATCCGAGGGAGTGGCCGGATACGAAGTGGGACGTCCGAGGACCGCCGCCTGGGGGGAAATCGGCTCGGGTGTGCGTAGACCGGCTGGAACGATGGATATTGCCGTTCCGGCCAGCACCCAGCCAGGCCTGCGTACAAGAATTCGCTGGCCATCGCCATGGGTCTCAAGAACCGCAACGTCCATCTGCTCCCAGCCGCGCTCCCTCATTGCGGCCAGTGACTCAGTGTCCAGCTGTGTCATCAGGCGGCGATAAGCCGGATGGTGCTCGTCGGCCGGCAGGTCCGCGAGCCAAGCTCCACGGGCTGCGTGCCATTCGGCTTTCACTGCCTGCGGGTCGGGAGATCTGAATGCTGTCTCGATGCTGACGAGATTGCCGACGGAATAGGACGCCGGAGGCGTGATTTCTGCCGGACGCACCATTCCGTCGGCCCCGATGTCGAAAAGACCGGACGTCGCTGCCCCTTCGAGGGCGTAGCGACCCGGCCCGACACGCCAAGTGAAGCCCTTGGTCGATTCACGCCGAACGATGCGCCGCGCAAATGGCCTTCCGTCGGGAAGGCGGGTGAGCCTGTACAATTCCGGCGGCTCTCCTTTGCCCATGAGAGATACGGAAACGCCGGCAGGAGAGACGACAACACCGGGCGCCTCGGCCCAGGCGGCGGACCACGTGACCCCTGGCGATTGCCCTGCATCGGCGCGAGCCTTCGCCGCCACCTCGCCATCCGCGAACTTCATCAGCCAGCTGCCCTGCATGGCTGGATCGCGCACGGCCTCGACAGTTCCCGACCATCGCTCGGCGATCGCCTTTGCAGCCTGCTCTGCCTGGAGTCCGGCCAATGCCACCCGGTGTTCAAGGGCGAGGGGCTGGCTGGTGGCAATTTCCGGGCCTGTTGCGTCCGGAACGTCGGGCATCCTCCAGGTGGCCGATGTTGCATCGGGCTGTTGGTCTCTGATGGTCCTGGCATCAAGAAGACCATCAAGGAAACGGCCGGCTTCGCGGACGATGTCGGACGGAACCTGTCGCCCGTCTTCAGTGGCGCCGGCGATCGAGGCGAGGTGGATGGCGTCGATGAACCCGTCCCGGCCGACCTCCGGCGCCTCCAGCCAGGCGCCATCCTGAAGGACGAGGCGGCCTCCGGCCAGCCGCTTCAGCTCCGCAGGATCTCGGTTCAGTGCTTGAACCCTGAATTCGTCCCGGGTGAGGCGCCATGGCGCCAGCTCCCACGTCCGGGAGCCGAAGGAGAGCGTATTCGCTTCAGCCCGCCCAACCACCGCATCGGCCTTGGCCAACAAGGCGTCGTCAATCCGGCCGCCGAGGCTTCGCGACAGCGAGGCTGCCACGTCGCTCGCCGATCCTGGCACCGGCTGCCGATCCTCTTCGCGCAACCAGGTCGGCATCGCGGCCAGGGGAACTGAAGCTGCAGCCTGAAGAATCCCTGCCACACTGCCCGCCACTTCGTGGAGGACATGAGGCTGGATATCGTTGGGGTTCGGTTTGCCAAATCCGATACTGCTGATCGTACCTGCAAGGAGATCGGACGAAAGGGTTCCGTCCAATGAGGCATTTTGCAGTCCCAGGGCCGCCTCCTGGAGGCGTGTGGGAAGATCCTGGGCCCACCTCGCGTCGGGCACGCCGGCGGCCCCCAACATAATCCCGCCGGCACGGTTCGCTTGAAAATCAGCAAGTCTCCCTTGCGACTGGGCAAGGGCGGCCTCCGCCTGGAGAATGTCCAGGTTCAGATCGGAGCCGTTCTCTGCCACGATGGCGGCGGCATTCCCACCGGCGATGCCCAGCCTGTCGGCGGTCTCGTCGCGCTGGTCCGCCAGGTTCGCCCTGATGGTTGAGATATCCGACGGCAGGCCGGCCTGTTCGAGCGCCTGCTGCAGCGTGCTGCTCAGGACGTCGTCGAACATGACGTGTCTGGCAAGGATCTCGGCATGGTAGGAAATGGACGTTGGTCCGCCATCCCTTACCGCCTCCAGGATCACCGCGGCCTGCTTCATGTCGCCGGCGTGAAGGGCGAACCTGAAATCAGGTCGCTCCAACGACCGCAGGAGCAGGTTCCAGCTTTGTTCATTGTCAGCCATGGTCGTTCCGTCGATCCGGAATTGAGCGATATCGGTCATTGTCGGCGCTTTGTTGCGCCGCGTCGGGGTGCCTCGGGCGAACCCGGTGCCCCTCGGGGTCATCCTGGCTGTGGCGATAAGCCGGTTGAGCGCTTCGACACGCTGGGGGTCGACGGGAGCAGGTTCCTTGTTGCGATGGCTTTCCAGTTGCGCCCATGAGCCCGGTGCGCCTTCGATCGCCGCTGCAATCGCCATCGCGGAGAGCAGGTCGCGCTGAGCGAGCGCCATGTCCGCTGTGCTTGCATCACCGGACAGACAACTGGGCCACAGAGCCGCCCATCGCTCCACGGACGTTACCGGCCAGGCCATACGAGGCTGCTGGTCAATCAACTCGAGAGATCGGCGCCGGCTTTCGAGAAGGGCGGCCGCCATGGGCCCTCGATTGAGTGCCGTCTCCACCTCCGCCGCCCAGGGGCTGTCATGGATGATGACCGGCATGCCCAGATAGTCGAGCTGGCGATCCGTGAGGTGCGCACCAAGGGCATCCTTGATCATCTGTACCGCTTGGTCCCAATCCCCCCTGGCCGCGGCCAATGCCGGGTGGCCATGGTCTGCGGAGACGCTGTATTGGGCCCGCGCCCGTTCGCGAACGGGAAGACCGAGCTGTTGCCGGTAGATGCCCATGGCCACCGCGAGTTCGTCTGCCTGCAAGGCCGCCCTTGCCGCATCCGCCCAGTCTTGGCCAGCATGTCCTACCAGATGCTGATCAAGCGTTTCGCGCAGGAACATCGCGGTCCTGGCCCGGAACAGATCGCCCGGCAGGCGACGGGGATCACCAGCCCGCTGCACAGCCCCACGCGCGGCTTCCACGGCCTCATGCGATGGCACGCTTCGATCGGCCGCCGCCGCCGCCGCTTCGATCAAGGATGGCCGCGCACCCGGAACGCTTGTGTGCAGACCCGGGGCCAACGCTTCAACGGCGACGCCGAGCTGGTCGAGCATCTGCCGTGCGGCATTGGATCCGCCCGCGCGGGTAACTGACGGCAGGTCGGCATGGTCGGCCAGCAGCTCGGAGAAATCGCGGGCCAGCGTTCCACTGTCGCCGGGCCACATCATCGGGAGGTGTTTCAGCTCGATCGCAGCCCGCCGTCTTGCACCAGCAAGGCCGGCGGGGGAGGTGAGGGCTACCCCGTTCAGAGCATCATAGATATCCACGGCGGACTGGAAGCCGTCGCGGCCGGCGATGGCGAGCCCCATTGGTATCCCGGTCCCGGCTTCGCCGGCGGCTGTGACAAGATCATCCAGCAGCCCCAATCCGGTGCGCAGTACATGGGAAGGGGCCAGTCTGGAAGCGTCCAGGTCCGGCAGCCGTTCAACCTTCCAGGCACGATCGAGGTCAAGGAGATTGTGGTTTTCGAGTATTCTTCCGGCAAACTGGAGATCGTAACTGTCCCCGAGTGAAAACTGAGCCCTGGCACGCTGACGGTGCCCTTCGGCGAAGAGCTTTTCCCCCTCGGCGACCGCTTTCCCGTATGCCGGCAAGGCCTCGGAGTGGCGAAACAGGCCGGGCGTCCGGAGCAAGGCCGGGCTCACCGTAAGACGTGCATCGGATTGCAACGGATGGCCATCGCTCACCGTAGCCGGGACGCCGGCGCAACTGCTCTGGATATGCGTCAGCTTGAAAAGCAATGGGTCCGGCGCGAATGGCTGGACATGCAGGTGCTTGGATGGATCGTAACCCGCCTCGCGGACCGCCTGGGCAAGCCCGAGGGTGGTCTGGCCAGCCACCTCGTAGGGTGCCGCCGCGGCGACATAGCCGCGTGCTTCAATTTGCCTGCGGATATCGTCCGCGGGCAGTGACAGTCGGATCTGCAGATCCTTCACGGGGTTTTCGCCGACCCAAGGCTCCGCACCTTTGGGAAGAAGGCCAAGATCCCGAGCGACCGGACCTAGAACATCTTGGTCGGGAATGTTGGCGCCGCCGAACGCCATCAGATCGCTCAATGTCGGCAGGGCGAGTAGAGCGAACGGGGAGGCATTCAACCGGTCCGTGGCGCTGTTCTGCGCCGAAACAGCGTCGGCCCATCTCTGGGAACCGATGGGCCAGGTGTTCCGCTCTATCAGACCATGATGATAATCGGCATAGGCGTGGAACATCTCCGCAGGGGTGATGCCCGCAGCATCGGCGGCAGTCGTGATGAGCGTTCGAAATCCCTTGCTGGTCCCAGGAGACACGCCTCGAATGGCGTTTACCAGTTCGTCCGTGGCACGATCCATGGCGTCCTGGTCGATTGGCGGCCCCCCGGGCGCCCCAACACCCAGTCGGCGAGCTGCATCCATTTCGCGCTCAAGGCGCATGATCCGGTCCAATTCCGCCGTCAGCAAAGTGAAATGGGCATCAGATTGTTCGGGGCGTTGTTTGCCGCCGAGGTCCAGACGGCGCTTGTCGATTGCATACTGCGCGCCTCCGGTACGGATGGCCTCCCGCACCAGGCTGCGCGTTTCCCTCTCCACTGCCCTTGCTGCGTCATCGGAAAGTGGACCGACCGCAGCACCCGGCTCGAACACCTTCGTGCCGGGCAGACCAGCGAGGATCGCGCGTCGGGCCAGGGCCGACCCCGCCGACCTTCCCTCATCCGTGACCTGTCCATCCGGACCGCTGGTGATCGTTCTGGAAATCAGATCGAGGAGCGCCTGGCGGTCGGCCGGCAAGGATGGGCGGCCGGGCCGGACCTTCCGTTCGGCAAGCTCGACATGGGTTGCCGACAATGGCTCGCTGGAAAGCTTCGCAAGGCGAAACGCTTCCCGGACTGTTCCATCAAGTGCCGCCTGCGAGGCCCCGGAGCTCCGTTCGGCAAGGCCCCTGACGAGCGTATCGAGATCCGAGCCCAGGTGACCAGCAAGACGCTGCGACAGCAGCTCTATGCGGCCCTGTACATCGGGAAGGTGGGTCTGGATGGTGAAGTCGAAGCGGCCCGGCCGTCGCAAGGCGGGATCAATGTCATCTGGCCGGTTGGTCGCGGCGATGACGACAATGCGCCCGGATTGGGATTGCAGGCCGGCGCCGTTCATCTCCTCGAGCATCGCGTTCACGAGCTCACGGCGATGTTGCATGCTGCCGTCACGCAGCAGCTCCTCTCGGCTACCGATCTGGTCTAGCTCATCGATGAAGAGTACCGCGGCCCCATGTCTGGCCGCGGCACGCCGAACCTCATCGAACGTACGATGGATGACTTCGGACGTTCCGCCGATAAAGCTGCTCTCCAGCCGGGTGCCCGACGTCGCGAAAACCGGGATCTCGGGCACCAGCGCCGCCAGGACCTCGATGGCCATGGTCTTTCCCGTGCCCGACGGCCCGGCGAAAAGAACGCCACGCGGAAGTTCGGCGCCGCTGTTGAGCGATTTAGCGAGACTGGCGATCTCCTGTGCGAGATCCGGTTGCCCGATGATCCCTTGGACATTCTCATTCGCGTCGACAGGAAGCCGACGCAACGCAGAAGACGGCTGTTCCTGAGCCTTGGCCTGGCCAACACCATGGTTTTGCGGCCAGGAGCTGGTGGGCCAGGTGCCAAGGGAGAACTGGGCCGGTTGGCGAAGGTCGATTCCAGAGGGAAAGCCGATCTCGCCGCCTGTTTTCGTGACAGTCCCCTCCAGCCTCTGCAGGACGGCGTTCCACAGGGCGGCTTCGCCTTCCGCATTGAGCCGGGCGGACCTGGACCCCTGGGCCGCATCCAGGCGTTCGAGAGCATCATCCAGCTTTCGGGCCGCATCATCGGGAGTCAGCCCCGCCAAATCGGACAGCCGTTCCAACCGGCGCGGATCCGGGGCAGGCAGGGAAAGCCTGGCTTCAATGCGTCTCAGGTTTCGCCGGTGCTCCCCCAGCCTTGCCTGCCGGTCGCCCAGGCTGACTTCGGCCGCCCGAGCCCTCAGCGCCCCGGCACGCTCCTTCAGCTCGGCCGCGGAAATATTCAGACTGTCGGGAAGTTCGGAGAGATCGACGATCAATCCGAGCAGGGCGGCGGCAGCCAGCTCATCGCCTCCCCGCAAGGGTAGCGGCGGCGACAGGTAACCGCCCGGCCCCTTCAGCATCAGTGGCGCCGGGCCGTCGAAGGAGCTCCGGCGGGCGGGGAAGACGATCTGGATGCCTGTCGGCTCGCCACCGGCACCGAGGACGTCGCCGACGATCCGTTCCGGCCTGCTTCTGGACGCCTGGGCCTGGTCGGATTTGACCGTCTTCGTCACCAGCCTGCGCTCTGCCGCCTGTTGGTGGCGCAGCCAGGCGCCCAGCTCGGCGCCGGTGATCGGCTCTGCTCCGCTGCCCTGTTGGCCATCGGTGGGCTTCAGCGACACCGATCCCGCCTGTCCCCCGTCAACCGCCTTCCAGGCGGCCTCGGCAAGCGGTCCGTGCCGTGCGGCATCGCCAATAAGTGCGGCGGCTTCCGCGTCGGCCCGGTTTGCCCTCTCGCGCAGATCCGTGCGCACACGCGTCATGCCGCTGACTTCCGCTTCCAGCGCGCGGATATCGGCACCGATCCGCGCATGGGACAGCAGCAGGCCACTTCCCGCGGCGAGTGCCGCGATCTCGCCGGCGGAAAGCAACTCGTCCCGGTCTCCCACCATGGACCGGCCGATTGCTTCCCCGTTGAGGAACTGGTCGATGAAGGCCTCCTTCGCCGCCATGAGGCCCCATCCGGCCGCATCGAAGGATTGTTCGGTGACGTAGCGATAGATCCAGACCTTCTCGTTCAGATTGCCGGTGCGCACGCCCCGACCATCACGCTGCTGCAAATGGGCGAGCAGCCACGGGACATCGGCGTTGTGCAGGGCGATGAGGCGATCCTGCACGTTCACCCCCGTCCCAAGAATCTCCGTCGAGCCAAGCCCAATAACCGCTGTTCCCTCCCGCAAACGCTGCTTGGCCTGTTCCACCGCGTCGGGGCCCTGTTCCTTGAGTTCCCAGAAATCCAGGACCTTGTCCGGCCCGAGCCCCTGGGCCGCCAGTTCGGCCTTCAGCCCGTCGCGGAATGAGAACCCGCTATCCTTGCCGGCATTGACCCCATAGTCGAAGAATACGAGCTGGGTCGTACCAGGATTGTCGTTGGCGATCCGCGCGACATTGGTGGCGATGGCCGCCACCTTGCCCCCTGGTTCAGCATCGTCGGCGAGCAGCCTGGGGTCCATGGCCAGCCGCCGGCCATCGGTGGAGATCTTCAGGAGGTTGTCGTCCGTCGGCTCCACCTTTCCGCTGCGGACCGCATCCGCGCGGGATGCAAGGTCCGTCATGCCGTCCAACTGGTCCTGCGTGGAAGGCACGATGACCGCCTGGACCATGGCAGCCGGCCGCTTCAGCCCGGGGATTCTCGATGAGGGAACGATATCGGCCGACTGCCTTAGCATGGCCTGGAGTTCCGGCACATTGTCGAAGCGTGCGAGGCGTTGCACCAGGCGCGGCTGGCCTGCCACATCGAGCTCGATACGGTCATCGATCGCACCGAATGTCATAACCCAGGCGTCGAAATGCGTGAGACCGGCCTTCTTCAGCAGCTCACGCTGGATGAACCGCTGCCAGGTGAATGCTTCCGCCAGCGAATTGCTGATGGGGCTGCCCGTGCCGGGAACGAACTTGCCACCAGTCTGTTCCAGATATCTCGCCTGGGCCTCCACCCTTGAGGAACGCCGGCTTTCACCGGAAGGCAGGCCCTTCACATTCTCATGGCGGGTCGGCGTCGGCAGGTTCTTCAGCCGATGGGCCTCGTCGATCATCAGCATGTCGACGCCGATGTCATCGAAGTAGACGGCATCGGCCTGGCGGCCCGTCTTCAGCATCTCCGCCGCACGCGCCTCCAGGCGCGCTGCCTGCCTTTCATAGCGCTTTGCCTTGGGCCTGCCCCTGTCGTCGGGCGATGCAGCATCGATGGCGGCCGCGGCCTCCTTGTACTGACCTGCATATTCCTTGAGATAGCGTGCCTCCAGATCCGGCGAGAGGGGCAGAGCCTCGGATGCATTGTGTGGAACGATGACAAGGTCCCAATCACCCGTCCGGACGGCGCCCCAGAATGCCCGTCGATCCGCCGGGGTGACATTGCCTTCCGGCCATGCCAAAACCTGCTTGCCCGGATACATTGAGCGGGCATCCTCGGTGACCTGGCCGAGGGTGGCAGCGAGCACCGACAGCATCGGCTTGCGCACCAGCCCCAGGTCCTTTGCCTTCATGGCGGCCGCGACATAGGTGTCGGTCTTGCCCGCACCGACACCATGGAACAGGCCCGTGCTGGCCTGGGACAGGATACGATGCACACCATTGCGCTGCGTTGCCCGCATACGCGCGATCCGTGATGGTTCGGCTCCCGGGAACGTCAATTGCTCACCGGCGGGCGCGGGTTCACGCCACCGGTTGTTCAGGTCGTTGTATCGGTCGACCAGCCGCTCGGTCCGTTCCGGATCGCTCCAGATCCAGCCCGCGAACCGTGCCTGGATGGAGGCAATCTTCGCCCGCGCCTCCATTGTCGCATCAAGATCCAGGACCGATATCGTCTTGCCATCCGGTTGTCTGGTCGTCGCCGTGATCAGGGGGCGTCTGTCATTCAAGGCATCCTGCAGGATATCGAGGCCCTGCCGCCCGCCGCCGGCCTTACCTTCCACCGACCAGGCATCGATCCCGGGCTCGCGCTTGGCGGTCTTGGTCGCCGAAACGTGCCATGACGCGTCGGCCTCCGTGTATGCCACGGAAAGATGCTGAGCGGCGTCGGCACCGACCAGGTCCCGAACGAACTCGGATATGGTCGGCTGGCCCTGCCAGGTTGCCCCCATTGTGACGGCGATATCCTGGTGTCCGATGCGCGGCGGTTGGATCGCCTCCAGGGCGTGGACATTGGCGGTGAAGGCCGGATCGGAAACCGCGGCCTCGCGCGCGGAAGCGAGCTTGCCGACGACATCGCCGGAAAGGTAGCGCACCGCTTCGACAAGTTCCCGGCTGATCGGATCCTTGAACGCAAGTCCTGTGTGCAGGAGATCGGATTCGATCTTCTCCGGCGCCTCCTGCCCGAGCAGGCCGGCCATGAATTCCGCATCCAGGCGGCCACGGCGATCAAGAGACACGAACGTCGCCTCAGCGAGGGTCTGCGCCCTGGTTTCCCCTTCCGGGGCAAGGACGTCCCGATAGAAGATGTCCGCCAGGTTCTGGTCTCGTCCCGGCCGTTCCAGCCCAGCCAACTGGCAGAGCACAGGATCATCGGCCAGCAACCGCGCAACCGGCCTGCTCCGCAACTGCCCGTGACGGGATGTGAAATCGGTGTAAGCCGACATCAGAGCCACGCGATCCACGTCCCGCTGCTGGGGTTCGGCTCCTTGGACCTGTCCCCCCAGCACCTGGCGCAACGCGCCGTCGAGGGTGATCGCGTCCCGGATCATCGCCTCCTGGCGGGGATTCAGGCTGGGCTTCACCATTTCGGCGCCAGCCCGCTGAAGCAGTTCCCCCTCCACGAGGGTGTATCGGCCTTGCTGGAGACCGATGCCGGCCGTTGCCCTTGCAGCGTCTTCCCGGGTGACGCCAGGAGACGGGCGATAGCTTCCAGCCGGGAGTGCTGCCGCCAGCAACCGCGGCATCTTTTCCGCAACAGCATTGCGCATCGCTTCGCCGCCAAGCCGAGCACCGTCATCGCCGACCAAGGTCACACCGATGCCGGCGGCGCCGTCGCGGCCCGGGAACTGGGTGTCGATCCGCTCCAGGCGCCCCATGACAAGGTCGGGACGCGCCGCGAACAGGCTGTTGACCGTCATCGGAGGCCCGCCCAGGGGATCTGCGACCTGCGACACCGTCAGCCAGTCAGGCTCCGCCGCGCGGACCTGTTCCGCCTCTGCCGGCGTCATGGCCGAAAGCGGCTTTTCGCGCTTGCGCATGATCAGCAGGTCCGCCACCACGTCGGTGCCTGCCCGGCCGAGGGCACCGGACGGCAGGCGCAGGGCCGTCATGAGCTCGCCCTGGTCGGCCAGCCTTTCGCGTGCCGTCGCGTCCACCCGATCCAGGGTGTATCGCGATGTCAGCAACGCCACGACCCCGCCTGGTGCTGTCAGGTCGAGGGACTTGGCAATGAAATGTTCGTGGATCGACAGGCCGGCGTAACCACGTTCGAAAAGCGAGTAGTCGCCGAAGGGCACGTTGCCGACCGATGCCGTGAAGAAGCCATGCGGCAGGTCCACCGTCTCGAAGGGCTTGGCCACGAGTTGGGCGGACGGATAGAGCGTGTCGATGATGCCCGCAGCGATGGGCTCCATCTCCACCGCCCAGATATTCCGGGCCTCCATCCAATCCGGCCGGTGGCCGATCCAGGCACCAACACCCGCGCCCGGCTCCAATACCCGCGGAGCGGGATCATCCCTCATTCCCGCTGTTCCAAGTGCATCCCAGACGGCCTGGATGATGCGGGGATCGGTGTAGTGCGCGTTCAACACGGAGCGCTCGACATTCGCAAATCCCGGCCCCGCCACCTGCTCAAGCCTCTGGCGCAGGTCGCGGGCTGCCGGCGACTGCTGCTTCGGAGCGTCGAACAGGCGGGGCAGGGCACCCACACCTGGATATGATGCGAGCCGCGCTGCCTCTTCCGGGGTTGGAGGCCGGCCCGCGAGCTTGAGGGCCGATACCGTATCCAGCGCCTCATCGAGGAGGCGCATGCGGGTGTCGGTCCCCACGGCACCGGTCAGAAAGCTCGGACTCAGCCGGTGGTCGGAACCCACCATGGCGTCCGCCTGCATGGAGACAGGAAGGGCGTTTTCGGTCCGCTGCGGAACCCGGTAGGATGGCTTGAATGCCATCGGATCGTTCGGCGCTTTCTCCTTCATGCCGGCGATGGCGCCGTCCTCCTGGAAGTCGACGATGATCAGGCGGTTTCCGGTAGCACCGGACAGGCTGAATGTGCCTAGCGGCTCCAATCCTGGATCTATCGTCAGACCCAGCTCATCCAGACGATGGAGGGGACGGGACATCGTGACGGCTTCAACCGCCTGATCGACCAGATTGCGATATGCGGTGAGTGCAGTCTTGGTGGGATAACCGGCTTCCAGGGCTGATATGATGATCTCGCCCTGGCGCTGCGGGGTCATCAGCTCCTGCCTCAGCGCTTCACCGGGTTGCTCGTGACCGACAGAGAATGCCGAGGCACGGACCCGTTCCCTGCCGATATCGGCGCCATTGTCATTGTCGGCCACCATGTTCATGGTCAGGAACTCTTCATCGTCTCCGGCGATCGCATGGAGGCGGCGATAGGCTGACGGGGATCTGTTGGCCAACTCGACAGCCCGCTGCCCCAGTTCGCCATCGAACCCTTTGCGGAAAATGTCCTCGACCGTCTGGAAGCCCCGGCCTTCCACCCAGTTTCCCAGCCGGATCAGGAAATTGCCGGCGCTGGCGGCGAAGCCTCGGGGCGCCTTATCCTCTCCCCGGTGGCGCGCGGCCGCCCATTGTTCGAATGCGTAGGCCACGCGCTCGCGGTGAACCAGGGTGGAGCGATCAGGCAAAGCGTCGATGACCCTGGCCGCCTCGGCGGGGGGCAGCGACCGACGAATACTGTCCTTCACCTGGCTGCCCGGACCATTGGCCCTCCTGCCGAGGGCGGCTTTCAGCAATGGCGGCCGGTCCGCTTCGGACACGTTCGCCGCGGCGAGTGCCAGCTCAAGGTCCCGCCGGCTGAGCTTCGTGTCACGTGCCGGGAGTTCAGCGGCAAGAACCCGTTGCTCCTCGGGAGACAGCAGCTGTTCCAACGAGTGCCAGAGCTCGTGGTATGTGGTTTCCAGGACATTGTAACGGGCGGGATCCAGCGCCACGCGGATCATGGCATCGGCGCGCCAGTAGCCGCCGGCAACGCGCATGCGCTCAATGCCGTCGGGCGCACCGCTGGCCTGCAGGTTGGGACCCTCACCCCAGATCTCGCGTACGAAATCCAGTGAGACGGCTGGATTGACCCGCTGCGCGAGAAGGGTCAGCTCCTGGCGGAGTTCGGCCATGCCGGCATAGGCTTCCGGCTGGGCTTCGCTGCGCCCGGCCAGGTGCATGATGCCATCGACGGCCTGGACCGACGCCAGTCCCGTGGCCCGCCAGACATGGGCGGCATCTTCGATGCCGCCCATGTCGGTTGCGGAGATCGATTTCGCTGCCAGCTTGCGGCGTGCACGGGTCACTGCGCGGGACGGGCCGCCACGGGTGAGCGCGTCGATGGCGTCCTTCAGGACCTCGCCATAGCTTCCGCCTGCCAGCAATTGCTGCTCGATGCGCGATCGGAAGTCGGCATAGGTCCGATAGGCCTCGTCCTCCCGGGCCCGCGCGACCTCGTAGGTCCGTGCCAGAATCCGCGGGTCGGGCTTTGCCGTGCTGCTTTCCGAGCCGTCCTGGTCCTGCATTCGTCCGCCCTGTCGATCAGTTGATC
Organism: Azospirillum sp.; assembly: GCA_027483805.1. Classification (GTDB taxonomy): domain Bacteria; phylum Pseudomonadota; class Alphaproteobacteria; order Azospirillales; family Azospirillaceae; genus Niveispirillum. The sequence goes on along the minus strand of JAIXTS010000258.1, from coordinate 13,799 downwards.
GGGGCGGCTGGACCGAAACCGGACCAATGGGCTTATATGGAAAGCCCGATGGACCGGTAGGCAATCGCTACCCCAATTTAATAATCGATCAAGGGGGGGGAGGGCAAGATTGGGTTGGGTTCCATGACGGCGGAGCACCTGCGCGGTCGCTTCAATGGCCTTCATGCTGACGCGACCGGAGGGAGAAGGAAGGGGCTGAACGTAGAGGCTTCGCGTTTCTCTCCCCTTGTGGTCCTGCATGTGGCGTGTGTCTGACCAGACTGACAGTGGCCCAAGGAGGCTTTCCCTGAAGCTTTGAGGCAGATGCTTCCGTATTTGCTGCCTATGCAGGGTCACGGAGACGCGCTGTTCGTCAGCGAGACCGACATCGCTGAACGATTCCCACAAGACACGCTGAGGCTCCTTTGGCGGGTCTTCTGAACTGGCAGCTCAAGCAACGCCCATGGCGTTCCGAAAATCCTTGAGCGCCTTGTCATCGCGCACCCTCCAATCGAGGTGGATCGGCGTCTGCAATGGCTAAAGGCCCACGCTTCGCACCACGATTGATGCTGACCAGACTTGTTTCGTAGATTCCAAAAGGTCGCTTGACTCCAGAGCGAAGCATAAGAACATATAGGGAACAATCATCCCAGGAGCCCTCCTTGCGGAACGCGTCCGCCATAGCGTCCCTGCGCGCGCAGATCGCCCGGATCGAAGGCCAGTCGCGCCACGAAGGCGGCGTGCTGCCCTTCGGGCTGCCCATCCTCGATGCCAAGCTGCCCGGCGGCGGCTTAGCGCTGGGCGCGCTACACGAGGTGGCGGGCGGCGGGCCGGGAACCGTCGACGGGGCGGCAGCGGCGCTGTTCAGCGCCGGCATTGCGGCCCGCACCGAGGGGCCGGTCTTTTGGATATGCACCCAGCCGGACCTCTTCGCCCCGTCGCTGGCCCAGGCCGGACTGCCGCCCGACCGCGTCATCTACGTGGAGGCAGGCGATGACAAGACGGTGCTGGCCTGTACCGAGGAGGCACTGTGCCATGGCAGCCTGGGGGCCGTCGTGGCGGAGGTCGCGGCACTCAACATGACCGCGTCGCGGCGGCTCCAGCTGGCGGTGGAAGGCAAGCGGACCATCGGCATCGCGCTGCGCCGCTGGCGCCGGCAGGCGGATGCCGCCGACTTCGGGCAGCCGACATCCGCCGTCACCCGCTGGCGGGTGTCGACCCTTCCGTCGGCACCCCTGCCAGTGCCAGGCGTGGGGCGGCACCGATGGTTGGTCGAGCTGGTCAGGGCCCGCGCGGGCGAGAGCGCCGATTTCGAACTGGAGGCCTGCGATGAACAGGGTCGTCTCGCTCTACCTGCCGAACTGGCCGATCGACCGGCTGCGGCGGGCGGCTGGGGACGCAGCGCCGCCGGCTGACCGGCCGGTGGTCCTGGCTGGCCGCGTCCGCAATCGGCGCGTCGTAACGGCCTGTTGTTCGGCAGCACTGGAGGCCGGACTGCGCCCCGGCATGGCGCTCGCCAAGGCCCAGGTCCTGGTGCCGGGGCTGGTGGTCAATGAGGCCGCACCGCAGGCAGACCATGAAGGACTTCATCGGCTGGCGCTGTGGATCCTCCAACGCTTCTCCCCGCTGGTCGCCGCCGATCCGCCGGACGGCATCGTCATCGATACCACTGGTGCCGATCATCTGCATGGCGGCGAGGAGACCATGCTGGAGGCCCTGGTCGGCAGGTTGGCCATGTCCAGCGTCGAGGCCCGCGCCGCCGTGGCCGACAGCTGGGGGGCAGCCCATGCCTTCGCGCGGTATTTGGCCAGACCCATCTTCGTCGCAGACCCAGGCCGGGGCCTGTCATTGCTGTCGCCCCTGCCGCTGGAGGCCCTTCGCCTCCCGGCGGCGATGGCCGGGGACCTTCGGACGTTAGGTTTCAGGACCACGGGCGACCTGCACCGCCAGCCGCGCGCCCCGCTGGCCCTGCGCTTCGGGCCGCAACTGGCCCGCCGGATCGACCAGGCGCTGGGGGAGGCGTCCGAACCCTTCGACCCCGTCCGGCCCGCCGACCAGGTCGACGCCCGCCGGGCCTTCGCGGAACCGATCGCGGCGGCCGAGACCATCGCGCGTTACATCGGCCAACTGGTCGCCGACCTGTGCTTGGCGCTGGAGGAACGTGGCCTGGGTGCCCGCCGGCTGGACCTGCTGGTCCACCGCGTCGACAGCCGCCTCCAGGCCGTGCGCGTGGGCATGGCCCTGCCGACGCGGGAGGTCCGTCGCCTGACCCGGCTGCTCTGCGACAAGATCGAGACCATCGATCCCGGCTTCGGGATTGAGGCCATGGTCCTGGTGGCCGCCATCGCCGAACCGCTCGAGATGAAGCAGGCTGTCAGTTCCCTGATCGAGGTGGCCCGGCCGGACGTGTCCGGTCTCGTCGATACGCTGGCCAACCGCATCGGCGGGCGGGCGGTCTACCGGATCGCCGCCGTCGCCAGCGACGTACCCGAAAGGTCCGTGCAGCGCATCCCTGCCATGGCACCTGACACAGGGACGGGCTGGCCCGACCATTGGCCCCGGCCGGCCCGGCTGCTGGCGCGGCCCGAGCCGATCGAGACCGTCGCGCTGCTGCCCGACCACCCGCCGGCCTCCTTTACCTGGCGGGGCGTGCGCCGCCGTGTGCGGCGGGCCGACGGGCCGGAGCGGGTCTTCGGGGAATGGTGGCGGCGCGACGCCGAGCTGGAGGCCGTCCGCGACTATTTCCGGGTAGAGGATGATGCCGGCGAACGCTACTGGGTCTACCGGGCCGGGGATGGCGAGGACCCGGCCACCGGCTCTCACCGCTGGTTCCTGCATGGGATCTTCGGATGAACCCAGGGCCGCGCTATGCCGAGCTCCAGGTCACCACGCAGTTCTCCTTCCTGCGGGGCGCATCGTCTGCCGAGGAGTTGTTCATTACGGCCGCCCACCTGGGCATCGAGGCCCTGGCCGTCGTCGACCGCAACTCCTTGGCCGGGATGGTCCGGGCCTGGGAGGCCTCCAAATCGACCGGCGTGCGCCTCGTCGTGGGGTGCCGCCTGGATCTGACCGATGGTGTCGCCCTGCTGGTCTATCCCACCGACCGGCCCGCCTATTCCCGGCTGTGCCGCCTCCTCTCGCTGGGCAAGGCCCGTGGGGGCAAAGGCAAATGCCGCCTGGACTGGGCGGATGTCGCCGCCCATGCGGAGGGGCTGCTGGCCGTGCTTGTGCCGGACCAAGCGGACGAGGAGTGTGGTCGCCGTCTCAGGCGGCTGCGGGAGACCTTCGGTGACCGGGCCTATCAGGCCCTGACGCTGCGCCGCCGCCCGAACGACCAGCTTCGCCTGCACGAACTGTCGAACCTGGCCGCCCGCATGCGGGTGCCCACCGTCGTGACCAACGACGTGCTGTTCCACGATCCTGGCCGGCGCATCCTGCAGGACGTTCTCTCCTGCATCCGGCACAACAGCGTGATCGACCAACTGGGGGGGCAGCGTGAGCGCCATGCCGACCGGTACCTCAAGCCGCCCGAGGAGATGCACCGGCTGTTCGCGCGGTACCCCGAAGCGCTGGCCCGGACCAGGGAGATCGTCGAGAGGTGCCGATTCAGCCTGGGCGAGTTGACCTACCAGTATCCGGAGGAGCGGGACGATCCCCGGCTGACGCCGCAGCAGACCTTGGAGCAGCTGACCTGGGAGGGGGCAGGGGACCGGTATCCCGAAGGGCTGCCCGAGGAGGTGGCGGCCACCCTGCGCCATGAACTGGCGCTGATCGAGAAGCTGGATTACGCCCCCTATTTCCTGACGGTGAACAGCATCGTCCGCTACGCGCGCTCCCAGGGCATCCTCTGCCAGGGGCGGGGCTCGGCCGCCAACTCCGCCGTCTGCTACGTGCTGGGCATCACCAGCATCGATCCTGCCCGCAACGACCTGCTCTTCGAGCGGTTCGTCAGCGAGGAGCGGCGGGAGCCGCCGGACATCGACGTCGATTTCGAGCATGAACGCCGCGAAATTGTGATGCAGTGGGTCTTCGACACCTACGGCCGCGACCGGGCGGCCCTGTGCTCCACCGTTATCCGGTACAGGACGAAGGGTGCCTTGCGGGACGTGGGCAAAGCCCTGGGCCTGCCCGAGGACCTTGTCCGCACCCTGTCGGGCCAGGTCTGGGGCTGGTCGGAGGAGGGGCTCGACGATGAGCGCCTTAAGGGGCTGGGCCTTGACCTGCCCGACCGGCGACTGCGCCTGACGCTGGACCTCGCCCGTCAGCTCACGGGCTTTCCCCGGCACCTGTCGCAGCATCCCGGCGGCTTCGTGCTGACCCGTGACCGGTTAGACGACCTGGTACCCATCGAACCGGCGGCCATGAAGGACCGGCAGGTGATCGAATGGGACAAGGACGATATCGACGCGCTGAAGTTCATGAAGGTCGACCTGCTGGCGCTCGGCATGCTGAGCTGCATGCGCAAGGGGCTGGACTTGCTGGCCGACCACAAGGGCATCCGGCTGGACCTGGCGACCATCCCGGCGGAGGACCCGAGAACCTACGCCATGATCCGCAAGGCCGACACGCTCGGCACCTTCCAGATCGAAAGCCGGGCGCAGATGTCCATGCTGCCCCGCCTGAAGCCGCGCACCTTCTACGATCTGGTCATCGAGGTGGCCATCGTCCGGCCCGGACCGATCCAGGGCGACATGGTCCACCCCTATCTGCGTCGGCGGGAGGGGTTGGAGCCGGTGGACTACCCGACACCGGAGCTGGAGAAGGTGTTGGGCAAGACCCTGGGCGTGCCGCTCTTCCAGGAACAGGCCATGCGGGTGGCCATCGAATGCGCGGGCTTCTCCCCTGGCGAGGCCGACATGCTGCGTAAGTCCATGGCCACCTTCAAGATGACGGGCGGGGTGTCGAAGTTCCGGGACAAGCTGATCCAGGGCATGGTGGCCAACAGCTACGCCCCCGAATTTGCCGAACAGACCTTCAGGCAGTTGGAGGGGTTCGGCAGCTACGGGTTCCCGGAAAGCCACGCAGCCAGCTTCGCGCTGATCGCCTATGCCAGCGCCTGGCTGAAATGCTGGCACCCGGACGTGTTCTGCGCGGCGCTGCTGAACAGCCAGCCCATGGGGTTCTACGCCCCGGCGCAGATTGTGCGGGACGCGGAGGAACATGGCGTGGAGGTCAGACCCGTCTGCATCAACGCTTCCCGGTGGGACTGCACGCTGGAGGAAACCGGCGACGAAAGGCGGCTGGCGGTCAGGCTCGGGATGCGGATGGTCAAGGGTCTGCAGAACGCCCATGCCGCATCGGTCGTGTTGGCCAGGGCAGACCGGAAATATGTGGCGGTCGACGATCTCTGGCGGCGAGCGGGCGTGCCACAGGCGGAACTGGTGAGGCTGGCCGAGGCGGATGCTTTCCGGCCGGGATTGGGGCTGGCGAGGCGCGAGGCGCTATGGGCGATCAAGGGTCTCAGGGACGAGCCGCTGCCGCTCTTTGCGGCGGCGGCATCCCGGGAAAGGCAGGCGGTTCCGGAAATGGCCGAGCAGGCGGTCGAGTTGCGACCGATGGCGGCTGGCCGGGAGGTAATGGAGGACTATGTCCGGATGGGTTTATCGCTGAAAGGCCACCCGGTGGGGTTCCTGAGGACGGACCTGAGGCGCCGGAGGATGGTGAGTTGCCGGGAGGCGATGGAAGCTGCGGACGGGAAATGGGTGGAGATCGCCGGGCTGGTGCTGGTGAGGCAGCAGCCGGGAACTGCCAGCGGGGTGGTGTTCATCACGGTTGAGGACGAGACCGGGGCGGCGAACCTGATCGTTTGGAAGGACCGGTTCGAGAAGTACCGGCGGGAAATTCTGGGCGCGCAGCTGATGGCAGCGAAGGGCAGGGTGCAGCGGGAAGGGGAGGTGGTCCACCTGATCGTGCAGAAGGTGAAGGATATCTCGGGGGAACTGGGGAAGGTGCCGGAGGCGGACGGGCAGGATGGTGGTGAGATCCGAGTTGCGTCGCGGAACTTCCGGTAAGCGCCCCATTTTGGTCGTTCACGGGGACGACGGCGATATCTGAAAGCGGAACTTCAAATAGCTGGTTTGGTTCCTTTCGGGGGATTGGTGGACGGTCAGGGAAGGCGGCGGCGGACAGAAACCTCGTTGCCTTCGGGGTCAATTTTCCAGCTTCTGCCGCACTGGCACCGGTAATCGGCGCAAGGCCCGGCGGTGATCTTGGACGGCGGCACCGGCTGCTCACAGGCCGGGCAGTCCAACACGTCATAGGTGGCGAGATTGTGCGGATGCTGGACGATAGTCGCGGTCACGGTTGCCATCCTTCCGGGGATTGGTAACCAACGAAGCGCTGTGCGTCAGAAGACTCCGTCGTCCACGATGCCCAGAACGGCCAGCCCTCCGCTGGCCGCCGGCTGGAAGGCGACGCGGCCCTCCGCCCGGCCGTCGCTTTGGAAGTGGGAGATTAAGGCTGCCTGGTTCATTCCGAAGGCACGCAGCAGGTCGGGATTCAGCACCGCGTAGGTGTCGGCGTCGAAGCCGGTCGCCTGCCGCATCTCTGCTCTTCCGTTGGTGATGTAATGCCGGATCAAGGCGCTTTCGTTGAGGCCGAAGGCCTTGTAGAGGTCGGGGTTCATCGCCGCGTAGGCCTCCGTGTCGAACCCGCTGACAGCACGGCCCTCCGCCTTGCCGCTGTTGATGTAGTGCCGCACCAACTCGATGCGGTTGGTACCGAACGCGTTGAACAGGTCGGGGTTGAGGGCCGCGTAGGCATCCGCCTCGAACCCCGTCGCGACGCGCTTTTCGGCCTTGCCGAAGCGCAGGTAGTGGTCCGCGAGTGCAGCGCTGTCTAGCCCGAAGGCCCTGAACAGGTCCGGGTTCATCGCTGCGTAGGCCTCCGCAGCGAACCCGGTCGCAGCCCGTCCTTCGGCCTTGCCGTTGGTCACATAGTGCGATGCGAGGGCGGCGGCGTTGCTGCCGAAGGTCTTCGCCAAGTCAGGGTTCAACGCTCGGTAGGCTTCCAAGTCAAAAACCGGAACGGTGCCAGCGTCGTCGTCCACCACGGTCCCGATCGCGGTCAAGGTGGATACGCCGTTTGCCAGCTGCGCTCCGTTGACGTTGCTGATGACAAGCGTGATCGTTTCGTCGCGCTCCGGCACCCTGTCTCCGCGCAGGCTCACCGCCACGCTCGCTGTACGCGAGCCGGCCGCGATAGTGAATATGGTGTCGAGCGGTGCGTAGTCGGACGGGGACGTGGCTGTTCCGTCCCTGGTGCGCGCGGTGAAGCTCACAGTCGTCGTGGCGGTGGTGGAAAGTGCAACCGTATAAACCAGCTTGCCCGTGCCCTCAGTCGCGAACGGGGCGGTGACGGTAAGCACCGGGGCGACGACGGTGGCCGGTGCGTCGACGGTGCGGTCGTCGAACTTCAAGCGCTCGATGCCGATCAGCGTGTCCACCTCCCCGGCCGCGTTCTCGACGCGGACTTCCGTGCCCTGAGTCCTTATCTTGTGGTCCGCATAGTTTCCCGCGAAGACGGCCGTGTCCGTCCCCGCGCCGCCATCCAGTGTGTCGTTGCCGGCCAGGCCCTTCAGCTCGTCGTCGCCCGCACCTCCGCTCAGCCGATTGGCGTCCTTGTTGCCAGTCAGCTTGTCGCTGGCCTTGCCACCCACGGCATTCTCGATGAAGGTACCGTAGCCAATGAAGAACTGTCCCTTGGAAAGGAAGTTTTTGGCATTCTGGCTAACGAACCATCCCCAGCTGCCGTCCCTTAGGTCGATGGTCACTGGCTGCGTGGATTCCTTGGCGGAAATCGTATCGTTCCCGCCGCCGTCCCAGATGTAGTCGCCAACTTTACTGTCTGAGATTTCGTATGTGTTGTCACCTAAGTGCTTGCTTTTGTTGGGGCCATAAACGTAATGAATCGCAGCTAAGTCAAAGATACCGAGATCATCCACGCGGTCACCCCGATAGGACATGAGGGTATTGGACCGCCTGTCCTCCGCGGTCGGCAAATAGGGTGGAGGCGTTGTGCCATCGGATCCGTTATAATTTCCTGGGTGCTTGAGCCCCAAGGCATGCCCAATCTCATGGATATAGGTGCTGAATGGCGGATTCGCATCGCTAATCCAGATGGTGTTCGTGCCTGGAGACCACCTTCCGTTGACTTTGTCGGGTTCGGACGGGGTCGTGGCGGCGCCGAACCTGAAGTCTACACCCGCGACGGATTCGGTAAATGTCACGTTGGCAACATCCGACCATTTGTCGAGGGCATTTCTGACAATATCTCTTTCGGCGTTTGTCAAAACCCTCGGATTAAAAAAATTGTCCGGTGTTCTCGCTGGAGGAGGTAGTCCCCAGCCGTATTTGATGGTTTCTGTACCCGGATTGTCTCTTTTTATTTCCTGATCTCTTTTGACAAGAGCCTGTATAAAATATGGAGCGAGAGACCCTTCACCTTGGAATTCATAGTTCTCAACGGTATTGTTGCCGAAATATCCCTTTACCAGAACGATAGCTGTGTCCATTCCACCATTCTGTTCTTCGACGATGAGGTCTTGGAGGTTGTCGATATGGTAGGTGTCGTCTCCCGCTCCACCGACCAGCGTGTCGGCTCCATTGTTGCCCAGGAGGACATCATTTCCATACCCGCCCTCAAGGCTGTCGTCACCGGAGCCGCCATCTAGGCCATCGTTGTTGTCGCCGCCAAACAAGCTGTCGTTTCCGCCGCCGCCGTAGAGCGTGTCGATGCCGTCATCGCCCCACAAGTTGTCGGCCCCTGCATCACCGTAGAGTACGTCGTCGCCTGTGCCGCCGCTCAGCCGGTCGTTATCATCACCACCGGCAAGCCTGTCGTTGCCGATGCCGCCCTCCAAGCTGTCGTTTCCGCCGTCGCCGTAGATGCTGTCGCTCCCGGTGCCGCCTATGAGCGTATCATTGCCCACGTCACCGATCAGCGTGTCGTCGTTGTCGCCGCCGTCCAGGCTATCGTGGCCGGCGCTGCCGTAGAGGGTGTCGGTGCCTGCACCGCCGTAGAGGGAATCGTTGTCGTCCCCACCCCTCAGGCCGTCGGCCCCCCCGTCGCCGTAGAGCACGTCGTTTCCGGCGTCGCCGTGCAGCCAGTCATTGTCCTCGGCGCCGGATAAAGTGTCGTTGCCGATGCCGCCCGACATGCTGTCATTGCCGATGCCGCCGTGCATGCTGTCATTGCCGACGCCACCGACCATGGTGTCGTTGCCCGCGTCGCCTGCCAGCTGATCGTTGCCGTCACCACCGTCCAGGAAATCGTTGCCGGAACCGCCGTACAAGGTGTCATTGCCCGTACCGCCCCTGATGCTGTCGGCGTCTGCGTCCCCGTAAAGGACATCGTTGCCGCCCTCGCCATTTAGGGTGTCGTTACCACCGCCGCCCGACAGGGTATCGGCGCCAACCGTACCGTCCAGGACGTTGGCGATGCCATCGCCCGCCTTCACAATTGCCAAGGGTCCGATGTGAAAAATGCTTGCTTCCGTGTCAGTATCCGATGGTGCCTGCACAGGAAGATAGGACGGCCGATCGGTGGAGTTGACGGTTTCGCCCCATTCCAGAAAGCCGTCCTCGGCAAGAAACGGAGCGGAGGTCGATGCTGGCGAGAGGGGCGGCAATACGAGAACGCCGCGGAGATTAAGACACTCCAAGCACATAACTTTGCCCCCACATCTGCATAATAGAATAGTCTGTGTATCGAATTACCTTTTACGTGCGCAACAGTAAGGCATGTCGCGTCTTCTGGACATTATCAGATGATATTACACAATTTATAGTTCAATGCCATAACCTATCCCAAAGGTTAGCCGGCAGGGCTACATCGTGCTGATCAAGCAGCCGGGCGCGCCGGAGGCCAAGGTCGTCGATGGCCAGCAGCGGTTGACCACATTGACGATTCTGCTCTTGATGAGCGATGAATGGAAGGCCTCCGTGGCGGCCGGCTCCGGCTTCGCCCATCACGACACCGTGTGCCATGCCCGCAAGGAATATGCACTTGGCACCGTCCATGCCAATGCCGCTGAAGGCTTCAACAACCGGCTCAGCCAGACCATCGCCGGCGTCTTCCATCACATCAGTCCCCAGCATGCCGACCTCTATTTCCATCAGATCGGCTTCCGCTGGTCTCAACGCATCGCCGCTGGTCAGAAAATCCGCAAAGCCCGGGAAGGAAGGACAATCCTGCAAACCCTGTGGGGCAGGGTGCCGCCCGCACCCCAGTTGCCAGCCGTTTTCATGATGGCCGTCGGTCGTCAGATCCGACGGACAAAAGCCGGCGGCATCGACCTCAGATCAATTGTGGCTGTCTTTGGTTGATGATGGCGGCGCAGTTTTTCGCTCCTTCTATGTTGTGACCCCTAAGAGGGAATCATCGACTGGAACCTTAGGCACTCCGCTCCATGCGGAGGCCACTTGACGGAAATGTCGTATTCAAGCATTAATCAAACAATCCCAACATTCGTACCGACCAAGAGAGGTTGGCATGACCAGTCCCCTGTTGCAGCATGATGTGCGCAAGGCCCTGCCCCGGGTGCTCGACGCGCTGACCCCGGGCTTCCGCAAGCTGTCGGAAACGCTGGCCGCCGGTCTGGGCGAAGACGGGCGCCTGACGGTGGCCGCCGCCCATACGCTGCTTTTCCCCGCAAGCGAGACGGCCGGCGCCAATACGCAGCTGAACCGGCTGATGCACACCTTCAACACGGCGGCGGAGGAACGGGGTCAGGCGCTGCGCATCGCGATGACCGGGTCCAAGCGCCTGGGCGCGTCGCAGCGGCATGTCTGGTTCGAGGGGGAGCCGCAGGGGCCGGGACAGGCCGACCTGTCCGACCTTCGGCAGGTGACGGATCGCGGCGTGCTGACGGAGGTGCGAGCGCTGGAGCTGAAGGCGCCGGTCGTGCTGCTGGTCACGTTCAACGCGCATGAAACCCGCGCGGTCGTCGATATGTTCGCCGGCGGTCGGGCAGGCCAGCCCCGTCCGGTGGGAACGCAAACGGTGAACGAGCTGGGAGTCCACGCCGGCCTGCAGATCTGGCACATGGTGACGAAGCAGGGCCGGCTGGGCGTGGCCACAGCCCTGGGCGACGTGCTGAGCCGGGTTCGCGTTGCAGCCGTCGTCGCCACCGGCATCGGCTTCGGCGTCGATGAGACCAAGCAGCGGATCGGCGACGTGCTGGTGTCCGAACGTGTGCGCGACTACGAACTCGGGCGGGAAAACAAGGATGGCAGCTTCACGCCGCGCGGCGAGAGCCATCCGGCCGATACGGAACTGATTGGCCGTGCCCGCAACCTCGCGCATCTGCGGTGCGAGGAAAATGGCCGTTCGCCCGTCTTGCTGGGTACGGTCCTGTCCGGCGACAAGCTGATGGACAACCCCGACGAGCGGGCGCGGTTGCTGCGGATCGAGACGGAGGCGATTGGCGGCGAGATGGAGGGGGCAGGTGTAGCCACCATCTGTACCCAAAACCGCACGCCCTGGATCGTGGTCAAGGGCATCAGTGACTGGGGCGACGGCACCAAGAACCGTGTCACCAAGGAGGATGACCAGCGCCTGGCCGCGGGCAACGCCGTGCTCGTGGTACGCGACATGCTTGATTTAGGGCCGCTGGCGACTCTGGGGCCGGACCTGACGGGGGGGCGCGATGTTCATCCGGCGCCGCCCCCTTCGCCCTCCGCCCGGCCGTACCGGGATATGCGCGAATGCCTTCCCAAATTCCGGTTCGGGGACCTGGATGACATTCCGGAGGAACGGCGGCTGCGTCGTGTCGAAGGCCGGTCCGTCACGCTGCACAAGGACGGCCTTGGCCCGCCGCCGGCCGGCGGCGGGCCGGGGGAGGATGTGCGGGAGTACCTGGACCGCTGGCTGGATGACGCGAAGGCGCCCCCGCTGCTGGCGCTGCTGGGCGAGTACGGAATGGGTAAGACCATCACCAGCCAGCAACTTGCCGCCGACATGATAAAGGCGCGGCGGGAGGATGCGCGCCGTCCCGTACCGCTCTATTTCGACCTACGCCACGTGACCGGGCTGACCGCCCGCGTCCCGGACCTTCAGCAAACGCTGACGGAATGCATGCAGAGGGGCTGGGTCGATGACGGGGAGGACACGCTGCGCACCATGGCCCAGGTCTGGGAATGGATCTCGCAAGGGGCCGTGGTCATCATTGACGGGCTGGATGAGGTGCTGGTGAAGCTGTCGGGTGCCGACGGGCAGGTCTTCACCAACGGCATCCTGAAGCTGCTGACTGACGCCAGGGCGCGTAAGCGGGGAAGATCGGCGGGGCTGAAGATGGTCATCGCCTGCCGCACTTCCTACTTCCCCACGTTGCGCGACCAGCAGACGCATTTCACCCGGCAGGAAAGGGGCGATATCGGGGCGGAGCAGTACCGCGCCCTGCTGCTGCTGCCTTGGCGAGACGAGCAGGTGGAACAGTACCTGTCTGCCGCCCTGCCCGGCAGCAACGTGGGCCAGGTGATGGAGACGGTGCAGTCGGTGCACAACCTGACCGAACTGTCGGCCCGGCCCTTCACCTTGAAGCTGATTACCGAGCATATCCCGGCGCTGGAACGTCTGCGGGCGGAGGGAAAGCCGGTGCAGGGAGTGACGCTCTACCGCTTGATCGCGCAGCGCTGGCTGGAGCGCGACGACGGCAAGCATCACATCCTGAAACAGCACAAGATGCACCTGGCCCGGCATCTGGCCGCCTATCTATGGCGGCGGGGACGGACGGACCTGTCGGCGGACGATCTGCAGGCCTGGTTCCATGATTGGCGCGACGGGCAGCCAGGGCTGAAGCGCTATGCCCATCTGCCGGTGGAACAGTTGGAGGAGGATCTGCGCACCGCCACCTTCCTGGCGCGCCGCGATGACGATAAGGGCGGTAGCGTCTTCCGGTTCTCCCACACCTCGCTGCTGGAATTCTTCTTGGCCGACCATCTGTTTGAGGCGGCGAAGGAGGGCCGGGCGGAGGAATGGGCGATGCCGGAGCCCAGCCGGGAGTCGCTGGACTTCTTGGGCCAGATGTTCGCGGAGGAGGGCGGTGTGCCGGCCTCCATGCAGGAATGGCGGCGCATCTACCGGCCGCAGGCGTCAGAGCTGCTGCTGGCCTATGCGCTACGGGCCGGGCGTAGCGGTTATCCGGCGCCGGACCTGCGCGGAATCAACCTGCGCGGCGTGGACCTGTCGCGCCTTGTGCTGGGGGAGCCGGGGTCTGTCCTGGATTTGCGGCGGGCCAACCTTTCCGGTTGCCTGCTGCGGGAAGCTGCGCTGACCGGGCTGGACCTCTCGGGTGCAGACCTGTCGGGGGCGGTGCTGGACCGGGCCACACTGGTGGATTGCCGGCTAGACGGGGCGGCGCTGCGCGGGGCCAGCCTGACGGGCACGCGCTTGCGGCGGTGCGCGCTGGGGCGGACAGACTGGACGGGGGCGGCGGGGTATCGGACGCAGTTCATGTTCGGGGCGCCGCCGACGATGCCGGAGCGGCTGGTGGAACCTCTGGTTTCGCCGCAGCCGGAACCGGCGCCGGGCCCGGACGGGTTGCCGAAATGGTTGATGAACTTCACGGGCCATCAAGGCCCGGTCTTTGCCTGCGCCTGGTCGCCTGACGGGGGCCGCCTGCTCTCCGCCGGATCTGACAGGACGCTGCGGGTTTGGGATGCGGCGGACGGAAGCCTTCTCTACCTCCTCACCGGCCATGAAGACGTGGTCACTGCCTGCGCCTGGTCGCCTGACGGGGGCCGCCTGCTCTCCGCCAGTCATGACGGGACGGTGCGGGTTTGGGATGCGGCGGACGGAAGCCTTCTCTACACCGTCACCGG
>JAIXTS010000390.1 GCA_027483805.1 Azospirillum sp. | reverse complement strand
TCGCCAATGGTTTCCGTCTTGTGGGTCACCAGCGCCGTACGGGCCCCCGCACGTGCCGCCGCGGCCGCCGCCTCGCATCCCGCATGGCCGCCGCCAACCACGATCACATCATAGTGCTGCATGGGCGCGGAAGATAAGGCCGACAAGGCGCTGAGTCAAAGGCTGGGGGCGCATGGTGCCCCCTCACTTCCCGATACAGAAATCCCGGAAGATCACGTCCAGCAGGTCTTCCACATCCACCCTTCCGGTGATGCGGCCCAGCGCGCGGACGGCCAGACGCACATCTTCCGCCGCCAGTTCGGGCAGGGGGGCCTGCAGCGCCCGCTGCAGGTTTTCCCGACATTCCTCCAACGCCGACCGGTGACGGGCGCGGGTCAAGGCCGGGGCGCCGGACGGGGCGTAGCGGGCGGCTACCGCCTGCTCCAACGCCACCAGCAATGCCGGCACCCCGTCACCGGTACGGGCGGACAGGGGCAGGATGGAGCGCCCGACCAGCGGCGCCACCAAGCCGGGCAGATCGGCCTTGTTCATCACCAGCAGGGCATCATCATCGACAAGCGCCAATGTGGCCGGGTCCGGCAACTCCCTCCCATCAAAAACCAGCAGTTTCAGATCCGCCTTGGCGGCCCGGTCCAGCGCCCGGCGAATTCCCTCACTTTCCACCTGGTCCGCCGCTTCACGCAGGCCTGCGGTATCGGCCAGCAGCACGGGGTAGCCACCCAGGTCCAGCTGCACCTCGATCACATCGCGGGTGGTGCCCGCCTGGTTGGACACGATGGCCACATCACGCCGCGCAATGGCGTTCAACAGGCTGGATTTACCGGCGTTGGGCGCGCCCAGGATGGCGATGGATATGCCATCGCGCAGCCGTTCGCCCCGCCCCTGATCAGCCAGATGGGCCGACAGGTCAGCGACCAGCCCCTCTACCACCGGCCGCACCGCATCCGACAGACCGCCGGGCAGATCCTCGTCCGGAAAGTCAATATCCGCCTCCAGATGGGCCAGCGCTCGGGTCAGACGGTGGCGCCAGCCATCATAAAGCTGACCCAACGCCCCTTCCATCTGGCGCAAGGCCTGACGCCGTTGCGCCGCCGTCTCAGCATCCACCAGATCGGCGATGGCTTCCGCTTCGGTCAGGTCCAGCTTGCCATGTTCGAAGGCGCGGCGGCTGAACTCCCCCGGTTCAGCCACACGCAGACCCAGGCCGGTCAGGGCCTGGGTCGCCGCCGACAGGACGGCGCGGCCGCCATGCAGATGCAGCTCCACCACATCCTCGCCCGTGAAGCTGCCGGGGCCGGGAAAGGACAGGACCAGGGCCTTGTCAAACAGCTCCCCCGTGACCGGGTCACGCAATCCCGCCAGGACCGCCTGTCGCGGGGCAGGCAGGGCGCGGCCCGTCAGCCGCGACAAAGCCGCGCCCGCCTCGGGGCCGGAGAGGCGGATCACCTGCACCCCGGCACGACCGGGGGCAGAGGCCAAGGCGAAGATCGTATCGGCGCGCATCAGGCGTGTTTCACGTGAAACATCATTCCGCCGCCACCCGGCGGGCGACGATATCCGCGGGCAGCTTGTCGGTGGGCAGAAGCATGAGACGCTCTACCCGCTTGCCCTCTACCAGATGGGTCTGCAGCACCTCGTCAATGTCGGCCTTGCTGGTCACCGCGTACCAAACACCTTCCGGATAAACCACCAGGACCGGCCCCAGTTCGCAGCGGTCCAGGCAGCCGGCATTGTTGATGCGCACGGCCCTGCCCAAGCCCAGGCCTGTGGCCTTCTTCTTCATATAGTCGCGCAGATCGTCGCCACCTTTTTCGCGGCAGCAGCCACGAGGATGGCCCGGCTCCCGCTCATTGGTGCACACAAAGACATGGGCGCGGTAATAGGGGGCGGGATCCGCCGTCACATGCTCACTCACTTCTTGCCATCCTTAGCCGGTGCGCCACCCATGGCGCTGGACATTTGTGACCACATCATTTTCTGGAACTGTTCGATGCCCTGCAGCCCCACGGGCAGCCAGGTCTTCATCATGGTTTCAGGGTCCATGGCCTTCATATTGGCCGCCATCTGATCCTGCAATTGCTGCATCAGGGCCGTCTGCATGGGCTGCACATCCGGCAGGCCCAGGAAAGTCCGCGCCTCTTCCGGTGTGCAGTCGATATTGATGGTCACCTTCATGGCAGCCGGCCTCCCTCTGATCTGGCGTGATTTTTCCCGCACCCTGGGTTCGACACAAGGATAAACTATCTGTTCTTCACAGACCCGTCATGGATTGACGTCATGATGGGCGCACCCTGGCAAAGGATGGACCATGGCAACGCCCCCGAACAGCGCGCATCGCGGCGCTGGCAATCTGCTGCACCGGGAAACCAGCCCCTATCTGCGCCAGCATATGGATAATCCCGTGGATTGGATGGGCTGGGGCCCGGAAGCGTTGGCCAAGGCCAAGGTGGAAGGCAAGCCGATCCTGCTGTCGGTCGGCTATGCCGCCTGTCACTGGTGCCATGTCATGGCGCATGAGAGTTTTGAGAATCCCGCCATCGCCGCCCTGATGAACAGGTTGTTCGTCAATATCAAGGTGGATCGGGAGGAACGGCCCGATCTGGATCATATCTATCAACAGGCATTGGCCCTGTTGGGGCAGCAGGGGGGCTGGCCGCTCACCATGTTCCTGACGCCGGATGGCCACCCGTTCTGGGGCGGCACCTATTTTCCGCCGGAGCGGCGCTGGGGCCGGCCCGGTTTTCCGGAAGTGTTGCAGACGGTTGCGCAGACCTTCGCGGAAGAGCCTGGCAAGGTTCAGCGGAATGTCCAGGCCCTGGCCAGTGCCATGGACAATCTGGCCGCCGGACGACCGGGGGAGGCCGTGACAGCAGAAACCCTGATCCAGGTGGCGGATCGGCTGGTGCAGGAAGTGGACCCGGTCTGGGGTGGCATCGGCGGCGCCCCGAAATTCCCGCAACCCGGCATTTTCGAGTTTCTGTGGCGCGCCTTTTGCCATACGGGCCGGCCGCAATTCGCGGCTGCCGTGATCCAGACCCTGACACGTATGGCCCAGGGCGGCATCTATGATCATCTGGGGGGCGGCTTCGCCCGCTATTCCGTGGATGCCGAATGGCTGGTCCCCCATTTCGAAAAGATGCTCTACGACAATGCCCAGCTGATCGACTTGATGCTGACCGTCTGGCAGGAAACGCGCGACCCGCTGCTCCACGCCCGGATCACGGAAACCACCGATTGGGTCCTGGCCGAAATGGTGGCCGAGGGCGGGGGCTTCGCTGCCTCCCTGGATGCCGACAGCGAGGGGGAGGAGGGCAAGTTCTATGTCTGGACCGAGGGCGAAATCCGCCGCCTGCTGCCCGCCGACGATGCCGATCTGTTCTGCCGTACCTATGGCGTGACGGCGGAGGGCAACTGGGAAGACCACACGATCCTGAACCGCATGCACGAAAACGGGCTGGCGGATGCACAGACGGAGGCCATTCTGGCCCGCTGTCGCGTCCTGCTGCTGACGGCCCGTGCAGGGCGGGTGCGACCCGGCTGGGATGACAAGGTGCTGGCCGATTGGAACGGCCTGATGATCGCAGCCCTGGCAAAGGCCGGGGCCGTCCTGGAGCGGTCGGACTGGCTGTTTGCTGCCGAACGGGCCTTCGGCTTTGTCGTGGACCACATGTCCACCAAGGATGGCCGCCTGCTGCACTCATTCCGCGATGGACAGGCGCGGCACCGGGGCACGCTGGAGGATCACGCCAACATGGCCCGCGCCGCTGTCACCCTTTATGAGGTGACGGGGCAGGGGCGCTACCTGACCCAGGCCATCGGCTGGCTGGAGAAGGTGGAGGGTCATTTCCACGATGATGTCGATGGTGGCTATTTCACCACGCCGGACGATGCCGACGACCTGATCCGCCGTCCGCGCCATGCCCATGACAATGCCGTGCCGGCGGGCAACGGCGCCCTGGTCTGGCTGTTCAGCCGCCTGTGGCTGCTGACAGGGGATGATCATTGGCGGCAACGGGCTGACGCACAGATCACGGCTTTTGCCGGAGAGGTGGGGCGGAACTTCTTCCCCCTGGCCGGGTTGTTGAACGGTGTGGACCAGCGACTGCACGGCCAGTCCCTGGTCCTGATCGGGGCCGCGGACGATCCGGCGCTGCTGGCCATGCGCCAGGTCGCGCTGGAACGCTCGCGCCCCAACCTGGTCATGATCCACCATGCAGGGGAGGCGGAGCCCCTGTCACCGCTGCATCCCGCCGCAGGCAAAACCATGGTTAAAGGGTGCGCGACCGCTTATCTTTGTCAGGAACAGCATTGTTCGGCCCCGGTGACGGGGGCCACAGACCTAGCCGCCCTTTTGGGCGGATGATCCGGTTCAATTTCATCCCAGACCATTCGAAGAAGGATATCACCATGCCCGATCTTTCGATCCAGTCGCCCGACGGGAGTTTCAGCGCCTATCTGGCCACGCCGGCCAGTGGCAAGGGCCCGGCCATTGTTGTGATTCAGGAGATTTTCGGTGTGAACGCCAATCTGCGCGCCATCGCCGACAAATATGCCGAAGCCGGTTACTTTGCCATCGCCCCCGACCTGTTCTGGCGTCAGGAACCCGGTGTGCAGATCACCGATCAGACCGAAGCCGAATGGCAGAAGGCGTTCCAGCTCTATCAGGGCTTCAACGAGGTGAAGGGGGTGGAGGATCTGGCCACGACGCTGACCTTCATCCGCCAATATCCGGGTGTGACGGGCAAGGTCGGCTGTGTCGGTTTCTGCCTGGGTGGCAAGCTGTCCTATCTGATGTCCACACGCACCGACATTGATGCCTCCGTCACCTATTACGGGGTGGGGATCGACAAGGATGTGGCAGAGGTGTCGGCCATCACCAAGCCATTGCTGCTGCATATCGCAGGCAAGGACGGGTTTGTGCCGCCAGAGGCGCAGAATATCATCAAGGAAGCCGTGGCCGGCAATTTCCTGGTCGATGTGCATGTCTATCCGGAACGAGACCATGCCTTCACCCGCATCGGCGGCAAGCATTATCATGACGAGGACGCCAAGCTGGCCCATGGCCGCACGGCCGCGTTCTTCGAAAAAAATCTGGGCTGAGCGAACGCCCCGCCGGGATGCGCATCAACGTATCCCGGCCCCTTCCAGGACAACACCATGACCCATGCCATCACGGTCGAACAGACCGGCGGACCTGAAATGCTGTGTTGGCAGAAGGTGGAACTGGCCCGGCCAGGCCCGGGGCAGGCACTCATCCGGCACACGGCCATCGGGCTGAACTTCATCGATGTCTATTTCCGGACCGGCCTTTACCACGCCCCGCTACCTTTCACCCCCGGCATGGAAGCGGCCGGGATTGTCGAAGCGGTGGGCGAGGGGGTAACGGATATCAGCCCCGGCGACCGTGTCGGCTATGGCCAATCCCCCTTGGGCGCCTATGCGGAACGGCGGCTGATCCCGGCGGACAAGCTGATCCGCCTGCCGGACTGGATCGCGGATGAGGTAGCCGCCGCCATGCTGCTGCAGGGGCTGACCGCACAATATCTGCTGCGCCAGACCTTTCCCGTGAAACCGGGCGATAAGGTCCTGATCCACGCGGCGGCGGGCGGTGTGGGCCTGCTGGCCTGCCAATGGGCCAACGCGCTGGGGGCTACGGTCATCGGTACTGTAGGATCGGCGGAAAAGGCTGCTCTGGCCGCCACCCATGGCTGCCACCATGTCATCCTGTACCGGGAGCAGGACCTGGTTGCCCGCGTACGGGAGATCACGGCTGGCCACGGCGTTGATGTCGTCTATGACGGGGTGGGAAAAGACACGTTCGACCGGTCACTCGACTGTCTGCATCGGCGGGGGTTGATGGTCAGCTACGGCAATGCCTCCGGTCCCGTGCCGCCCTTTGATATCGGGCTGCTGAACAAAAAGGGCGGGCTGTTCCTGACGCGGCCCTCTGTGGGGCATTATGCCGGCACGCGGGCCGAGCTGCTGGCCATGGCCGAGGACCTGTTCGCCATTGTGAGAACGGGGCAGGTTAAGGTGAATATCCACCAGCGCTTCGCCCTGCGCCACGCGGCGGATGCCCATCGGGCCCTGGAAGCCCGGGCCACGACCGGGGCGACGGTGCTGTTGCCGTGACACCCCGGGCGGGGTGTCTTCAGACGCCCCTGACCCACCCATCGACCACCTGTTCCAGGACCGCCAGCGGCACAGAGCCGTTGCCCAGGATCGTGTCGTGGAACTGTTTGATATCGAACCGGGCGCCCAACCTCTTCTTGGCAGATTCCCGCAATTCCAGGATCTTCTGCATCCCGATATAATAGGCGCAGGCCTGGCCCGGATAGACGATGTAGCGGTCGACCTCCCGTTCCGCGACCTCCCGCGTAAAGGCGGAATTGGCTACGAAATAATCAATGGCCTGCGCCCGTGTCCAGCGCTTGGCATGAATGCCCGTATCCATGACCAGCCGCAGCGCCCGCCAGAGGGCAAAGGTCAGCCGGCCGAAATCCGAATAGGGATCGGCATAGAAGCCCAACTCCTTGGGCAGCCGTTCCGAATAAAGTCCCCAGCCCTCCACATAGGCGGTGTGAAAATCATGACGGCGGAAATCGGGCAGGCCCGTGGCCTCCTGCGCCAGGGCGATCTGCATATGGTGGCCGGGAATGCCTTCATGAAAGGCCAGAACCTCCATCTGCCAGATCGGCATCTCCTTCATGTTGGACAGGTTCACATAATAAATCCCGGGCCGTGATCCGTCGGTGGCGGGCTGTCCGTAACGCGCAATGGTTTCGCTGGCTTCGCGGTAGCGCTCAAACCGCTGCACCACCAGGGGCGCCTTGGGTTTCAGGTTGAACTGCCCGTCCAGCACCGCCTTCACCCGATCCAGGATCAGATTGGCTCCGCGGATATAGGCATCGTGCCCGGCATCATCGTCGGCGAAATAGAAACGCCTTTCGGTGCGCAGGAACTGGTTGAAGGCCGGCAGGTCACCCTTGAAGCCCACCTTGTCCTTGATCCCTTCCATCTCCGCATGGATGCGCGTCACCTCAGCCAGGCCCAGGGCGTGAACCTCATTCGGGTTAAGGGGCAGGGTGGTGTGACGGGACAGGCACCATTGATAATAAGCCTCACCCTCGGGCAGCTTCCAGACGCCATCGCGGTCATCGGCCTTGGCCAGCAACCCCTGCATGGTTGTGGCCAGACGGTTCCAGGCCGGGGCGAAGCGGGTGGACAGCAAGGTTTCGGCCTGACTGATCAAGCCAGCCTTCTCCGACGCCGGCAGGTCCAATGCCTCCACCTTACGGCGGAATCCGGCCAGAAGGGCCGTCTCCTCGGTGCCCGACGGGTCGAAGGGCCGGCCGGTGAGAACATTGCGGATGGCCACCAGTGCCTTTTCCACGGAAAAGCGTGGCGGAATGACGCCGCGATCGGCCCGGACCAGCAGCGCCGTGATCAACTGGCCCACGGGCTGGTCGATTTTGTCCACCCGTGCCAGCCAGGCCAAGGCCCCAACCTTGTCCCGCACCGGATGATAGGTGGT
>JAIXTS010000028.1 GCA_027483805.1 Azospirillum sp. | reverse complement strand
GGCGAGCCGTCGGCGATCTTGGTGGCCTTGCTCCCCTGGATATCGACATCCACGGGGAAGACCCACTTGCCATCGGTGTCCTGGAAGGTCGCGTGCGTCACCATGCCCTGGGTGAACAGGCCGCCAAACGGCTCCGGCAGATCCAGATAGCCGACATGGCTGAGCGCGCGGGTCCAGAAGCGGGAATAGAGCAGGTGCAGAACCGCATGCTCGATGCCGCCGATATAATTGTCGACGGGCAGCCAGTAGTTCACCAGTTCCTTGTCGAAGGCCACCTGTTCATTGCGCGGGTCGGCAAAGCGCAGGAAATACCAGCTCGACTCGATGAACGTGTCGAATGTGTCCGTCTCCCGCTCTGCATCCTTGCCGCAGCAGGGGCACTTGACATGCTTCCAGCTGGGGTGGCGGGCCAGCGGGTTGCCGGGCGCATCAAAGGTGACGTCGGCAGGCAGGGTGACGGGAAGCTGGTCTTCCGGCACCGGCACCACGCCGCAATCGGGGCAATGGATGATGGGGATGGGGCAGCCCCAGTAGCGCTGACGGGAAACGCCCCAGTCGCGCAGGCGGAACATGGTCGTCCCCTGCCCGCGGTCCAGGGCTTCGATCTTGGCCACGGCCGCCTTCTTTCCGTCTTCCACAGACAGACCATCCAGGAAGTCGGAATTGCGGATGCTGCCGGGGCCGGTATAGGCCTCGGTCCCCACCGCGAAGCTGGCCGGGTCCTCACCGTCGGGCACGACCACCGGCTTCACCGGCAGATCATATTTGCGGGCGAAGTCCAGGTCGCGCTGATCATGGGCGGGGCAGCCGAAGATGGCACCCGTGCCATATTCCATCAGCACAAAATTGGCGACATAGACCGGCAGGTGCCAGCCCTTCACGAACGGATGCTCGGCCGTTACCGGCGTGCGCCAGCCCTTCTTTTCCGCCTGTTCCAGCGTGGCTTCGCTGGTGCCCATGCTGTTGCATTCGGCGATGAAACCGGCCAGGCCGGCATCGCTTTCGGCGAGCTTGGCTGCCAGCGGATGGTTGGGGCTGATGGCGACGAAGCTGGCGCCATACAGTGTATCGGGCCGCGTGGTGAAGACCTCCAGATCCGCATGCCCATCGGAAAGCTGGAAGAAGAAGCGGCAGCCCGTGGACTTGCCGATCCAGTTCTCCTGCATGATGCGGACTTTTTCGGGCCAGCGGTCCAGCGTGGTGATGGCCGACAGCAGCTCGTCCGCGAAATGCGTGATCTTCAGGAACCACTGGCTGAGCTTGCGCTTTTCCACCAGCGCGCCCGTGCGCCAGCCGCGCCCGTCGATCACCTGCTCATTGGCCAGAACCGTATTGTCCACGGGGTCCCAGTTGACCCAGCTTTCCTTGCGGTAGGCCAGCCCGGCTTTGAGGAAATCCAGGAACATCTTCTGTTCGAACCGGTAATATTCCGGCCGGCAGGTGGCGATCTCACGCTCCCAGTCGATCGCCAGACCCATGGTTTTCAACTGGCCACGCATGGCCGCGATATTCTCATAGGTCCAGGTGCCCGGATGGGTGTTGCGCTCCAGCGCGGCGTTTTCCGCCGGCAGACCGAACGCGTCCCAGCCCATTGGGTGCAGAACGTTGAACCCCTTCGACCGCTTGTACCGGGCGATCACATCACCGATCGTGTAATTGCGCACATGGCCCATATGGATGCGCCCCGACGGATAGGGGAACATCTCCAGCACGTAGGTCTTGGGCTTGGACTTATCGGCGGTAACGGCGAAGCTGCGGCGTTCTTCCCAGACGGACTGCCACTTGGCTTCGGTTTCGCGGACATTATAGCGGGACATGGGTCGGGACCTGTCGAACGGGTGTCGCTTCGCCGGGCGTCACCCGTGACAGGGGCCGATGCCCGGCGGTGATACTATATCTCAGGCCGGCGACGACCGGCCCGGCACCGTGTGGTGCCGGGAGCCAAGGGCGCGGATGCACCCGCCCGGCGCCTGACGGACAACTTAGTTGGTCGGGGCGGCCGACTGCTGACGCAGCTGACGGGCGCGCGTCAGGATCGTGTCTTCCAGCTGCGTGCCGGTTTCCGCCGTCACCGGCGCGTCGGTCCACAGCCCGCTCTTCAGTTCCTGGCGGAACACGGTGGCGCGCACGCCATCGGCGCGGAGCGCCGCGTCCAGGATGTACAGGTTGACCTTGAACCGCTCGCTGGGCGTGGCCGGCGGGCTGTACCAGTCGGTCAGGATGACGCCGCCATAGGGGTCGGCCTGGACCAGCGGCATGAAGGTCACCGTATCCAGGGCAGCCCGCCACAGGAAGGCATTGACCGTCACGGTGCCGGCCGGGCGGGCAGCGGCGTTCATGCCGGCCGCACCATCATTGTTCTGGCGCAGGATCTGAGTGTTGGGGGCCTCGGGCTCCCCGCCGAAACCCAGGCTGTCCAGCGCGCCGCAGCCGGAAAGACCCAGCGCCAGGGCGCCCAACAGGGCGGAACGACCAATCACGGACAGGGCACGCAAGGACATGGGAAGACCACCCGGATAACGCCAGCGGAAAGTTTAAGCCATCCTTAGAGCAAAAAAGCCGGCACTAGGCAAGGCCGGGCGGATCGCCCCTCGGACAGCGTCGCTGCTTACACGGCAATCAAGGCGGGATTCAGGCGGGGAAAAATG
>JAIXTS010000029.1 GCA_027483805.1 Azospirillum sp. | reverse complement strand
GGTGGCACGCTGGCCCTGCTGGCCGGCCAGAAGGAGTTGCGTGGCCTCATCCTGCTCGACGTCCCCGACTTCGCGGGCGTTGCCAAGGGCAAGGCGCTGGACATCGCCGAGCTGTCGCCGGTCGCCGGTTTCGACGCCGGTTATTCGGGCACCTCCGACTATGCCGATATCGCCGGCGCCGACGTGGTGATCATCACCGCCGGCGTGCCGCGCAAGCCGGGCATGAGCCGTGACGATCTGGTCGGCATCAATGCCAAGGTCATCAAGGCCGTGGCCGCCGGCGTCAAGGAACACGCCCCGGGCGCCTTCGTCATCGTCATCACCAACCCGCTGGACGCCATGGTCGGCCTGTTCCAGGAAGTGTCGGGCCTGCCGCCGGAGAAGGTGGTCGGCATGGCTGGCGTTCTGGACAGCGCCCGCTTCCGCTGGTTCCTGGCCGAAGAGTTCGGCGTGTCGGTCGAGGACGTGACGGCCTTTGTGCTGGGCGGCCATGGCGACACCATGGTCCCGTCGGTCCGTTATTCCACCGTCGCCGGCATTCCGCTGCCCGACCTGGTGAAGATGGGCTGGACCACGCAGGAGAAGCTGGACAAGATCGTGCAGCGCACTCGTGACGGCGGCGCCGAGATCGTCGGCCTGCTGAAGACCGGTTCCGCCTTCTACGCCCCGGCTGCTTCTGCCATTGCCATGGCCGAAAGCTACCTGAAGGATAAGAAGCGCGTCCTGCCGGTGGCCGCCAAGCTGACTGGTGAGTATGGCGTGGATGGCCTCTATATCGGCGTGCCGACCATCATCGGCGCCAAGGGCGTGGAAAAGATCATCCAGATCGAGCTGTCGGCAGAGGAGAAGGCCAATTTCGACAAGTCGGTCGATGCGGTTAAGACCCTGGTCGAGGTGACCAAGAAGGTTTCGGCCGAAGGCTGATCCCGGATGGGCTGAAGACGGGGCGGTCAAACGCCCCGTTTCGACGAAAACCCCGCATGGACCGCCATGCGGGGTTTTTTGTGTCCGGAACAGACCGGGCAAGGATTCATTTCGGTCAAAGCCGATGGCTTTGACAGTAATTTCATAAAATACCGCGCAAATACCCATCAAGAAATTGCATGAACCTCCGGCGCTACTTTGCTGTCAGCGCACAACTGGTCTGCATTGGCGCGGGTCGGAAGTATACGATTGGGTGGTTTTTTTAACCATTCAGTTACGGGTCGACCGTATAGTCCGCCGCATCAAACGGACATCGTCAGTAAACAGGGGCCGATGGCTCCGCTGCTGCGATGCTTCCATGAAGTGTCTAGTTAATTGTGTGGCGTTACCGCAGTCCCGATGGAACGGTTGCGTCACAAGGTCAGTGAAAAGCCACGTTCGACAGCATGGTATGCGCAGTGCGACTCCATTGCTATTGACGGTCGATGCGATTTACTGGCAGGACCCGCCCTCTCCGCTTCTTTGCATACGCCATCATAAGGAATTGGACACCCCATGAAGACCGCCCTGCTGTTTGCCACCGCCCTGCTGTCCCTGACCGCTACCTCTGCTTTCGCCGCCGGCTGCGAACAGGGCAACCCGCCCTCGCTGGTGGATGGCGCCACAGCCACCCAGGAACAGATGGGCGAGACCATGAAGGCGGTTAAGGCCTACATCCTCGCCACCGAAGAATACCAGGCGTGCCTGGAAGCCGCTGGCAGGGGCGGCAAGATGGACCTGGAAGCCTACAACAAGTCGGCTGCCCGCATGGAAGCGCTGGCCGCCGACTTCAACAAGCAGCTGAAGACCTTCAAGGCCCGTAACGGCTGATCGACGCGGCTCTGCTGCCGGCGCGCCTCCCCCGGGGGCGCTGCCCGATCAAAATCCCGCGCCGGCCGTCCGGCGCGGGATTTTTCATGCCTGCATGCTTTAACCATCTTGTCCTGTGCCCGGCGGAATTGACGGGCAGGCGTGATGAATTTATCTTTAACCTCAAGTTTAGGGAGATAAAGGCATAAACGCCTAATAATTAGTCAGTTGGGGATAACTTGGCACCCAATAAAACCGGACCAACAGGACATTTGCCGCGACCCGCAGCCAGATGTGTTGTTGTTTTCTAAAATTTTATTGTTTTTGGGGTGTCCAACGATGAAAAAAGCAATCCTCTCGACCGCCTTGGCCTTTCTGTTTCTGACCGGCGCAGCCCAGGCCGGCTGCGAACAGGGGGATCCGCCGACCCTGCCCGACGGCGCCACCGCATCGGAGGCGCAGATGGCCGACGCGGTCAAATCCGTCAAAGCCTACATTGCCGCGACGGAGGAGTTTCAGGCCTGCCTGACCGCCGAGGGCAAGCGGGGCAAGATGGATGTCGAAAGCTACAACAAGTCGACAGAGCGCATGGAGAAGCTGGCAGCGAACTTCAATAAACAATTGAAGGCATTCAAGAGCCGCGGCGGCTGATCCGGACCGGCGGGCTTCCGGCGAACAGGCGGCGGGCAACCCGGCGGCGCGGCGCGGCGCCCCCGGATTTCCGGCATTTGCTGCGGGGTGGCTGGGGCCGTTCCGCGTCCCGACGCCTATTTGCCGGGGGTAGTGGGCCTGTCACCGTTACATGGCACCCTTGCGCTCCGCGCTCGGTCATTACGCGACTGCGGCATGCTTGTGTTGCGGCGCAAGGGTTTGCGCCATTTGCTGTCGCCGGCCCGGCGGTCTGCTTGTGCAAAATTCCGCACATGAATGGGCACGGGCAGGGACCTTTGGATGGTTGATCCCGGTTCCCATAGTGCTAAAGTGCCGCCCGCGTGGGGAGGACCCCCGTGTGCGGCCGGGCGGATCCCCGCTCTGCCGGCCCGTCTCCCATCCAGAGCAAGACGGCTGAGCGATGAATATCCATGAGTACCAGGCCAAGAGCCTGCTGAAGAAATACGGCGTCGCGGTGCCCCGCG
>JAIXTS010000080.1 GCA_027483805.1 Azospirillum sp. | reverse complement strand
TCACCGCGGTTGGTCTGTTCGACCACCATGGGAACCAGCGCGTTCATCTGCGGTTCAATCATGATCCCTGCTTCGCTCCTAACCGGCATCCGCGGGGTCCTGGATTGGCCCCCGCGGTACTCTTCAACGACCTCAGGCGGCCGCCACTTCGTCCTCGTCCGGATCGCGCATCAGCTCTTCAACCGACACGGTCACTTCGTTCACCTTAACGGTTCCAAGGATGAAGTCGACAACCTTATCCTCGTAAATCGGTGCACGGAGGCTTTCGACGGCCTGCGGGTTCTTCTGGAAGAACTCGAACACCTGCTGTTCCTGGCCCGGATAACGACGAACCTCGTCGAACATGGCCTTCTGCAGCTCCTCGCGCGTCACAGAGATATTGTTACGGCGACCGATTTCGGAAAGGAGCAAGCCCAGACGCACGCGCCGGACAGCAATGTCACGATATTCGGCCTTCAGGGCCTCCTCGTCCTTGCCTTCGTCCTCGGCATCCGCACCACCGCGGGCCAGTTCCTCCTGCAGACGCTTCCAGATCTGGTCGAACTCGATCTCGACCATGCCGGCCGGAACGTCAAAGCTGTGCAGTTCGGCCAGCTTGTCCAGCAGCGAGCGCTTGGCGCGCAGGCGCGACGTCTGGCCATACTCGCCCTCGGTGCGCTCCTTGATGGCGGCCTTCAGGGCCTCCAGATCGTCGAAGCCGAAGCTCTTGGCCAGATCGTCATTCAGCTCGGCATCCTTGGCCGACCGGATTTCCTTGACCTTCACCTCGAACACGGCTGCCTTGCCGGCCAGTTCTGCGGCGTGATACTCGGCCGGGAAGGAGACGTTGACGGTCACATCGCTGCCGGCCTTGGCGCCGACCAGCTGCTCCTCGAAGCCGGGGATGAAGGAACCGGAGCCCAGCTCCAGCTCGTAATCGTCGCCCTTCATGCCCGGACGCTTCTCACCATCGACAGAACCGTCGAAATCGATCAGCAGGATGTCACCGGTCACGGCGGCGCGGTCTTCCTCGACCTTCTCGGTGGTGCGGCGGCCCTTTGACAGACGGCCCAGGGCCTCGGTCACGGTGTCATCGGCGACGGCGGCAACCGGCTTCTCGATCTCAACGGCGGACAGGTCGGCCGGCTCGATCTCGGGCAGGAGTTCAACCTGGACAGCGAATTCCAGGTCCTGGCCCGGATCGAACTTCAGCACTTCGATCTTCGGCTGCAGGGCCGGACGCAGGTTGTTGTCCGAAACGGCCTGCTGGGCGCCATCATTGACGGCGGCTTCCAGCACTTCGCCCATGACCGACTGGCCATAGCGCTGCTTCAGGATCGGCATCGGAACCTTGCCGGGACGGAAGCCCGGAATCTTCACGGTCTTGCCGACCTCGGTCAGCCGGGTCTGCACCCGCGATTCGATATCCTGGGCCGTGATGACGACCTTGAAGTCGCGGCGGAGGCCTTCAGCGCTGGTCTCGATGATCTGCATGGGACGAAATGCCTGTCTTCTATCTGTTCGCCCCAGCCCCCTCTGCCATTCCAGGGACCGAAGCTCCCGCGGGTGGGCCGGAATTCCGGCTTCCGCGGTGGGTTGCGGGTCAAAACTCAAAACTCGTGGTGCGGGCGAAGGGACTTGAACCCCCACGTCTTTCGACACTGGAACCTAAATCCAGCGCGTCTACCATTCCGCCACGCCCGCCCGCCGGGCAGACTTGCGGTCCGACCGTGGGAGCGCACCGTATAGCAAGCCGAAACAGCCTCGCCAAGCGCGGAATCTGCCGAAGCAGTCGTGTCGGCCCCAATGGTGTTACAGCCTATTCCAGCAACACCCGGGCCGCTGCATCGATGATGGCGTCGGCATCCAGATGCAGCGTGCGGTAAAGATCGGGAAGATCGGCCGACTGGCCAAAACTCTCCACGCCAAGGGCCGCCACCCGATGCCCCTTCACCCCGCCCAGCCAGGACAGGCCGGCCGGGTGGCCATCGGTCACGGTCACCAGCCGCGCGGCGGCCGGCAGCATCGACAGCAACTGTTCCACCGGGGCCGCACCGCGCTGCCCCGCCTGCCGGGCGCGGCGCGCGGCCAGCCAGCCTTGATAGAGGCGATCCGCCGAGGTCACGGCCAGCAGGCCCGCCCCCGGCACATCTTCCAGCAGTTGCGCATGGGCGGCCAGCACCTCCGGTGCCAGCGCTCCCATATAAATGAGGGCCAGATCAGCATCGGGTGCCGGCGGACGCAACCAATAGCCGCCATCGATCACGGCCTGCGTATCCAGCGTGCGTGACGGCTGCTCCAGGCTGCGCGTCGACAGGCGCAGATAGAGACTGCCCCCGTCGGGCCGCTGCATATGGTCGAATCCCCAGCGCATGATGGCGGCCAACTCATCGACATAAGCCGGTTCAAAGCTGGACAGTTTGGGCAGTCCCATGCCGATCAGCGGGGTGGCAATGGATTGATGCGCCCCGCCTTCCGGCGCCAGCGTCACTCCGCTGGGCGTGGCCACCAGCATGAAGCGCGAGTCCTGATAGAGCGCATAGTTGAACGCATCCAGTCCGCGCATCACGAACGGATCATACAGGGTGCCCACCGGCAGCAAGCGGGCACCGAACAGATCATGGGACAGGCCAAGCGCGGCCAGCATCAGGAACAGATTATGTTCGGCGATGCCCAGTTCGATATGCTGCCCCTGTGGATCGCCCTGCCAGCGCTGTGCCGACACCACTTTCTGTTCTTTGAAGATGTCGTGCCTTTCATGCCGGTCAAAGAGGCCGCGACGGTTCACCCAGGCGCCCAGGTTGGTGGAGACGGTGACATCCGGGCTGGTGGTGACGATGCGCGATGCCAGTTGGGTGTCGCCCTTGGCCAGTTCGGCCAGAACCTTGCCGAATCCCTCCTGGGTGCTCATGCGTTCCGTGATTGCAACATCCAGACGCTTCGGCACCGGGATGGTGGCCGCCGACAGGCGCCGGCTGGGGGTGGCCGTGAAGGGCACCTCCTCCGCCAGGAAGCGTTTCAGATCATCGATATCGACATCCAGGCCGGCAAATTTCTCCCATTCCTGGCCATCGGCGATCCCGCATTGCGCCTTGAAGGCGGCGACCTGATCCGCATTCATCAGACCCGCGTGATTATCCTTATGTCCCTGGAAGGGCAGCCCCATGCCCTTGACCGTGTAGGCCACAAAGCAGGCCGGACGTTCGGCATCCGGGCTGCTGGCGGCATGGTGGAACGTTTCCAGGATGGTCGGCAGGTCATGGCCGGCCAGATTGGTCATCAGCCGGGCCAGCATCGCGTCATCGTGACTGTCCAGCAGCGCACGGATGCCGCTTGTCGTGCCCAGATCGCGGACCAGCGCCTCCCGCCAGGCAGCCCCACCCTTAAAACAAAGGGCGGCATAGAGTTGGTTCGGGCAGGTGTCGATCCAGTGGCGCAGCGCGTCGCCGCCCGGCTGTCTGAAGGCCGCCTCCAGCAGGCGGCCATATTTCATGATGACGACATTCCAGTCCAATGACCGGAACATGCCGGTAATCGGCTCCCACAATTTGTCGGAGACGACGCTGTCCAGGCTCTGCCGGTTATAGTCAATGATCCACCAGGTATTGCGAAGATCGTGTTTCCAGCCTTCCAGCATGGCTTCGAAGACATTGCCCTCATCCATCTCGGCATCGCCAACCAGGGCAACCATGCGGCCCGGCGGCTGATCTGTCAGGCCCTTCAGGCGCACATAATCCTGCACCATGCTGGCAAAGGCCGTGACCGCCACGCCAAGACCGACAGACCCCGTGGAGAAATCCACGTCATCGGTATCCTTGGTGCGCGAGGGATAGGATTGCGCCCCGCCATAGGCGCGGAAACGTTCCATCTTCTCCCGGCTCTGCCGGCCCATCAGATATTGAATGGCGTGAAAGACGGGGCTGGCATGCGGTTTCACCGCCACCCGGTCCTGCGGGCGCAGCACGTCGAAGAACAGCGCCGTCATCAGACTGACCATGGAGGCGCTGGACGCCTGATGCCCGCCCACTTTCAACCCATCGCGCGACGGGCGCAGATGGTTGGCATTGTGGATCATCCAGGTGGACAGCCACAGCGCCTTCTTCTCCAGCGCCCGCAAATGTGCAAGCCGGCGATCATCAGGAGGGGTGATTAGGGATGACGGATTGATATCAGGCATGATCTTGGTCCGGAGAGGGCACATCCATCTTCCGGCTTATATCAGCAAATCTGTCTCAAGTGAAACGATCAGCCGGCGCGGGGGTTGCCGAACAGGCGCGTGAAACTGTCCAGGGACAGGGTACGCACGGCGCCCTTATCCCGGCGAAGCCCGTGCGGGTCCGGCCCGTCCACAACATCGTTGCGCGCCACATAACGCACATGGGGAAGCGGAAATCCGTCCTGTGTTACAGCCAGCACGCGTGCTGTTTCCACGGTGTTGAATATGGTCCGCTGATAAACGGCACCAGGCACTGGCGCGGCAACCGGTTTGGAACGCTTGAACAACGACACGCTCATCGCAACGCCCCCCATGTCGGGTCTCGTCGGCTGCCACCTTGTACCAGGGGGTTGTTTCCCAAAAGTGGTACCGCCTTTCCGATAGGGAGAGATTAATGCATTCACTATAGGGACGCAACGATACGAAATGAAATTCTGCGATTATCTTCCCAGGAATTATACGGCATTTTAACTAAATCAGTGTTAACTCTTCGGGTCCATGATTGCAATCTAGGACATCATTCAAACGTCAACAACACAGCCGCCCGGAGAAACCGGTTTTCCTAACGGAAACCCCACTGCCGTCTGAACAGGAGCGGACAAACACCGGCAAACCACATCAATCCATTGTTTTTAAAGATTATTATGGCGCAGCACAGGGGCAATCGCGTCCGGCAGATCGTCGGCAATCAGGCCGCGGCCACAATGGTGGCCGGCCGCACCATGCAACCAGGCCCCGGCACTGGCCGCATCGAACGGTTCCATGCCCTGTGCCAGCAGCGCCAGGATCAAACCGGCCAGCACGTCACCACTGCCGGCCGTCGCCAGATCGGGCGGCGCGTTATGATTCAGCCGAACCCGCCCATCGGGATGGGCGATGACAGTATCCGGGCCCTTCAACAAGACGATAGCCCCCGACTCCGCCGCTGCCTGCCTGGCCTTGTCCAGGCGCGATCCGGGCAAATGCCCAAACAAACGAACAAACTCGCCCTCATGCGGGGTCAGCACCCAGCGCTGGGTGAGGCCGCCCCGGCGCAATTCCTCAAGGTTGCCCGCGAAGACACTGAAAATATCGGCATCAAGGACACCGGTACGGTTTGTTGCCAGGGCGGCCAAGGCTGCGTCACGCAACAATGGTCCCACCCCAGCGCCAGGCCCCAGAAGAATGGCATTGCGACGCGGATCGGCCAGAAGCTGGGCAAACGCCTGCGCATCCATAACAGGCTGCACAATCAGGCTGGGCATTGACACGCTATAGACCAGATGGGCCGCGGGGTCGCAGGCCAGCGTCACCAGCCCCGCCCCCAG
This sequence comes from Azospirillum sp., assembly GCA_027483805.1. GTDB lineage: Bacteria > Pseudomonadota > Alphaproteobacteria > Azospirillales > Azospirillaceae > Niveispirillum. The sequence goes on along the minus strand of JAIXTS010000080.1, from coordinate 729 downwards.
GCGCAATGCTGCCCGCGCGGCCAGCCGCGCAGCACCCGTCATGGCAGCGCCCCCCAGGATCAGCGCATGGCCGCGGTCATATTTATGGCCATCGGCTTTGGGGCGCGGGAATCCATCCCTCCAAAGGGCGGGCGAATTGATGCGGATGGTCGGGGTGAAGGCATCCAGAACCGACGCTGGAATGCCGATATCGGCGATCACCAGCCGGCCGCAATGTCCGCGGGCCGGATATAGATAATGTGCCGGTTTCGCCCGAAAGAAGGTGACGGTGACATCGGCGAAGGGGGCTGCCCCCAGAACCACGCCATCATCGCCCGATATGCCGCTGGGCACATCCACGGCCAGGACCGGACAGCCCTGCCCGGCCATGGCCTGCACCAGGGCCAATGCCCCGCCATCCAGCGCCCGGTTCAGCCCGGCCCCGAACAGTGCGTCAACCACCAGACCGGCCCCGCGCAGCAGATCAGGGGTGGCCGGTTCGATCGGCCCCGGCCACGTGCCCGCCGCCCAGGCGGCATCGCCGCGCAAGGCCGCGCGATCACCCAGCAACCCGACACGCACGGGCCATCCGGCGGCTGCCAGATGCCGGGCTGCCACGAAGCCATCCCCGCCATTATTGCCGGGCCCGCACAGGACAGCCACCAGCCGCGGCCGGCCGCGGGAAAGCTGGATGACCTCCCGCGCCACCGCCATGCCGGCCCGTTCCATCAGCATCGTTGCCGGCACGCC
>JAIXTS010000096.1 GCA_027483805.1 Azospirillum sp. | reverse complement strand
TCCGCCTACGCCCCGACACCCGCCCAGATCAGGCGCATGTGGGAGGACGAGCGGGCGCTGATCATTGGTGGTACGGCGGCGACCCTCGGTGGCGTCTCGAACAATGTGACGGCGTTGGCGGCAAATGACAGCAACGGCACCCTGGCCGTGGGCACGAATGACGGGGTGTCGGTCTTTGCCGGGCTGGGTCGGGTGCAGTATCTGGACGGGACCAGCGGCGGGGCGGCCATCGGCAATGACGCGATCACGGCCCTGTCAGCCAGCGGGCCGCATCTGCTGATCGGTACATCGGCCAATGCCGGTCTGATCAGCGACGGCGTGATTGCGCGGGACCGACTGGCCCCGCCCGGGCCGCCGGTACCAAGGGCGGCAGGTGACCCGCAGGTCATCACGCTGCGCGGGACCACGACCGATGCCACGCCCACGGACCTTAATCCACGCCTCTATGTCGGGGAGCGGGAGGCGGTGACCCTGGATCTCACAGTACAGGCCCGCACCTACGGGGCGTCGTCCAGCCAGGGTGGCACCTATCGCCGGCTGGCCCGGTACATCCGGGATGCCGGCGGCAACGTCAGTCTGGCGGGCGCGATCCAGACCGTCGGGGCGGACCAGGAAACCACCACCGGCATGGACGTGACCCTGTCCATCGACACCGGTGCCCAGACCGTGACACCGCGCGTCACCGGTGTGGCCGGCACGCGCATGGCCTGGACCGCCCGCATTGTTGTGACCCGCATCAGCGAAGAGGCCTTTTATGACCGCGCTCAGTAAGGATATCGGCACTGGAGCTTACCCGTCTGGACGCGGCTTCATCGCTGTCTGGTCGCTGGTCAATGGGCACCCACGCTGTATTGAGGCGCCCCTGTCTGTTGCAGCGGTTGCACCGGAACAGTTGGCGGCCATCATTGCTCGCAATCGGGCGCTTGCCGCGCTTTGTGCGCGGGCAGAGGCAGTGGAGGCTGCGCAGCGACGGGCGGCACAGACAGAGCCGCCAGAGCTTCTGGCCGTCCTGGATGAAACGGGCGAACAGTTGGTGCAGATGCCGAACCCGGATCATCAGGCATGGACGGCAGCCCTGTCGCTGCTTGCGACCATAGCGACCGACAGCGATTTGCAGCACCTTCTGCGTACACGGTCCGACAGCCTGGAAGAGGATGAATTCGGGCAAGCTGCCGAAGAGCCTTACCAGTTCCTCCTGCCACCTGTCCCCACCTTTGACGACCCGTTGACACAGACAGCGGACTGGGACGGCCAGACATGGCAGGTCAGGAACATGACGGCGGAGGAGCTGGCGGACTGGCCCTTGCGGCCGGCCCCGACACTGGGCAAGGCAGCCTTCGCGCAGGTCCTGCGGGGCGCTGTCGGCGATACGCTGGCTGTGACCGTGCTGACGTCTCCGGAAATCAACCTGACCCTGACGTTGGCCGGCCAGGTTGACTGGACGGATATCTTCCTGACGGCAAACGGCGGACCGGGCTACGCCCAACGGCTTGTCGACACCGGCATCGTCACCGGTACACATGTTGCCGCCTTGAAGGATGCCTGGCCATTGTTCGCTGGCGTTTGACAGGGGAGGAACGCCGTCATGCCCAGTATCGACGACCTCATGGACGACCTGTTGCGGCACGAGGGCGGCTTCACGGCCGATCCCAAGGACCGCGCCCATTACGGCAGGCGCCAGCCGCCGTCGCGTCCCTGGGACTGCACCTGCACCAATATGGGCATCACCCAGGCCACCTTGTCAGCGTATCTCGGACGGCAGGCGACGGTGGAGGAGGTGCGCAACCTCTCCACGGCGTTGGCGCGGGAAATCTATGAGCGGCAATATCTGACCGGCCCGCGCATCGACACGTTGCCCGCCCCCCTGGTGCCCGTCCTGTTCGATACCTGTGTCCATAGCGGAGCCAGGCGGGCGGTGACGCTGTTGCAGGAGGTACTCAACATGGCGGGCTTCGGGCCTGTGTCCACCGACGGGGCCATTGGTCCGAAGACACGGGCGGCTGCGACCCGTGCCGCCGACCAGATGGGCGCCTGGCTGGTCAACGCCTATGTCGAGCAGCGCCGCCAATTTCTGAAAGACCTGATCGAGGCCGACCCGACGCAGGCCCGCTTCGAGAAGGGATGGATGGCACGTATCGCCGGCTTCGAGTTGCCGGTGGAGGAGGGGAGCGATGCTCGGCAAACTGTTTAGCTTCGTGGTCGGCGGCGGTGTCAAGGCGGTCAGCGAGGCGGTCACGCCCTTCACCGGTGACAAGGTCCAGGACGAGGACAACCGCCATGACGAGGCGGTAAGCCGGATGACCCAGTTCACGGCGGAATTCGCCGACCGCAGTAACCGCACCTGGTGGGACAGTTTCATCGATGGGCTGAACCGGCTGCCCCGGCCGGCAATGGCCATCGGCGTCATCGGACTGTTCGTCTGGGCATCGGCCGACCCGGCCCGGTTTGCGGCGTCGGCTCAGGCTTGGGCCCTTATCCCCGACGAGATGTGGATCGTGTTGGGCGCCATCATCACCTTCTTCTTCGGTGACCGCACCCTACTGGCTGTTCGCCGGGGCAAGGGACCCACACCCGAACAGGTGAAGGCCGTGCTGGATACGCAGCGCTCCATCGCCAACATGCTGCCGGCCACCCCGCCGCCGCCCGACGATGCCACGCCGCGTCTTTCCGACGACCGCTACCGCGCCGAGATGAATGATAGGGTCAGGCCGCTCAGCAACGCCGTCATCGAGGAGTGGAACCGCCGGCGCAAGCAGGGCAAAGCCTGACGGGGAACCTGGGAGAGGGAACCCAAATGTTCGGATCGGATATTCTCGACGTCGCCATCGGCCTTGTGCTGGTCTACCTGCTGATCAGCGTGCTGATGACTTCGGTTTGCGAGGCGATTGAGGCCATTCTGAAGACGCGGGCTGGCGACTTGGAGCAGGCGTTGCTGCAGCTCGTCCATGGAGACAAAGCCCTGCTGGAGAAAGTCTATCGGCATCCACTGATCTATGGACTTTACAAGGGGGAGTACACTGCTCTTCCCGGCCAGGAGTCGGGTACGGCCATGATCCGCAAGCGCAGCGCACTGCCATCTTATATTCCGCGCGAGACCTTCTCCATGGTGGTGCTCGACCTGATGCATGACGACGGGGCCGCGAACCAGGAGTTCGCCAAGGCATTTGCCACGCTCCAGCGCATGGCCGGGTTCGACGCCGATGCCACCCGCCGGATGCTGGAAGGCTGGTATGACAGCGCGATGGACCGTGCGTCCGGCTGGTACAAGCGCAGGACGCAGTTCCGATTATTCCTGATGGGACTTCTTCTTGCCGTGATCGCCAACATAAATTCCGTGACCATCGGACAATATCTCATCACCCACCCCGTCGCGCGTGCGGCGGTGGTGCAGGCCGCCAACGAGGCGGCCACCCGCCCGCCCGAAGCCGCGGGCAGCGGAACGACCGGCGTGCACAATGCGCCGCCAACACAGTCAAACCGAGAATTCTACGAGGATTACCGTCGCCAGCTCACCGCAGTCGGGCTGCCCATAGGCTGGTCGGATGCCAGCACGGCTCGGACCTTCGCCAGTTTCCCCGAGCAACTGGACGGGGGACTGAACGGACTCCGCTGGCTCTCGGCGCTGGCCTTACTCGCCTTCGGTTACCTTGCCACCGCCTTCGCCGTAATGCTGGGGGCACCTTTCTGGTTCGACCTGCTCAATAAGCTTATGGTGGTCCGCTCTACCGTCAAACCAACAGAAAAAAGCCCTGATGAGCCTCCAGTGGACAGCCGACCCGCGACAAAGAGTTAACGAAAAGAGGGGCTGCTCTGTTTGTTCGTTTTTTGTCCGCTTAGCGTGGTTTTTCGCCCCTTCTATGTCGTGACCCCCAGCAGTAGCCGGAACGCCAAGGCCGAAACCCGCGGACCGGCGAGCCAACGACGATCGCCGCGCAGACCAAGGCGAAGTTCTCGCCGGCGAAGGCGCTGAAGGATACGTTGAACGAATGAGCAGGTAGTCGGGTTTGCCCCGGCTCGACGGGGCGAACCGGCTCGTTCTCGAGCAGAGATGCCGCGCGGCGGCCTTGCGCACAGGCAGGTTGGGGTCCAGGCCAAAGATAACGGCCGGCATCAGGGCGCGGGGGCTGTACCATGGATAACGCCGAACGACTGATACGCGACTTTTTCCGCCGGGTATGGGCGCCGCCCCATGACTTGGACGCCATCGACAACCTGATGACGGAGGATTACCGCATCACGACCGCCGGCAGCGTGGTCGAGGGGCGGGAGCAGTTCAAGGCCTGGGTCGCCTCGATGCAGAAACTCGTTGGCAACGCGACGAATGAGCACCTGGAAATCTTCACGAACCCCGCCGGCGACCGCGTGGTGTCCCGCTGGATCACGCGGGGGGTGCATAATGGCCTGTTCGGGATCGCTCCCACCCAGGAGCCGATCGAGTTCACCGGCATAGCCATCTGGCGCGTGGAGGGTGGGCGGCTGGCCGAATGCTGGGTCGAACGCAGCGCTCTGGAGCTTCACAATCGGCTGATCGAAAAAAACATCCGTAGATTTGCCGACGCGGTGACGAGAGCTTCCAATTAAAAGCTATCCGTGGTGCGTGAAGGGTTCGACCAAGCTCGCGCAGGTGGAAAGCTGGTCGGCAATTT
>JAIXTS010000386.1 GCA_027483805.1 Azospirillum sp. | reverse complement strand
GGCGGCACCAGAGCAAAAATAGACATCATGATGGCGGACAGGCCGACATCCCGAAATATGGCCTTATCTTTTGCGATCTGCCGGACAAGCCAGCCGATACTGAATTCACTATTGTCCTGCTCCGCCTCCAGCTGACGCTTGAACACAATGACTTCGCCGTCCCAGATTTCCGCCAGCCCGATCTTGTCAAAGGGGACCGGCTGGTGGCCATCCATCGGGTGACGAAGAACGACGACGGGCGGCGACCCGCCAGCATGAACGGTGACCAGGACGCGGGCAGTACCGTCACGCATACGCAGGAGAGCCGGGATGGCACGGCCAAGGCGAAGCAGGTGGTCGAACCGCATCCGGGAGACCTTGGCGATCAACCCCGACTGCTCGGCCGCACCCACAATCACGGCAGACGACACTTCGCCTTCTTCACGTACAAACTGGCGTATCAATTGCTCACGTGAAAGATGCAGCCCATGATGACGCGCAACGTACCGCAGTCCTTCCAACATGCTGTGAGAGCCAGCCCTCTCGAAGGCCTCCTCTCCGTGCATTGTCGCCTCAAACCCCGCTTGCACTATCTTCATCCTTCCGGGCAAACGCCGCTCTCTAGTTCGCGGAAGGTGGCGTTTTATATGGGCAGGTGTCAAGTGAAGGCGCATCATGGTTTCCGGTCGGCGATGCTTGTCCCGGGGTGTCGCCACCTCTGACGGCCCTTTCAGCCCATATCCGCATCCGGGGTGATCAGGCTTGCCTTGTCGTCGATGATCCCTTGTATTGCGCCTGTTTGCAATTTGGTGGCCTGCAAGCCTTCGTGAGCGGAGTGAAACGGCCACAGGGAATTCGGTTATTGGCAGCATATTGAGACATGGATTTCCGGCGTTATCGAGGTGGGTATGCATATTGTTGGATACATTGAGAATTATATCGACAGCACCTTGATCGGTTGGGCCTATTCGCCGGATCACCCCGGCAGCCGATTGATTCTGCAGGTGGAGTGTGACGGCGTTCCGGTTGCCGTGGGTCTGGCCAACCTGGATCGACAAGATGTCGCAGCAGCCGGTCATCCGGACGGCCTGTGTGGTTTCAGGATCCGGGTGCAACTGCCGCCCGGCCAGGAATTGACAGTACGCGAAGCATCCACCGGTGCGGTTGCGTTCAACCACACCATCCGTGCCACGGGCGCTGAACAGTCCGACAATGGCCTTGGTGTCAGCTTGCCTGACATCGTGCAAGGCAATGTCGACAATGTTCTGGGGGCGGTGATCCGCGGGTGGTGCTGGCACCCCCGTGATCCTGACATCCATGTGAGGGTCGAAGCCCTGGTCGACGGAAAGGTCGTGGCCAGCACGATCGCCGACCAGATGCGGGGCGACCTGATCAATGCGGGTATCGGCAATGGCGACCACGCATTCAACCTGCGCATGCCTTACTGGTGTTTGGACGGCAAGCCGCGGCTTGTCATGGTGCATGCCGGTGAGAACGGACCCCTGCACAAGGACCCCGTCGCCTTCCAGTGCTTCGCCGGTGGTGCATTGTCTTTGCTGGAACAAGCCACGGCCGCCATCACCGATGCCAGCCCCGACGCCAAGACGGCCGCAAAACTGCTGCAATGTTACCTGCAGCAGGCCCAACAGCACATGCCCGCCAGTATCGGCTTCGGATACTATTCCGAATGGCGCGACGCCCTGACCGGCAAGGCACCCGACGACATACCGCCAGCGTTTTCATCAGACAGGCCCGGCCTGGGTGAAGCTGTACAGATGATCCGTACCATGGCCGGCACAGAGCTGGTGGCCGTACTTGATGACGGCGCGATACTCTATCCCGGCGCCCTGTCCCGGGCCACAGAGGTGGCGGAAACGTATGGCGCAGACATTCTGTATGGCGATGCAGATCAGCCTGTCGATGGCGGCCTTCTGCCCTGGTTCCGGCCGGACTGGAACTACGACCTGTGCCTTTCGCAGGATTATACGCGGGGACTGACCCTGTTTCGGACGGAAGTGCTGCGGCGGATCGGGTCCAGCCCGTCGGCGACCGCGTTGCGGATGCGCGCCTTGCTGAGCCAGGGGTTAGAGGCGCGGGTCCACCATCTGCCGGAAATCCTGTGCCAGCTGACACGGGTGCCGGGACCGAAACTGTCAGCCCAGGCGGCGCATGTTGTGGCGGAGCATCTGGCCGCACGCGGGGCGGCCACGGCAAAGGTCATCACCATCGATGAGCATGAGGGGCTGCGTCGGGTGGAATGGCCGGCCACCGGCACCCCACCCCTGTTCAGCCTGATCATTCCCACCCGCGACCGGCTGTCGCTTGTCCAGGCGGCGGTAGAGAGCATTGAGGCGAAAACCACCGGTGCCCAGTATGAGATTATCATCATCGACAATCAGAGCCAGGAGCCGGAAACACTGGCATGGCTGGCGGATGGTCAGCGCCGGGGGCGGTTCCGCGTCGTCCCCTACGACGCGCCGTTCAATTTCGCCGACATGAACAATCGCGCCGTGGAACAGGCACGCGGCACGATCATCGGTTTCATCAACAATGACGTGGAACTGATTGGCGGCCAGTGGCTGACCGTTGCCGCCTCCCTGCTGGCCCGGCCTGAGGTGGGCGCCGTGGGCGCGCGTCTGCGGTTCTCCAACGGCATGATCCAGCATGGCGGCGTCGTTGTGGGAACCGGCGGGCTGGCGGAAAACGCCTTTCAGACCGTGCATGTTGATGACAAGGGCTATTTCCACCGCACGCGCGTCGCCGGCAATTACAGCGCCGTGACGGCGGCCTGTCTGTTCTGCCGCCGGTCTGACTTCACCATCCTGGGCGGTTTGGACGGCGAAAATCTGCCCATCGCCTTCAACGACGTGGATTTCTGCCTGCGCCTGCGGGAAACCGGGGCGTTGATCGTCTGGACTCCCGATATCGATCTCTACCATCATGAGAGCGTGAGCCGCGGCAGGGACAACACACCGGAAAGGCTGGTCCGGGCGGCGAAGGAGGAAAACTATATGCGACGGCGCTGGAAGCATCTGTCGATGGCCGACCCCCATTACAACCCCAACCTGAACCTGGACGGCGCACCCTTCACCGGGCTGGCGCTTCCCCCCCGCCGCCCATGGGGGACGGCGCGTTGATTCATGGCAATTTCGACTGCATTGCCGGCCGCGACGTCTGCGGCTGGGCCTGGAACCCGGCACAGCCGCAGGACGCCGTGCTGGTCAGTGTCCTTGTCGATGGGACGCTGGTCTGCCAGGGATTGGCCAATCATCACCGGCCCGATCTGCATGCCGCCGGCATCGGTCAGGGAAACCACGCCTTCTACCTGCCCCTGCCGGAGTCGTTGACGGATGGCAGGTCCCGCACCCTGACCGTCACCGTTGGCGACGGTCAGCCGCTGGGCGGCACCCCGGTCCACATCACCCTACCCAACAACCGGTTCCAACCGGTGCCGCCACCAGCCGTGCGACCGCCCCTGACCCTGGCCATCTGCGCCATCGTCAAGGATGAGGGGTCGTATCTGCTGGAATGGATCGCCCACCACCGGTTGGTCGGGGTGCAGCATTTTGTGCTTTTCGACAATGGCAGCACCGACGGCACCACGGCGTTGCTGTCCGGGCTGGCGCGGGCCGGCATCGTCGACCATGTCCCCTGGCCGGACATTCCACATGTCGCGGCACAACGCCCGGCCTACATCGCCGGGCTGGCGCGGCTGGCCGACCGCTGCCGGTGGGTAGCCTTTATCGACGCGGACGAATTCCTGAATCCGACCTGCGGACGCGACGTCCCATCCATCATGGCCGATTACGATCAGGCGGCGGGTCTGGTGATCCCCTGGCGGCTGTTCGGGTCAAACGGTCAACTACAGCAGCAGGATGATCTGGTCATTGGACGCTTTACCCGCCGTGCCGCCGCCGATCATCCGCTGAACCGTTCGGTGAAGACGATTGTTCAGGCACGTCTGGTGGCCCGGCCCGATATCCACACGCCCAGCATCACGGAAGGATCGCTGATCGATGAACATGGTCGTGTCGCCGGGACGCAGGGCCACCCTTCCCACCATGCCGTACCCGACGCCGGGAAACTGGTGATCAATCACTATTTCACAAAATCCGGGGAGGAATGGACTCGTAAACGGAACCGGGGACAGGCAACAGAAACCGTCGACAGCAGCGCGCGCCTGCGGCCAGACGACCACTTCGCCACCCATGACCTCAATGACATCGAAGATCTGGGCCTCGCCAGTCAGGCCCATCTGGTGCGCGAGGAAATGGAACGGCTGCGACAGTTCGCGTCATCGTAAATGGACCCGGCGGGGCGCCGTTGGTCTGGCTCCCGATGGATTGGGTCCATCGGGAATCCGCATGCAGGCCTTATCCTGGCCGGCAGCGGATCAAGCCGCTGTCGATCATGGCGGGACCCGACCGTAGGCGACAATCAGGATCAGCACCGTAGTCCCAGAATGTCGGCATAGATGTCACCGACGATGTTGGCGGCATAGGTCTGCTGAATAAGCCCCTGCCCCGCCAATGCCAACCGGTTACGCTTGCCGGGTTCCAACAATAGTTGCCGCATCCACCACGCCGCATGGGCGATGTCCGGCTCTGCCCAGATCATGCCTTCCGCGTAGGGATATTCGCCCGCTTCGACCGGCCGGCAATCATGGTCAACCAATGCAGCGGTACCGGGTAATGTGAAATCCATATTGCCGGAATAGCCGGTGACGATGACCGGCTTGCCAAGAAGCATGGCTTCAGCAATGCAGCGGCCGAAGCCCTCTGCCCGATGCAGCGACACAAAACAGTCAGCCGCCTGCAGGAGTCCCAGCATGTCGGATCGCGACAAGGTGCCGTCGATCAGACGGATGCGTGGGTCCTGGCGGCAGGCCTGCTCCAATTGACCAAAGGCATCCTCACCTGCTGCGGCGGCGCGCATCCCCTTCACGACCAGGGTCACAGGTTCGTCGCCGGCGGGGAACGCGCTCCGGAACGCCGCAACAGCCGCCAGCGGGTTCTTCCTGGACATGCCGGACAGCCCGTCAAAGGCGCACGCGAACATGAAAACCCCATCCCGTATACTCAGCCGGGAACGGATATCGCTGGCGGCACCAGCGACGGTGACGGTCATGGGCATATGGCGGACCTTTCGCCCGACAACAGCCCGATAAGCACTATAGGTGAAGCGGCTGGATGCCCAAACCTCGTCCACCAGATCAAAGCAGTGCCGCCACGCGTCTGGCCATTGGGGCAGTTCCCAGGGCCAGAAACCGATGGTACGCCGCCCCTGGAAGATCGGGTCGCCGCGGTCGGCATGAAGCCGGGCCGTTTCCATGGCTGTCATGCACAAAAGGTTGGTGCCGAACGGCAGCCGATCGCCGATCTGCTGTTCAAGCAGCCGGTCGCCCTGGCCGATGGCAGAACCGGGCGGAATGTCCACAACAGCGAAGGGAATGCCCGCAGCCGTCAGCGCGCGGGCCGCCTCCCGTACATCCTCGCCAACACCGAATTCACTGCGGGCATGACCGATAAGGTTCACCCCATCGTGACGTAACGGCGCGGGCCGTGCCGGCTTGACCGCCGGCGCTTCAATCTCGGCTTCGACCGAATGGCCCGCCAGGCGGAACAGCATCTCGAATAGGGGATAGCGCTTCAGCCCCTCACCCTTCAGCCAGGACTGCACGGCGCCGGGCGCCGGTTCCTGCGCCCACCCCGTCTCATGTTCGTAGAGGAACCGCGGCGCCTGCGCCGCCAGATGCTGCGCGCTATTGACATCAAGAACGTCGATGAGACCGGTTTCGATAAGACCGTGAACCAGATACCAGCGGATGAATTCGCTGGCCCCGGCGGGCTGGGTTATGTCAATCGCGGCTTTCAGGTCCGACCGCGCCAGCCAGACGACCTCCATCAGCTTTGACAGGGGAATAGCCCCGCTCTGCCGGCCATCAACAGGCTGGTGCAGCAGCGCCAGATCCTCCGCGCTGATGAACTCCAGCAGGCCCAGTTCACGCAGCCCGCAGCCATAAAACCAAACCAGCAGCGCAGCCGCCCCCTCCGGACGATTGACATCGAATATTCCAGACAGGTCCGACCGGGATCGCCAGATCAACAGCGCAAGCGGCGGCACCGCCAGCGATCCGACTATGAGGCGCGGGGTGTGCTGGGCCGACAGCTCCCTGTACAACTCACGGATCATCGCCGGCTCCGCCAGGGCCGGATATTCTTCGGGACCCTGGGTCAGCATCCAGAGGTCGAAACGGGAACGATCATTGGCGCAGACGCTGCGGACATCCGGCCGCAACATCCACAATGTCTGTCGCGTCTGCGCCAGCCGCTGTTTGGTCTGGTGGTCGGTGTCGGCTGGATTGGCAATCATACCGCAGCTTCCGGTTGAGGTTTATGTTTGGCGACCAGGGCGCGCACCTGATCCAGAGCATTATTGGATTGAATGATATAGCCCGGAATTCCAGCCCCAGCCGCAGCCTGGACATCACCGTCGCGGTCACCGATCAGGAAGCTGCCTTCCCGCGCCACCGGCCAGCTTTCAAGCAGGTCCAGAATCATGCCCGGTAACGGTTTGCGCCAATGATGAGCCTGACGGTATTTCTCGATCGTCCCGTCGGGATGATACGGGCAATATCGCCAGTCATCGATATGGGCACCTTCCCGGGCCAGTTCCGCCTGCATCCAGGCGTGCAGCGCATGGACTGTCGCCTCATCATAGAAGCCGCGGGCCACGCCGGCCTGGTTGGTGACGACAAAGACGAAGTAACCCTGCTCGTTCAGATAGCGGATGGCGTCGCGTATGCCCGGCAGCCATTCAATCTGATCCGGCCGGTGGGCATAGCCGATATCGGCATTGAGTACCCCGTCGCGGTCCAGAAAGACCGCAGGCCGGCGCCACCAGGCCGGTATCTCTGTCTGTGCCCGCTGGAAATCAGCCGGCACGCCGATATCAATGAAATAACCCTCGCACAACTCGCCCCCCAACCGGCCGGATCGGGCAAGGACCGGCAGGATGTCCTGCTCCAGCGAACAGGGCAGGGTTTTGATCATGTCCAGGACGCTGATATCCAACCAGTAGATACCGCCATTGATCACGGCGGGGCCGGGCTGGCCCGACTTTTCGGCAAAATGCGTGATGCGGCCATCCGCATGCTCGACCGTGCCATAGCGGCTGCCATCGGCCACCGCACGAAGTGCCACCCTGCCCATGTCGGCCTCGCGCCAGCCGGCGTCGGCGCGCAGCGACAGATAATTGACATCCAGAAGCGAATCGCCGTTAAGAAGCAGGAAGCGCCGGTCCAGCAGGGACCGGGCATATGACAGGGCGCCACCCGTACCGGCCGGTTCCGGTTCGATCACACAGGTGATCTCCACACCCAGTTCAGGGGCCTTGTCGATCACCGCCTGCATCTGATCGCCCAGATAACCCGCCAGCAGGACGATGCGGCGGAACCCGTGTCGGGCCAGATTGGCGATAAGGTGCTCCAGGAACGGGATCCCCCCCACGGGCAGCAGAGGCTTGGGCGTATTGTCGGTCAGCCGTCCCAGACGGGTACCGCGCCCCCCCACCAGGATGACCGCCTGCGGTCCCGACACAATCTGCGCTCGGACCTGGGCCTTGGCAATTTCCCCTTCAATCCTTGCAGACAACACGCAAACTCCCCGTCAACCTGTCAGGACATACCAAACAGCGATCACGCGAGAAATCAACCTCACTGATTGATATAGACGGATGGGTTGTTCTTTTGCGAAGACGCATGTACGTCTGTCGACGCAATGGCTTATGGTTGGGACAGGATTTCAGAATGATTCTCGTTACCGGATCCAGCGGCTTCCTGGGTCGCCACACAATGGCTGTGCTGCGCGCCCGTTATGGGGCCGAGGCGGTGGTCGGTGTTTCATCCGCCGATGCAGATTTGATGCAGTTTGATCAGGTGCTTGCCCTTCTGGACCGGGTGAAGCCGGATGTTGTCCTGCACTACGCCGCATATTCCGGCGGCATCGGCGCCAACCGCACCTATCCGGCTGATTTCTATTTCCGGAACACGATCCTGACCGCCAACATGTTCGAAGCCTGCGCCCGTCGTGGCATCGGCAAGCTGATTTACCCGATGGGTGGCTGCTCATACCCTGCCAAGGCAACCAGCCCTATCAGCGAGGATCAGCTCTGGTGCGGCTATCCGCAACCGGAAAGTGCCCCTTATTCCACCGCCAAGATGATGGGCACGGTGGCCGCGCGGTCCTATCGATTCCAGCATGGGGTGAAGGCCACCGTCGTCATCCCCGGCAACATGTATGGCGAGTATGATAACTTCCATCCGCTGGACAGCCACGTCGTCCCGGCCATGGTCCGCCGCTATTACGAGGCACAGCTCAATGGCCTGGATGAAGTGGTGATGTGGGGCACCGGCACGCCCCAGCGCGATTTTGTCTATGCCGCCGATGTCGCGGCGCTGATGCCCTTCTTCATCGACAATGATATTGGCGAAGGCCCGGTCAATCTGTCCTCGGGAACCCGCACCCCCATCAAGGAACTGGCCGAGACCATTGCCAAACTGGTGAAGTTTGAGGGGCGGATCACCTGGGATACCGAGAAGCCAGACGGGCAGATGGTGAAAATCTTTGCCACCGACCGAATGGCACAGCTGGGCCTCTCCTGCCCCACGCCGCTGGAAGCCGGCCTTCGCAATACCATCGACTGGTTCGCTGCGAACTATGCGACCCGTGGTGACGGGCTGCGCCTATGATCTACGTTATTGGTGGCGACGGTTTCGTCGGTTCGGCCTATATCCGTCTGCTGGAACGGCTGGGCGTGCCCAACACCAAGGTAACCCGCGCCAATTTTGAGGAATTGCGCGGAACATCCTGCGACGTGCTGATCAATGCCAATGGCAACAGCAAAAAGTTCATGTCCACGCGTGATCCGCTGTGGGACTTCGATGCATCGGTCACCAGCGTTGTGCGCAGCCTGGAATATTTCAAAGCCGGGCGTTACGTGTTCCTGTCGTCGGGCGACGTCTATCCGCAAACGGATACGCCCTGTAAGAGCCTGGAAAGCCAGACCCTCGACCTGTCGCAGATCAGCCGTTACGGTCTGCACAAATATCTGGCCGAACAGGCCGTGCAGGGTGTTCACCGCGAATGGCTTATCATGCGTATGGGCGGATTTGTCGGCCACGGGCTTCGCAAGAATGCCATCTATGACATGATGCAGGGCGACCCGGTCTGGCTGTCACCCGACAGCACCCTGCAATTCATCAATACGGACAGCGCCGCAGCGATGGTCTGGTCGCTGGTCCAGGCGGGGGTCAGCAGGGAAATCATCAACCTGGGCGCCACCGGCATGGTTCGGCTGGGCGATGTGCATGCGCATCTGGGATCGACTTCCGTTTTCAAGCCGGAAGCACCGACCATCCGGTATGAACTGTCGCTGGACAAGCTGGCACAGCTGCATGGACAGGCGCTGCCCGACAGCCGCAGTGAAGTCTTTCAGTTTCTCGATAAACGGTAAGACCTGGGTACGCCTGGAACGGGGTGATGTGCAATGAAGGTAATGTGTGTCGTCGGGACTCGGCCCGAAGCCATCAAGATGGCTCCCGTCATCCTGGCGCTGCGGGAAAGCCCCTGGTGTGAACTGACGGTGGTTGCCACGGCCCAGCACCGTCAGATGCTGGACCAGGTGTTCGGCCTGTTCGGGATCACCGCCGATATCGACCTCAACCTGATGCGGGACAACCAGACACTGGCTGACGTGACCGCCCGCGCGCTGACGGGGCTGGATCAGGTGCTGGCGGAACTCAAACCGGACGCGGTGGTCGCGCAGGGGGACACAACAACGGTCCTGGCGACGGCCATGGCCTGCTTTTACCGACGCATCCCGTTCTGTCATGTAGAGGCCGGGTTGCGGACCCATAATCTGGAACAGCCGTTCCCGGAGGAATTTAACCGGATGGTGGCCAGTCTGGTCACGCGGCTGCATTTCGCCCCCACGGACGGGGCGCGCGACCATCTGCTGCGTGAACATGTGCCGCCAGCCAATATTCATGTCACCGGCAACACCGTCATCGATGCGCTGTTATGGATGGCGGCAAAGCAGCCGACCCTGCCGGTGCAGGTGACGCCGGACCGGCGCCTTATTCTTCTGACGGTGCATCGGCGGGAGAATTTCGGGGAACCGTTGGCCAACATCTGTCGCGCCGCCCTGTCCCTGGTGCGCGATAATCCGGATGTTGAACTGCTTTTGCCGGTACACCCCAACCCGCATGTGAAGGAAACAGTGGCCCAGATGTTTGGTGGGCAGGATCGCATTCACCTGACACCGCCGCTGGAATATGACCAGTTCGTCGCCGCCATGCAGCGCAGCTACCTGATCATGACCGACAGCGGCGGCGTGCAGGAAGAAGCGCCGTCGCTGCGCAAGCCCGTGCTGGTGATGCGGGCGGCCACCGAACGGCCGGAAGCCATCACCGCCGGGGTCGCATTGCTGGTGGGTACCGAAGAAGACAATATCCGCAACCAGGCGCAGCGGCTGCTGGACGATGAGCAGCATTACGCCACCATGGCGTCGGGTGCGTCTCCTTATGGCGATGGCGCTGCCACACAACGCATCATTGAATTGCTGCGTGGATTGTAACCAGCGCAACCAACCTTGAGAGGTGGGCATGACGGCAGCGACGGCTCAGAATATCCGCCAGCTCATTGATGGTTTGGATTTCGAGGCTGCCCTGGCGATCATGGCCAAGGCGGAAAACCCCACGGCGGAGATCGATTACCTGCATGGTTTCGGCCTGCTTCAGGTGAAACGCGACTTACCCCCTGCGCTGCAGCTTCTGATACGTTCGGAACAGGCCGGTTTCTCCCCTTTTTGGGTGAAATATATGCAGGCGATGTGCCTGAACCACCTTGGGGCATTGGTTGCCTCCTGGAGCGAATCGTCCGAGTCAAACTTCGTCCTATCTCGCTGTGTTGAAGTTGGTTAAATGAGTCGGCGGAGCCTGCCGACAGACGAAATGCATCGACCAACAAAATGCCAAGCCAAATACGGTTAGCCACGGCCGGAACGGCTCCGGAAACCGCTCGCTTGACCACCGAATACCGCTACGGAACCTTCCAGAACTTCTTCAGAGATGGTATGCTAGAACCATGAGGGGCGGATTTTTGCCCATCTGGATGATGTCGGGCTAGATCAATTGACGGGAACCGAGATGGGTAAATCTGATTTGCAGCTACATCTGCGGACTCTCGAGTCTTTGTTGCGAGGCTTAATTCAACGTGTCGAAGATGAATCTAATAACACGGATCGTAGCGACAAGGACTTGTTGATTCCCCAGGCCACCGCTGATTTGATCTCAGCTTTCCGGAATGGCCTTTTGCCTCATGCCTATGTGCATCTCGGCGACCCCGAACGTCGGTCTGTAAACTGGATGTTGCAGGGGCATGTGCCCCAAGCCACTCAGTTTTCAATAGATCTTCTGCCGCATCTTTTCAATATCCTTTCCCACTGGAAGGAACAACGCCCAATCCGCATTGTAGACATCGGATCAGGAGCCGCTTCATTCGGAAATCTTTTAAGCAATTTATCGTTAACAGCAAATTCAATGCCTATTCATTACACTGCCATTGACTTAGATTCTCGATATAGACCATTTGTGCGTAGTGCTTTTCGCAATGTGAGGTTTCTGGACTTTAATATATTTGACTATGACCTTGTTGAGTATGACGTTGTAGTCTGTAGTCACGTAATAGAACACTTTGAGGATCCATTCCCTTTTATCGACCGTCTACGTTCAATCGCTGGGAAACAGGTTTTATTGTATGCTCCTTATCTGGAGAGGGAGCGCATTCCCGGCCATTACTTTACTTTTGATGACCCTGCGATTCATCGGCTGTCTGCAAAAAGCGTCCAGATCGTTAAATCTCGGGCATGGAAAACAGTTCACCACCCTGATGCAGAATGCTTCATTGCGGTTCTCGATGGACATAATGATCGTGTGAATGAGCATTGGGCGCAGTCAAAGGCAATTCGGAAACTTCAGTTGGACGGAATAGATTATGAAGCGGAGAGCCTAGATTTTTTGAGTCGGTACCCCGACAGTGCAGAGTCCAATTTCATTCGCGGATCTAGGCTGATCACGAAGCACCAAGCCGCCGAATCCTACTACTACTTCAAGAAAGCCCAGATTCTTGGTGCAGATGAGTATTGGACAAATCGCTGGTTGTCCTTTGCTGCCTTAGCGAAGGGTCTCGAGGATGAGGCCATTGAGGCTATTAGAAAATGCATTTCGTACAATTTGGATACGGCCTGGTGCCAAAATCACCCTCTGATCGAAAGGGCTCTGCCAGGATATTTCGAAAATGATACGCGCTCTATAAGCCAATCTGGTAAATAGATGTCAGCCTCCCGCAAATGAATAGCCTCTTTGGTATCTTTAAGGTTATGCAGTCCTTCCCCCTTGTTTCGGGGACTGCTTGTTAATGAAGGTACCGCCTAGTCTTCAACTCGGCGGTCGCCTAGAAACGGCAGCGCAGCCTCAAAACTCTATTGCACTGACACTGACAAGGGACTCGCAAGGCGGCTTGGATATGAGAATCTGGGCTTATGTCTCAGACAGTCAGTGTCATCATCAGCCCTGAGGATCGTGCGCGGTTGACCGCGATCATCGGGGATCGCAACCGGCCACTGAGGCATGTTCAGCGGGCGCGGATCGTTTTGTTGTCGGGTGAGCGCCTGCCAGTTCAGGTGATTGCCCGGCAGACCGGTTTAAGCCGCCCTTCGGTTTGGCGCTGGCAATGCCGGTTCGCGGAGAAGGGCGTCGATGTCCTGCTGCACGAACCCAGCCGCAAGCCGGGCCGCGCGCCGGTCTCGGCAGCGGAGGTGCAGCGGATCGTGGCGCTGACCTGCACCGAACCGCCGGGGACGGTCACACACTGGACGGGACGGGCCATGGCCAAGGCGGTGGGTCTCAGCCTGCGGACGATCCAGCGGATATGGGAGGCGCACCGTCTCCAGCCGCACCGCATCCGCACCTTCAAGCGCTCCAACGACCCGGCCTTCGCCGCCAAGGTGGAAGACATCGTCGGTCTTTACATGGACCCGCCCATGCATGCCGCCGTCCTGTCCATCGACGAGAAGAGCCAGATCCAGGCGCTGGACCGCACCCAGCCCGGACTGCCGCTGAAGCCCGGCAAATGCGGGACCATGACCCATGATTACAAGCGCAACGGCACCACCACCCTGTTCGCAGCACTGAACGTGCTGAACGGCTCGGTGATCGGTCGCTGCAAGCCCAAGCACCGCCATCAGAAATTCATCACGTTCCTCAATGACGTCGAACGCGCCGTCCCCGTCGGCAAGGTCGTTCACGCCATCGTCCACAACTATGCCACCCACAAGCATCCCAAGGTCCTGGAATGGCTGGCAGATCATCCGAGGTGGGTATTCCATTTCACACCCACATCCGCCTCCTGGCTCAACGCTGTCGAAGACTTCTTCTCCATCATCACCAGAAGGCGCCTGCGCCGCGGCGTCTTCACCTCCGTCTCCCAACTCCAGGACGAAATCAGACGCTTCATCAAGGAGCACAACGGCGAAGCCAAGCCCTTCGTCTGGACAAAATCACCCGAAGCCATCCTCGAAAAACTCCGCCGTGATCCGGGTGTATTGGAGTGGACCCCATTTTTGAGACAGTCGTAAAATAGTTCCCGTTCTCTTGAGGAGAGGACGGATGGGCGAGTTACGGAGCGTTAGTTTCAAGCTTGAGATTGTTCGGCGGCTGATGGC
>JAIXTS010000073.1 GCA_027483805.1 Azospirillum sp. | reverse complement strand
TGGACAGGGCGGGGTCGCGACATTACGTTCCTCAAACAGATGCGGGCCGGTATCCGCCGCCCGCCCACCGGACATGGGATGAACATGGACCCGCTGCTGCGCACCATCGCCGAAATCCTTTATGTGGCGCTGGACCTTTATGTCTGGGTGCTGATCATTTCGGCCATCCTGTCCTGGCTGATCGCCTTCAATGTGGTGAACACCCGCAATCGCGCCGTCTACATGATCTCCGATGTGCTGTACCGGTTGACGGAACCCGCTTTGCGGCCCATCCGCAATGTGCTGCCCAATCTGGGCGGGGTGGATCTGTCGCCCGTGGTGCTGATCCTGGTCGTCATGTTCATCCAGCGGCTGATCCTGAATTACGGGATGATCGGATGAGTGTCCGGCCGCCGCTGGAACCGGCCCAAGGCGGCGTGCGTCTGTTTGTCCGCGCCACCCCGCGGGCCAGCCGCAATGCGGTGCAGGGCGTGGCGGAGGGGGCGGACAGCCGGCAACAGGTGAAGATCGCCGTCACCGCCGTGCCGGAGGATGGCAAGGCCAATGCCGCCATCATCGAGCTGCTGGCCAAAGCGTGGCGAATTCCGAAAAGCAGCATCGGCGTCGTCGCGGGTGGCACAGACCGGTCAAAGATATTATTCGTTGCCGGTGAGACAGAGGCCCTGATGCCCCGGCTGAGCGACTGGCTGGGCGGGCTGTAGCCACCTTATTGTTGAGAGAACGGGGAGACCGGATATGGCCGAGGCACGCATCATCGATGGCAAGGGCTTCGCCGCCGGCTTGCGCGCGCGCATCGGCGCTGCTGTGGAGCAGTTGCGCACCACCCACGCCCTGGTGCCCGGCCTGGCCGTCGTGCTGGTGGGGGAAGACCCGGCCAGCGCCATCTATGTTCGCAACAAGGGCGAACAGACCCGCGAAGCCGGCATGCATTCCGTCACCCACCGGCTGGACGCCTCCACCGGCCAGGAAGAACTGCTGCGTCTGGTCAACCAGCTGAACAACGACCCCTCCATCCATGGCATCCTGGTGCAGCTGCCGCTGCCCGGCCATATCGATACGCAGGCCGTGCTGTCGGCCATTGATCCGGCCAAGGATGTGGACGGGTTCCATGTGGTCAATGCCGGGCGCCTGTCGGTCGGGCTGCCGGCGCTTGTGCCCTGTACACCGCTGGGCTGCATGATGCTGCTGAAGGACAGTGTGAAGGACCTGCGCGGCCTGCATGCCGTGGTCGTGGGCCGGTCCAACATCGTGGGCAAGCCCATGGCCCAGCTGCTGTTGCAGGCCGACTGCACCGTGACCGTGGCCCATTCCCGTACCCGCGATCTGGCCGGTATCTGCCGGGAGGCCGATATCCTGGTCGCCGCCGTCGGCCGGCCGGAAATGGTCAAGGGTGACTGGATCAAGGAAGGGGCCGTGGTTATTGATGTCGGCATCAACCGCGTACCGGCCCGCGACCCGGATGCGGCGGCCGCCGGCAAAACCCGGATCGTCGGTGATGTCTGCTATGCCGAGGCGGCGTCGGTGGCGGGCGCCATCACGCCGGTGCCGGGCGGGGTGGGGCCGATGACCATTGCGTGTCTGCTGGCCAATACCGTCACCGCCGCCTGCCGCAGCGCCGGCGTGCCGCTGCCCGCCGGGATCGGCCTGTGATCACGGCCTATGTCCGCGATGCAGGCGGCCTGACGGCCCAGGCGCTGGGTCCGGGGGAAGCCATTCCTGCCGGCACGGTCTGGCTTGACCTGCTGTATCCGGACGAAATGGAACGGCTGACCGTTTCCACCCGCCTGTCGACCGACCTGCCGACGCTGGAAGATATCAACGAGATCGAAACCTCCTCCCGCCTCTATACGGAGGGAGAGGTGGCTTTCATGACCACACCGGTCATTGTGCGGTCCTCTACCGGTCTGCTGGAACGGGGATTGCTGACCTTTGCGCTGGGGCCGGACCTGCTGGTCACCATCCGCCATACCGAACCGCTCTGGTTTGCCATCTTCGCGGCCCGCGCCCTGAAGCAGCCCGAACTGGTGACCTGCCCGATGGAGGCCTTCCTGGGCCTGCTGGAGGCGGTGGTGGACCGGGCCGCCGACGTTCTGGAACGGGTGACGGCCGACCTTGACCGCCTGTCACACCGCGTCTTCGCTGACCAGGAAGACCGGACCGTCGAAACCCTGGCGACCCGCGACGGTGCCCGGGCGCCGCGCCATCAGGTGGTGGATCGCAGCCATGTGCGCCGCCGCCCGCCCACCACGGTTTCCATGCGCGCCGTCATCACCGCCGTGGGCCGCGCCGGCGACCTGACACAGAAGGTGCGCGACAGCCTGGCCGGCCTGGAACGGCTGGCGGCCTTTGCCACCACCGTCACCGGCCCGCGCATGAACAAGGACCAGAAATCCCGGCTGAAAACCATCGGCCGCGACGTGCATTCCCTGGTCGAACATGCCGCGTTCCAGGCCATGCAGACCAATTTCCTGCTGGATGCCACGCTGGGCGTGATCAATATTCAGCAGACCAACATCATCAAGATTTTCTCCGTGGCCTCCGTCGCCTTCCTGCCGCCGACGCTGGTGGCCAGCATCTATGGCATGAATTTTAAACATATGCCGGAACTGGACTGGCACCTGGGCTATCCGCTGGCGCTGCTGCTGATGGTGCTCTCGGCGGTCCTGCCGCTCTGGTACTTCCGCAAGCGCGGCTGGCTTTGACATTGTCTGGCTGGTTCCCGCCGCGCGCCACGTGGCGCGTAGCCAAGCCAGCGGATGCTGGCGCCGGCGATTGAGGGACAGGAAGACAGGAAAGAGTGACCAACGGTCAAGATTTCATGCCGCTGCTATAAGGCGGACAGGCATGACCCGCCCTCACGTCCCGCGCGGTGCCCACAGGATGACAGCGGCCCCCATCAGGCACAGGCCCGCCCCCGTGATGTCCCACCGGTCGGGCCTTTGCCCCTCCACCAGCCACATCCAGGCCAGAGAGGCCGCGATATAGACCCCGCCATAGGCGGCAAAGGCGCGACCCGCCGCATCCACCGGCACCCGCGTCAGGACCCAGGCGAACAGGGCCAGGCTGGCCATGCCCGGGGCCAGCCACAGGGCCGACCGCCCCTCCCGCATCCAGGCCCAGAAGGCAAAGCAGCCGGCGATCTCCGCCAGCGCGGCCAGGATATAGAGAAGGACGGTGCCGCCCGCCACCGGGCCCTCAGCCCTTTTTCATCACCAGGGTGGACCAGTCGCCCAGGCGGTAACGCTTGATCAGGCGCAGGCCCTGGGCGCGGTGGGCATTGATGACCAGCGGTTCCTGGCGGTGCAGCAGGCCCGACAGGATGCAGATGCCGCCCGGCACCAGATACCTGTCCAATGCCGGCGACATCCGGGCCAGCGGCCGGGCCAGGATATTGGCGACGATCATGTCGAACTTGCCATGTTTGCGCACAGCCTCGGCCGCATACCCGTTGGCGGCATACAGCTTCACCAGCTTGTGCACGCGGTTCAGATGGGCATTCTCCGTCGCGATCTCGATCGACAGCTTGTCGATATCGACGCCGATGACGGGCTTGTGTGCCAGCTTGGCGATGGCGAAGGCCAGGATGCCCGACCCGCAGCCCATGTCCAGCGCGTTGCGGAAGCTGTTCCGGCCCTTGGCGGCATATTCGGAAATGGCACGCAGGCAGCCCTGGGTGGTGGCATGCTCCCCCGACCCGAAGGCCATGGCCGCTTCGATCTGCAGGCCCATCTTGCCTTTGGGCACGGGCTTCTTGTGGTGGCTGCCATGGATGAAGAAGCGCCCCGCCTCAATCGGCGGGAAGGACAGATAGGTCTGCGTGACCCAGTCGATGGGGGCCAGCGGTTCCTTGGTCAGTTCCGGCTCGATAATGCCATGGGCGGCGGCCAGCACGGCCAGCTTCAGCCCGATACGGCTGGTGTCGGGCTCGTTATAGGAGGTGCATTCGATCAGCCACTGGCCGCCCTCCTGCAACTCGAAGGTGGAGACGGCATCGACATGCGGCTCCACAATATCGGCGAAAACGGGAACCAGCGCCTCCGGCACCTCAAACGCGACACGCCACATCGGCTGCATGGAACTCTCCGTCCATATACCTGACAAAACCAAGGTTGATGGCCTTTCTAGTCGCAAACTCGGCGGCCCGGCAATGGCGCTTTGCGGCGGGGACATCTGCGGTAGTGGCGGGGATTTGCGCCTGCCACCTTCCGTAAGGGAAGGGGTGTGTACCCGCAGCCGTTAGCGCAATCACGAAACAGAACCATCATGTTTCCGTCGGAAACGCGTCAAATCACTGAAATATAACAATGCTATCCGCCCATTGTGCGCCGCAGCAACCATGCCGGCGACCAAAGGGATGCCCATAATGAACCATCGTCAGCTGATCACAGGCACGGCGCTCGCCACCCTGCTCGCCGTTTCCCCCGCGCTTGCGCAGACCACGGAAGTGGCCGAAGCCTCGCCCCTGCTGGAAGAGATCATCGTCTATGGCCGTGGCGAAGCCCGCCAGGTCCAGGGTGTGACCGCGGCCGCCATCGCGCTGGAAGCGCCGGGCACCAGCCCGCTGAAAGCCATTGAGAACCTGCCCGGCGTCAGCTTCCAGTCGGCTGACCCGTTCGGCGCCTATGAATGGTCGACCCGCATCACCATCCGTGGCTTCAACCAGAACCAGCTTGGTTTCACGCTGGATGGCGTGCCGCTGGGCGACATGTCCTATGGCAACCATAATGGCCTGCACATTTCCCGCGCCATCAGCTCTGAGAATATCGATCAGGTGACGGTGGCGCAGGGCGCGGGTTCGCTGGCGACCGCCTCGACCAGCAATCTGGGCGGCACGGTGCAGTTCACCTCCCGCCGTCCCTCCAAGGAAGCCGGTGCCTATGTTGCCGGGACCTTCGGCAGCGAGAACACGGGCCGTGGCTTTGTGCGCCTGGACACGGGTGAGCTGTCCACCGGCACCAGTGCCTATGTCAGCTATACCCGCCAGAATGCCGACAAGTGGAAGGGCGACGGCGTCCAGAAGCAGGACCAGCTGAATTTTAAGGTCGTCCAGACCGTGGGCGAGGGCGAGATCAGCGCCTGGGTCAACTGGTCCGACCGGGCCGAGAATGACTATCAGGACCTGTCCAAGGAAATGATCGGCCGCCTGGGCTATGACTGGGACAATTTTGCCAAGGATTGGGCCACGGCCCTGCGCGTCGCCGACATCTATAACGGCAACATCAGGGCGGCCTTCCCCGGCAAGATCACGTCCGTCGATGATGCTTACTACGATGCCTCGGGCCTGCGTGAGGATACGATCGCGGCGGTGAACTTCACCTATCCGCTGACCGACGCGCTGAAGCTGGACGTCACGGGCTATGGCCACAAGAATGACGGCCAGGGCCTGTGGTTCACGCCCTATGTGGTCACGCCGGGCGGTGCGCCCATGTCCATCCGCACCACCGAATATGGCATTGAACGGTTCGGCGGCGTCGGCCAGCTGACGGCGGAGATCGGCGATCACACGATCAGCGGCGGTGTCTGGTTCGAACAGAATGATTTCGCCCATGCCCGCCGCTTCTATGGCCTGAACCGCGCCAGCCCCGGCCGGTCCTCCACGCAGTTCCAGCGCGGGGCCTTCTTCACGCAGTGGCAGTATGATTTCGACACCGAAACCCGCCAGTTCAACCTGTCGGACAGCTGGAAGGTCATGGATGCCCTGACCCTCACCGCCGGGTTCAAGTCGGTGAAGGTCGAAAACACCGCCAAGACCCTGGTCGGCCCGGTGAAGAACGGCACCATCAAGGCCGAGGACAATTTCCTGCCGCAGGCCGGCTTCGTCTATGAACTGTCCGACGAGCACCAGATTTTCGGCTCCTATGCCGAAAATATCCGTACCTTCGAAAGCTCCAACACGGCGGGCCCCTTCTCCACGACCCAGGACGGTTTCAACGCCATCCGCAACAGCCTGGAGCCGGAAACCAGCCGTACCATCGAACTGGGCTGGCGCTTCAATGCCGGCATCGTGAAGGGTGTGGTCGCCGCCTATGATGTGCAGTTCGACGACCGTCTGCTGGCCCTGACCCTGGGGCCGGGCATCGTCGGCAACCCGTCGGCGCTGCAGAATGTCGGTGGCGTGTCCACGCGCGGGATCGAGGCCGGTGCGACGGTCGACGTGACCGATGCCGT
>JAIXTS010000440.1 GCA_027483805.1 Azospirillum sp. | reverse complement strand
TTGGTGTTCATCACATCGGCCGCCTTGGACGGGTTGGCTTCCAGCCAGGCGCGGATCGACTGCATCGACACGTCTTCCTTGGCCAGCGCGCCGCGCGCCACCAGTTCCCGCCCGATGGCAAAATAGGGCTGGCCGTTCTGCCCGTCATAGCCGATGCGGATCTGGCTGCCATCGGGCAGGGTGACACGGCCCGACCCCTGGATCTGCAGGAAGAACGCATCGACCGGATCATCGACATAGAGCAGTTCCAGGCCCTTGCCATTCAGCGCACCGGATTCGATGGCGCGGCGGTCGGCATAGGGTTTCAGCTGCCCGTCCACCACCCGGCCGGCGATGCGCTCGCCCTTCAGGTTGGGACGGAATTCACCCAGATCGACCATCACCAGATCGGACGGACGCTTGAACAGCGGGGTCTGGTACTTGCCCTGCCGCTTGAACGAGCCGCGCAGCGCGCTTTCGTAATAGCCGGTGAACAGCCCTTCCGCCGTGCCATTGTCACCGGCGGCCCAAGGCTGGAACAGACTTTCCACCGCGCGGCGCAGGGCGACATGGTCGCCGGCCGGCAGCTTGGCGATCGTGGCACAGGGACCGGTCCAGTCACCGATACGGCCCATCAGGCCATCGGGACCCAGCGCCCGGTCGACCGGTTGCCTCACCAGCCGGTCACAGCTTTTCAGCAAGGCCGGCAGCGCATCGGCGGTGCGGTCCACCGACCAGCCCGGCAGGTCAGCAAAGCTGGCCGGCCGCAGGGTCAGCCGGGCGGCGGGCTTTTCTGCCTCCGCCGGGGGTGGGGACGGCACCGGCGGTTTCGCGGGTTGCTGGGCACAGCCGGCCAGCAGGCCAAGGGCGAACAGGGCGGCAAGGGAATGACGGCGCATGAAGAAGCCCGACGCATGATTTCGCAGGTCAGGTCGAGGGCGTCAGCCCCTGCCCTGACAGATTTGGATTAAAGGCCTTTTCGGTCAGGGCACCGGCCTTAGCCTCCACCTGACCTGCGGCAATCAACATCCCGAGGCCTTGTACCAACGGTCAATATTCCTGACCGGTGATCTCCGCGCCGGCCGGCGCGGGCGCCGGCCCACGCCGCGACGCTTGTATCAGCCGCTGCGCGTTTCGGAGAGGTGCCAGTTGGGATCGCTGGCGCGGGTATTCCGGCTGAACGTCCAGATATCCACCACCTCTTCCGGCCGTCCCTCATCCCCGTCCACGATGGTGCCCTGGGCGTCGCGTGTCACATGGGTCTGGCGCGTGGTGAAGGTGATGGTGCAGCAGGCGGTACGACCATCCAGGCGGGCCGCCGTCAGATCGACCGATTCGAACGTATGGATGCGGCTGTCCAGCGTCTCTCCGGCGGTCTGGCGCGCCCGGATGGCGGCGGCGAAGCGGTCATAGACATCATCGGCCAGCAGCGGGCGCAGCGTGGGCGTATCGCCCTCGGCATAGGCCTTCACGATCATCTCGAAGGCGGCCTTGGCGCCCTGCAGGAAGGTGCGCTCGTTGAAATTCGGATCGGCGGCGTGGATCCGGCGCAAACCATCTTCCAGCGACACGGGGCCGGACGGCTCGGGCAGATCCGGCACATCCGTCGCGGGGCCGCGTGTCGGCAGCGGGATGACATTGTCGCTGTCGACCGTGGGGCCGGTGGCGCCATTATTGTCGCGCGGGGTGAAGGGGTTGGGGCGCTCGCGCTCCTCCCCATGCTTGCGGCCAAGCACGTTGCGCAGGCGGTAGATGAAAAAGGCCGCCACCATCGCGAAAATCAGGATCTCCAGCCAGACGGAGCCGCCGCCCATCGCATCACCCATTTCTGCCCTTGCGCCCGGCCGTGTATCGACACCATCTGATGCGAATGGCCATCCTCGCCATCCGCCCACCGGGGCGTTAAATTATGAAAGCCTGTCCGTTAGATAGGCCCTCGACACGTAAAGAGCAAGGACAGCCATGCGTTTCCTTCTTCCGTTGCTGCTTCTACCCCTTCTGGAGATCGCCGGATTCGCCTGGGTCGGGTCGCAGATCGGGGCGTTGAACACCGTGCTGCTGGTGCTGCTGTCGGGTGTTGTGGGTGTGCTGCTGCTGCAACGCACCGGCCTGGAAAGCGTGCGCCGCGCGCAGGTGGGGCTGCGCACGGGCGAGACGGAACCCATGCGGCAGATGTTCAACGGGCTGTGCACGGCCTTTTCCGCCATCCTGCTCCTGATCCCCGGCTTCATCACCGACATCCTGGCCCTGATCCTGTTCCTGCCGCCGGTGCGTGCGGCACTTTTGTCCCGCATGACCATCTTCATGCAGGTGAACGGCCAGACGGTGCGGTCGCGCCCCGGTCCCACCGGCCGCGCGCCGGTGATTGATGTGGACTATCAGGACGTGTCCCGCCCCGGCCGCGGCGATCAGGCCGGCGACCTGCCCCCGCCCGACAGCAAGTGGCGCCCGCCTGACGCACGGGAGTGACTTTAAACGCGGCTTGGTGACCAACGGTCAGGAGTTTTGACCGCGGCTGTTATTTCGTCCCGAACAGCCGGTCGCCCGCATCGCCCAGACCGGGCACGATATAAGCGTTTTCGTTCAGGTGGCTGTCGAGCGCCGCCGTATAGACCGGCACCTCGGGATGGGCGGCGTGAAACGTGCGCACGCCCTCTGGTGCCGATACCAGCGCCATGAAGCGGATCTGGCTGTCGGCCACGCCGTGGCGGTTCAGGACATCGACCGCATGCACCGCCGAATGGCCCGTGGCCAGCATCGGATCGACCAGGATAAAGATACGGCCCGCCGCGTCGGGCAGCTTCACCAGATATTCCACCGGCCGTTTGGTGTCATGATCGCGGTAAAGGCCGATATGCCCCTCCCGCGCGGCCGGCACCAGTTCCAGCAGCCCTTCCGCCATGACCAGGCCTGCGCGCAGGATCGGCACCACGGCCAGCTTCTTGCCCTCGATCACCGGCGCATTCATGGGGCAGAGCGGGGTTTCGATCCGTTCCGTTGTCAGCGGCAGGTTGCGGGTCAGCTCATACCCCATCAGCAGCGCGATCTCGCGCAGCAGCTGGCGGAAACCCATGGTCGACCGGTTCTTGTCGCGCATGCAGGAAAGCTTGTGCTGGATCAGGGGATGGTCGAGGACAAAAAGATTGGGAAAGTCGCTGGTCATGGCCCGGTTCCGGCAGGATAGGATGAGGGGCCACCATAGCGGCATCCGGGCCGTCCAGGCCAGTGCCGCCGATCCGGACGCGCCCCCCCTTGCCTTCCCCCCGATCAGGCCAAGCTTTAACATCATGGTAACGCAGCCTTCCCCCTTTCCAGCCCCGTCCCTGCGCCGATCGGTCGTCGCCCATCTGGCTGCGGCATTGCCGCTGCTGGCGGCGGCGGGGTGGATGCTGGGCCGGGGGATCGATCTGCCATCGGCCTATCCTTTGTCCGTGCTGGCGGCCTTTCTGCCCGTGCTGTGGTTTGCGCTGACCCGGCTGGGGGCGCATCAGGGGCCGGGCTGGGGCCATGCCAACCGCGTCACCCTGCTGCGTTCCGGTCTTTTGGCGCTGGTGGGGGGAACCCTTCCCTTTGCCCATGTGTTGGACACAGGCCAGACCTGGACGGTGGCGGTGATCGCCATCACGGCGCTGGCGCTGGACGGCGTGGATGGTTGGCTGGCCCGGCGTCAGGGCTTGTCCAGCCCCTATGGCGCCCGGTTCGACATGGAGATGGACACGCTGTCCATCCTCTATCTCTGCCTGCTGCTGTGGCTGTCGGGCGAGGTGGGGATATGGGTGCTGCTGTCGGCCCTGCTGCGCCCGCTCTTCGTGGTGGGGGGCATGGTTCGGCCCTGGTTGAACCATCCCTTGCCCTACAGACGGCGGCGGCGGGTGGTCTGCATGGTTCAGGTGGCGGTGCTGGCCCTGGCCGTGACGCCGCTGCTGGGGCCGCCGCTGACCGGGTTTGCGGTGGGCGCAGCCCTTGGGCTTTTGCTTTTCTCTTTCTGCGCCGATACGGTTTGGCTGATCAGCCACCGCAGCGACGCCGGTGGAACGAATAA
>JAIXTS010000276.1 GCA_027483805.1 Azospirillum sp. | reverse complement strand
GGGGCTCACGCTGGCCGGCACACACGCCCGCGCGTGATCATCTCCCCCACCGTATGCACGCCCAGCTTTTCCCGCGCCCGCTCCCGGTGTTTTTGCACCGTCAAGGGGCTGATCTTCAACAGGCGTGCAATCTCCTTGCTGGTGCATCCGGCCACGACATGGCGCACCACCTCAGCTTCGCGGGGGCATAGCCGGTCCCAGGACAAGGGTTCAGCCGTTCCCTGCACCTCATCCGCCTCCTGCCCGCCGGCAAAGGCGATCAGTTGCGCGGTGGATCGCAGCCCCGCCTTGCGCATGATGGATGAGCGGTGCTTGCGGATGGTCAGTTCACAGATGCCCAGTTCAGCGGCGATTTCCACACTTCTCAACCCGCGCCCCGTCAGGACCAGAACCTGGCGTTCGCGGTGGGTCAGCATCTCGGACATGGCGGGTGTTTCCCTGGCAGGTTGGCGATGGCCAGACCCTGCCAGGGATCGGAAGAATTCATTCTTCTGTTATCCTTCCGACTTCCAATGTATTGTTTTGTATACATTTCTTTCGGAAGAAACCCGGAGGCACGCAGAATGGGAACGGGGATGCGGTAGAGGGAACGGGGCGGAAAGACTAGCCTCCCGCCCGCCCTGAGGGTTCAGGCTTCCTTGCCCGTATTGATGACTTCCGGGTCGGAATAGATGGTTTTCTGGTCAACATTGGAACCGAAATGCCCGTCGCGCAGCGCCATGCCCAACGTGACGCTGCCAACAGTGACGCCCGCGTTGATCTGACCATCATGGACCAGAACATAATCACCGGTCTGCAAGGCATTCTCCGTCGGGATCAGCAGGTCATTGTAATAACCGGCATCCCCCTGTTTCGGCGTTATCTTGGGCATGGTGAGCGTGTAAAGTGCCTTGCTGCTATCGTCGAGAGCGAACTTGATCTTTCTGACATTCTTCGGAACACCCAGAGAAATGCCGTCTCCGGTCATATTATTATAGTACCATTGGTAGCTTATGATACCTCCATGCGCAACCTCGTCGATATGAACATTGATGGTCATCTCATCATTATTGATCATGTTATTCAGTCTCCTGTTCCTGACGCCTGATGTTGTTGAGGTACATTGATTCCCGGTATCCTGTTTCCTTCAGGATCGCGGCACTCCCGGCTGCTGTTTCCTGGTCGCCGCTGCACATGGCAGCACGAACCCAGGGGTCGAGCAGACGAAAATCCTTGCTGTTCGGCACAAAGGGGGCGAGGCGGTCGCGCGCTTGGCGACAGATCGGGATCGCCCTGTCCCGTTTCCCCTGCTGGCGCTCCAGATCGGCTCGGGCCAGCAGGATGTTCGCGTGGATAATGGCGCGCAGCTTGTCATTCTCCATCCTGCCGGGCAGAGATGGCACCAGGGATTCTGCGGCGGAGATATTCTCCAGCGCCTCGTCGGTTCTCCCCTTCAGCCCCTGAATATGCGCCCTCAGCAGCAGCGCATTGGCGCGCAACCGGGGCAGGATGATTTCATCCGCCGAATCCTGGCGTGATGCCTGGTCAATATCCGCCATAGCGGCGTCCAATGCCATTGCGCCTTCCACCACAGCATGCGTTGCAATGAGGGCGCGTACCTTGACCAGCAGCGTGTCGGCACGGTCGGACAGCCATAGCTGATTGTCGGGCTCCTTCAGTAAGCATTCGTCCAGAAGTGCTGTTGCCCTGGCGATATCGGCCAGGGCTTCGCGATCATTGCCCAAGGCCCGCAGCACCTGCGCCTTCAACTTGACCGCCAGCGCCAAACGATAGCGCCAGTTCGTGGCCAGCGGCTCAAGCAGCAACAGATTCTCCAGCTTTTCGCGCTGCCGGTCATAGAGGGAGGCGGCTTCATCAAGATCGCCGGCCTGCGCTTTGCTGTGGGCCAACCATGAAAGACCGTTTGCGATGCCTGCTAGCAGGCTGGGATCACCACCTTGGCGGTCAAGGGCTTTCTCCTTCAAGTCAATGGAGCGCTTGAAATCCGCGATCGCGTCGCCTTCCGCCCCCCGTCTTGCCTTCAGGCTCCCAAGGCTTGACAGAGCATAGGATAGTTCGACCCAGGCATCGGCATCATCCGAATTGATGTCCACCATCCGCTGGGCATGGTCCCGATATTGCCCGAACCGGGCCGCCGCCTCATCCAATTGACCACGATCCAGCGCGATCTGCCCGAACCAGAAGGCCACGGCCCCTGCATTCTTCAACAGTTCTCCATTCACCGGCCCTTCGGCCAGATTGACGTTCAGCAGTGCTTCAGCGCGGCCCAGCGCCGTCAGTGCCGCGTCCACATTACCGCGCGACCGGTTCACATCCGCCAGCGTCAGCAACGCCTTGGCCTGCCGCAGCCGCAGCGGCCCCGGCACCCGGCCGGGATCTTCGGCGGTCAGATAGGTCAACGCCTTTTCCGCCACACCACCCATCAGGTCCAGCTTGGCCAGCGGTTGCAGTTTTTGCGTGAGATCCCCCAGCATGAAATCGACCAGTCCCTCCGCCTCCTGCCGACGCTGATCAGCCAGCTGCTCAGCCGTGCGGGCCTGGAACCCCATGACCACGGCCACCAGGGCCACCAGGGCAAAACCCGCCACAGCGCCCAAGCGCAGCCGGTCGGCACGGCGGGCCTGACGGGAAGAGGCATTGATCAGGGCCGCCACCTCCGCTGACAGGGGCACCGCACGCACCGTCAGCAGTTCCACCGCTTCCGCGAGCGGCCGGCCCCTGCGCAGTAACCGGTCGGCGCGCCGCCCATCCACCAGCCATTGCTGGGCCTCCCCCTCCAGCCGGGCCCGGATGCGCAAGGCCTGATGATGTTCGGTGATCCAGGCGATGGCGCGTGGCCACTGCCGCAGCAAGGCTTCATGGGCTACGCCGAAAACCGGTTCCGCCCCATGCATCCGGCTGACGAACAGGCGCTCATCAACGAATGTCTGGACCAGCCGCCGCTCGTCCGGCCCCGACAGGGCGGACCAGGGTGCGCGCAGACCCCGCGGCGCCCCGTCACCACCGCCCAGCGCGACGATCAGCGAAAAGATGCGCGGCAATGCAGCCTGCGCAGCCGGCGGCAGATCCGCCAGGATGGCGTCGGCCCGTCGCCCTATGGCCCCGTCGATGCCACCCAAGCCATGATAGGCAGCGATGGTAAGTTCCCGGCCGGGGCTGCGCTGCTGATACAATTGCTCCAGCGTATATTGCAGCAGCGGCAGGGCGTCGGGATTGTCCGCCACCCCGTCGCAGAGAATATCGTCCAGACGCGTGTCGCTGGCGGTATCGATACCGAAGCGCAGGTCGGCGATGGCGGCGGGGCTGCGGATCATCTGCATGATCTCGGCTCGTGTCGGCGGGGCCAGATCGAAATGCCCACCCGTCTCCTTGCCCGCCATCAGATACGGCTCGCGCGCCAGATCGGCGTAGAAATCGTTGCGGCAAGCGCTGATGACCACAAACCGATCCGTCCGCGCCAGCCGGTCCAGCGCCGCCAGCAACGGACCGCGGGCAGCATCCACTGTCGGGTCGAACAGCGCCTCCAGCCTGTCGATAAACAAGGCGAAACGCTGCCCCACCTGCCGCGGGTCGCTGGCCTGCGACAACCATAACCCGGCATCCACCGCCGCCAACAGGCCACTGCCCAGCGCCTCTGCATTCCAGCCGGGAAACAGGGGGGCGCCCTCGACTTCCAGGTCCAGCAGCGCGCCCCCAAGGGCGGTAGCCAACGGCACGTCGCCAGCGTCGCCCAGGTCTAAACCGGCTGCCGCCGCCACCCGCACCGTCCCAGGCCCGTGCAGTAGTGCCGGCAGCAACCCCGCCTGGATCAGCGATGTCTTGCCGCTGCCGCTGGGACCCAGTACCAGCGTGAAGGCCCTGCCCACCGCTACCTGTGCCGCAACCGCCGCCGACAGTCGGGTCACAGCCCCGTCGCGGCCAAAGAAAACGGACCTATGGTCAGCCCCGAACGGGTTCAGTCCGACATAGGGCGACCGCCGCGACCAATGATCGACTGGTGGAGCCAATCCATGGCCTGGCGGGAAGCTGACGGGGGCGAGGGTTCGATAGCCGCGCTTGCGGATATTCTCGATATAGGTCGGCTGGGTGACGCTATCGCGTAGTGCGCGACGCAGCTGGGTGATGGCCTTGTGGACCTGGTTCTCCCCCACCACCAACCCATCCCAGCACAAATGCAGCAAATCGTCCGCACTCAGGATATTGCCCGCCCTGTGACATAGAACCGACAGCACATCCATGGCGCGCGGCTCCACTTGGGTTTCTGACCCGTCATGGACATGACGCAGACTGCATGTCCGCGTTTCCACCTGCCAATGACCGAACTGGAAGCTGTCACTCTTCAAGACCGGTTCCGTTACCTGGGGGGCTGCACCTGGAATAGGGTCGTGTTTCATGACTGCTCACCATTAAAAGATGTAGCAGACATACAACCAAATGCCGATTTTATCGAGCGAAGACTTATGCCCTCGACGCCTTGCGGCATGATCAGACATAGGATCGCCCTGCTACTGTCGCCGCCGCCCTCTCGCCCGTCCATGCCACGCGCTGCGTAGTCATTAGACCAAAG
>JAIXTS010000397.1 GCA_027483805.1 Azospirillum sp. | reverse complement strand
GAAATAGACGGTTTCCACCTCCAGCGGCGTCATCACGCCGACCGCCGGCGCGATGGCATAGGGCACGGGTTCGGTGACCGACATGGTGGGGCTGCGCGCCGTCAGCTTCACCGGCTCGCTGAACTGCGCCGACAGCTCACCCGCCCAGGCTCCAGCGGTAATCAGCAGCACGGGCGCCTTGAACACCCGCCCATCCTTGGCTGTGGCGATAAAATCGGTGCCGGCCTTGGTGACATGGAGGATACGCGTGTTCTCGAATATCTGCGCACCCAGCCTCTGCGCCGCCCGCGCAAAGGCCGGTGCCGCCAGACGCGGGTTGGCATGGCCGTCCAGCGCGGAATAGGAACCGGCCAGCACGTCAGTACCGAAAAAGGGGAACCGGTCGCGC
Organism: Azospirillum sp.; assembly: GCA_027483805.1. GTDB lineage: Bacteria > Pseudomonadota > Alphaproteobacteria > Azospirillales > Azospirillaceae > Niveispirillum. The sequence goes on along the minus strand of JAIXTS010000397.1, from coordinate 7,684 downwards.
AGTGCGTTGCCGGTCAGGATTTCCAGGTCCAGGCCGTTCTGCCGCGCGTCGGCGGCGTAGTCCTCCATCTTGCCGATATTTTCCGGCCGCTCACGATAACAGACACGGATATGGCCGGACTGGAGATATTCGACATCGGCCCCCAGCAGCTCATTGGCCTTGCGCCAGATTTCCAGGGACCGGTTGGCCAGGTGCAACTGATGGATGGGCCTTCCCTGGCGGCGGACATTGCCGAAATTGGTGCCGCTGGCCTGACGGCCCACCAGGTCGCTTTCGATCAGGGTGACGGAAAGCCCATGGGTCTGGCGCAGGAAGAAGGCGGCGGACGATCCCATCAGACCGCCGCCAATGATCAGCACGTCGCTATGCGTGACGGGGCTTGTCATCATTCCGCCTCCCCAATAGCGATGGGCAGGGGTTTCACCGGGGCCTGACCGCGCAGACGCCCAGCATCGGCGACCGGGAAATCACCCTGCGCGGCGATCACCTCCGCCGCCGCATGCCCGCAATAGCGGCCCTGGCAGCGGCCCATGCCGACCCGGCTGAACGCCTTGGCGCGGTTGGTTTCCGCCGCCCCCGTCACCGCCATGGTCCGCCGCACATCGCCCACCGTCACGCATTCGCAGCGGCACAGGATGGTATCGTCGGACAGGGTGGCGGCCTGCTGATGCGGCCAGGGGAAGGCCTTGGCCAGACCGCGCGCGAAGCGGCCATAACGCCGCACCTCCCGCCGCAGCAGGATGATGGCGCCGCGGTCCACGGGCTGCCCCAGGTCGGACAGGGCCGCCAGGGCCGCCAGCTTTCCCGACGCCTCCGCCGACCGCGCGCCCAGCACACGGGCGCCATCGCCGGCCAGATAGAGCTTTGTCGGCGCCTCGGCCCGCCCATCCGGGTCGCGCACGGGCAGGTACTGGCGGGTTAGGTCGTCGAATGCGAAGGTGCAGCGGCCCAGATCGGCCAGTTGCGTTTCCGGGCGCAGGTGATAACCCATGGCCACCGCATCCGCGGCAAAGGACCGCTCACTGCCATTGCGCAGGCGCACCGTCACGCCCGTAACCCCGGTCCTGGCATCCCCCTGGATGGCGACCGGCGTCACCCCGGTCAGCAGCGGCACGCCGGCCGCCTGGATGGCGCGGGTCAGGGCGATACCGTTCCACAGCACCGATGGCAGGGCCAGAAGGTCGGGCAGGGCGGTGATGCGCGCGGTAAAGCTGGATGTGTCCAGCACCGCCGCCACCTTGGCACCGGCCTTGATATACTGGGCGGCCACCAGATACAGCAGCGGCCCGGTGCCAAGGAACACCACCTGCGACCCGATGGAGACGGCCTGCGCTTTCAAGGCCACCTGTGATCCGCCCATGCTGTAGGTACCGGGCAGGTCCCAGCCCGCCATGGGCATCAACCGGTCGGTGGCCCCGGTACACAGGACCAGGGCGTCATAGGGCAGGGCCTCCTGTGCGGTGCCGCTGGCGGTCCAGACATGGCCGTCCGCGATGTTCCAGACGAGCGTTTCGGGGCGGTAATCGATGCGCTCGCGCAGGGCGTCGAACCCGTCATGCACCGATTTGGCCCGCTCCGCCTCCGTTCCGTACAGGTCGGTGTAGGGGCGGCGGAAATTCTCGGGCTGGCGGCGATAGATCTGGCCGCCGGCCCGCCGCCCCTCGTCAATCACCACCGGGGTCAGGCCCGCGGCCACGATGGTTTCCGCGGCCCGCACACCGGCAGGCCCGGCCCCGACAATAACAACCCGCGGCGGGATCACCCGTGATTGGCCCATGATGCCCCCGGCTGGCTGGTGGTGACGGACATGCCATCCTCGGCAAGGGTGGAACAGGCGCGCAGGCGATGACCGCTGTCGGTCCAGACCCAGCAATCCTGACACGCCCCCATCAGGCAGAACCCGGCCCGGTTGCCATCGCTGAATTCCGATTGGCGCAGGGTGCCGCCCGCCGTCAGCATGGCGACCATCAGCGTGTCGCCTTCCATCGCCCGCACGCCTTTACCGTCGATGGTGATGTGGATGGCGGGCCGGTCCTTTTCGGCCAGCCGCACAAAGCGCCCTTGGCTCACGATGCTCCCTCCGATGCGCCCTCTGGCCGATGGCACAGGATGATGTTGCCGCCGGGCGTCCGGTGCCGGGGCGGGGTGAATTCTTCACAGGTGCCGCCGACCCGCCAGGAACAGCGTGGCAGGAAACGGCACAGGTCCGCCCCGTCCTTGGGCTGGCCGATGGCGGGCGGGGCGGGGCGATCGCCTTGTTCCTCCAGCCAGCCCGGCCGTAATTCCGGCACCGATCCGATCAAAAGGTCGGTATAGGGATGGCGGGCCACCCCGTGATAGCCCTGGCGGCGCCCGGTTTCCACCTGCGTGCCCGCATACAGCACCATGATATCGTCAGCGATGGCGCGGACCGTGCCGATATCATGGCTGATGAACAGGTAGGCCAGACCCAGTTCCCGCTTCAGGTCGGCCAGAAGGTCCAGGATGGCCGCCCCCACCACCGTATCCAGGGCCGACGTGACCTCGTCGCACATGATCAGATCGGGTTTGGCGGCCAGGGCGCGGGCCAGGTTGATCCGCTGTTTCTGCCCGCCCGACAGGCCGCCGCAGGGCCTTTCGGCCAGGCTGGCCGGCAGCTTGATCAGGTCCAGCAGTTCCGCCACACGCCTGGTCGCCGCCGCACCCTTCAGTCCATGATAGAAGGCCAGGGGCCGCCCGATGATTTCCCCCACGCAATGGGCGGGGTTCAGCGCCGTATCGGCATTCTGGAACACAAGCTGGATGCGCCGGAACTGTTCTCTGCTGCGCATGGAAAGCGACGGCGGCAGGCCGGCCCCGTCGAAACGGATGGACCCGGCGGATGGCGGCAGCATCCCGGCGATGACGCGGGCGAGTGTGGACTTGCCCGACCCGCTCTCCCCGATCACGCCCAACGTGGCCCCCCGCGCAATGGTCAGGTTGATATCGCGCAGGATGGGCGTGGTGCCATAGGCGGCATTCAGGCCCTTGATCTCCAGCAGCGGGGCCGCTGTCGCCTTCGGCGCGTCCACCGCCGCCCGTTCCGGCCGCGCCGCCGCCATCAATGTCCTTGTATATTCATCCGCCGGCCGCTCCAGCACCTGTGCCGCCGCCCCATTCTCCCGGATGCGGCCCTTGTTCAGCACGACGATGGCATCGGCCATCTGCGCCACCACCGCCAGATCATGGGAGACATAGACGGCCGTGGCGCCCTGGTCGCGCACCGCCTGCTTGAAAGCGCGCAGCACCTCGATCTGGGTGGTGACGTCCAGCGCGGTGGTGGGTTCGTCCAGGATGACCAGTTCCGGCCCCGTGATCAGGGCCATGGCCGCCATCAGGCGCTGCAACTGTCCGCCCGACAATTGGTGCGGATAGCGCTCACCGATGCTTTCCGGGTTGGGCAGGGCCAGGGACCGGAACAGGGTGACCGCCTTGGCCTCTGCCGCCTTGCGATCCAGGCGGCCATGGTTCACGGCGGGTTCCACCACCTGATCCATGATGCGCCGCGACGGGTTGAACGATGCCGCTGCCGATTGCGCGATATAGGACACGCGGTCTCCGCGCAACGCCGCCAGCCCATCCTCATCCAGCGACAGGACATCGGTATCACCGACCCTCACCGACCCGCCCGCGATGCGGCAGCCCAAGCGGGCATAGCCCATAAGGGCCATGGCGATGGTGGTCTTGCCCGACCCGCTTTCCCCGATCAGGGCCAGCACTTCGCCGCGCGGGATGCTGAAACCGACATCCTCCACAATGGTCGTGGTACCGGCTTTGACGCACAGGCCCCGGACTTCGACATGGTTATTCATGCTCATTCCTTCCCGGCCATGCGGCGGCCCCGGCCGGTCAGCGCATCGATCAGCAGGTTGACACCCACCGTCAGGGTGGCAATGGCGATGGCCGGCATCAGGATGGCGGGTGCCGCCTCGCCCAGGCCGGAGATATTCTCACGCACCAGCGACCCCAGATCGGCATCGGGCGGCTGCACGCCCAGGCCCAGGAAGGACAGGCCCGACAGCAACAGCACGATGAACACGAAGCGCAGACCGAAATCGGCCAGCATCGGGTGGATCATGTTGGGCAGGATTTCGCGGATGGCGATATAGGCCGCGCCTTCACCCCGGCAGCGGGCCACCTGCACATAATCCATCTGTGCCAGATTGACGGCCAGCGACCGGGCGATACGGAAGGAACCCGGCATATAGGTGATGGAGGCGACCAGCAGCAGCAGCGGCAGGGAGGAGCCAACCACGGCCACCAGGACCAGGGAGAAGATTTTCGACGGAATGGAAATCAGCGTATCCATGAACCGGCTGATCCCCTCATCCAGCCAGCGCGGGCTGACCGCCGTCAGCAGGGCCAGGGTGATCCCCGCCAGGCTGGCCAGCAATGCTGCGGCCAGCGCCAGCCCCACACTGTAGCGGGCACCCGACAGCAGCCGGCTCAACACATCGCGGCCCAAATAATCGCTGCCCAGCGGATGAGCGCCGGTGAAGCCAGCGAAGACGTCATGGGCCACAAAGGCACCGGGGTCATAAGGTGCCAGGAACGGGCCGATGCTGGCGATCAACAGCCAGAACACCACCAACACCAGACCAAGGCGGCCACTGCCGGAAAGGGCTTTCACCCAGGATCGGATCGCGTTCGTCATCGGTTGCGCAGCCTCGGGTTGGCCAGGATGGCGACGGTATCGGCAATCAGCACAAGCAGCAGATAGGCCGTGCAGAAAATCATGGCGCAGGCCTGCAGCAGCGGCATGTCACGGCTGGTGACGGCATTGACCATCAGGCTGGCTAGGCCCGGATAGTTAAAGATGGTCTCCACGATGATGGCCCCGCCCAGAAGGTATGACAGCGACAGCGCCATGGCATTGACGATGGGCCCGATGGCATTGGGCAGCACATGGGTCAGCACCACCCGCGCCGGCTTGATGCCCTTCAGCAGCGCCATCTCAACATAGGGCTGGCTCAATTGTTGGATGATGGCGGCCCGGGTCATGCGGGCCATCTGGGCGATCACGATCACCGACAGGGTCAGGATCGGCATGGCCAGCGACCGCAGCACCAGCCAGGGGCTGGCATCGGCGGGGATCAGGGCGATGGAGGGCAGCCAGCGCAGCTGGACGGAAAAGACCAGCACCGCCAGCGTGGCGACCAGGAATTCCGGCAGGGCCACCATGGACAGGGTCGCCACATTCAGGCCGCGGTCCAGGCGGGCATCGCGGTGCATGGCCGACAGGATGCCGATGGTCAGGGCCACGGGCACCGACACCAGGGCCGACAGGGCGGCCAGCAGCAGCGAATTGGGCAGGCGTGCGGCAATGACATCGGAAACCGCCATATTCGCCACCAGCGAATAACCAGGATCCCCCGTCACCATGCCGACCAGCCAGCGCAGGTAGCGTTCCGGCGCCGGCCGATCCAGGCCGAATTTCTCCCGCAGCGCCGCGACCGCATCGGCGGTGGCCGCCTGGCCCAGCAGTTCCTGGGCCATGTCGCCGGGCAAAAGCTGGGCGATGAAAAACACCACCATGGAGACCAGCAGCAGTGTCAGCAGGCCCGAGGCGACGCGTTTGCCGATCAGGGGCAGGGCAGTGGCCAGCAGGCCACGGGTCGCGGGTCCGGCCATGGTGATCAGCCCTCCCACCAGACATGTTCTGGAAATTTATACCCCATGAACCCGCCCAGCGGGATGGGGCGCAGGCCCTTGACCCGCTTGTCGAACCCGTCGATCAGGGTGATGAAGACGGGGATCGCGGTGCCGCATTCCGCCGCCACGATCGCCTGCATCTCGCCATAGATTTCCTTGCGCAGCGCAAAGTCACCCTGGGCGCGGGCTTCCAGCAGCAGCCGGTCGAACCGTTCATTCTGCCAGCCGCTTTCATTCCAGGCGGCGGTGGATTTGTAAAACAGGCTGAACACCAGGTCGGCCGTGGGGCGCGGGTTGATATTGCCGAAGCCCAGCGGGTGCTTCATCCAATGCGTTGACCAGTAGCCATCGGCCGGCATGCGGTTCACCGCCAGTTTCAGCCCGACCTTCGACCCATATTCCTGCAGCACCGATGCCATATCGACCGATCCCTCCGCCGCCGGTGAGCAGTAAAGCGGCAGCGGGGTGGAGGGCAGGTCGACGCGGGCGAAATGGTACCGCGCCTTGTCCAGGTCCAATGTCCGTTGGGGCAAGTCGGCGCGATAGAGTGGATCAAAGGGCGGGATCGGATGGTCATTGCCGATGGTGGCGAAGTCGCGGAACAGGGCGCGCTTCACCAGTTCACGGTCGAACAGATGCTTCATGCCCAGCACAAAATCCGGGTTACCCGTGGGCATGCCATCCCGGCGCATGATCAGGTTTGTGTAAAGGCCCGACGGCGTAATCAGCAGATCATGCGTGCCGCTTTCCCGGATACGGCGGGTGGAGCGGGGATTGACGGCAATGATCATATGCACATCGCCCGACAGCAGGGCATTGACCCGCGCCACCTCGTCCGGAATGCCGATCAGTTCCAGACTGTCCAGATAGGGGCGGCCCTCACGGAAATAATCCTCGTTACGCACGCCCAGGGTGCGCACACCGGCCTGGAATGTCTGGCACCGGAACGGACCGGTGCCGTTGGCTTTGCTGAAATCTGTCGTCCCGGCCTTGATGATATAGAAATGCGACTGCGCCAGGATGGAGGGCAGATCGACATTCGGGCTGGTCAGCACAATCTCCACATCACGCGGCGACACGGCGCGGACAGAGGCCATCTGCGACGCGATGGGCTTCACCTTCGATCCCGATGCCGGGTCCTGCAGGCGCAGCAGGGAAAAAACCACGTCATCGGCGCTCAGGCTGCTGCCATCATGGAATTTCACATGATCGCGCAGAACCACACGCCAGGTCATCTGGTCGCGGCTCTCCAGGCTTTCCGCCAGACACAGATAAGGCTGGCCCTGCGCGTCATAATCCGTCAGGCCGTTATAGAACATGGCATGACGGCAATAATCGGTCGACAGCGCCCCCTTGGCGGGGTCCAGCGTGTCGGCGGTGGAACTGGACAGGCTGGCAGCCGTGATATGGCCGCCGCGCCGGGGTTGGGCGCTGGCCAGCCGGGGCAGCAGCAGCCCCGTCATGCCGCCAGCAAGACCCGTGCCCAGCATCTGGCGTCGGGAAAGGCGCATGGGGCCCCTCAATGCAGGATGTCCTGGAGACGATAGTAAAGACCGACCAGCGGCAGGAACCAGGGCTTGCCCAGATGGCCCGGTACGGGCCGCCAGGACAGGTCGGCCCAGGGATTGGCCGAACGGTCGCCGCCCATCACACGCGCCATACGGTCCCCCATATGGACCGCCATTTGGGTGCCATGGCCGCTATAACCCATGGCGTAGAAGATGCCATCCTGCTCACCGGCGCGCGGCAGGCGGTCGGCCGTCAGGTCGACCATGCCGCCCCAGCAGTAATCGACGCGCACATCCTTCAGTGCCGGGAACATCTGCCGCAGCGTGGCATCCAGAATGCGCCCGCTCTTGGCGTCCGACAGCGGGTCCGATACGGCGAACCGCGCCCGTCCGCCAAAGATCAGGCGGTTGTCCGGCGACAGGCGGAAATAATTCCCGATATTCTTGCTGGTGACATAGTTGCGCCGGCCGGGGAACAGGTCGGCGACAACCGCCTCGGCCAGGGG
>JAIXTS010000453.1 GCA_027483805.1 Azospirillum sp. | reverse complement strand
GAAGACAGGGTGACGGTCAGGGTCCCGCCCTGGCCGGCCGGCCAGGCATGCTGCATGGCGTTCAGCATCAGATTGGTCAGTACATTCACCATGGCGCCGGGCTGCACCAGGGCCGTCAGGTCCTTCTGCCCGTCAATATGGAAGGCGACGCGGGCATCGCGGAAACGGGGCTGCAGGGGCGCTGCCGCCTCGGTCACCAGGGTGGACAGGCGCTGTCGCTGCTTCGGCCCGGCATATTCTTCCGCCGAGACCTGCTTGAAACTCTGCACCAGACGGGCGGCGCGCTGCAGGTTGGCCTGCAACACCCCCATCGCCTCCCGCCCCGTGCCCAGGAAGTCGGACAGGGCGCCGCGTGTCAGGGCCTTGGCCTCCACCTGACCCGACAGGCTGCCGATTTCCTCGGTCAGGAAGGTGGAGGTGGTGATGGCCACGCCCAACGGGGTGTTCAACTCATGCGCCACACCGGAGACAAGACGGCCCAGGCTGGCCAGCTTTTCCTCCTGTACCAGCCGGTCCTGGGCGGCGCGCAGATCGTCCAGCGCACCGGCCAGCGCATCCTTCTGCCGCGCGATCACCTCTGTGCGTTCCGCCACCTCGCGTTCCAGTTCCCGTTGCCGCCGGCGCAGGGACAGGGTCCGCAGCTGCACGCCGCCCCAGGCAGTACCCAGCACGGCCAGCAGGGCCAGCCCCCGGAACCACCAGGTCTGATACCAGGCGGGCAGCACTGTCACCGGCACCACCAGCGCCTCTTCGGCAAACAGGCCGGCGCGGTTGCTGCCCCGCACCTGCAACCGATAGGAACCGGGCGACAGGTTGGCATAGGCAACATTGCGGTGGCTGCCATCGCCGGCCGACCATTGCTCCTCAAACCCGTCCAGCCGATAGAGGAAGCGCGTGCGGTCGGGGGCCGTGTAATCCAGCGCCGCGAACTCCACTGACAGCGACCGCTGATCGGGCAGCAGGTTCAGGGTTGGCGGGGCCGGCAGGTTGAAGGGATCGGCCGGCACGGATTTGCCATCCACGCGCAGTTCCGTCACCACGGTGGGCGCCAAGGTGCGCCACGCATCCAGCCGGTCCGGCCGCACGACCACCAGACCGTCGCGACCGCCGAACATCATCTGTCCCTCAGCATCCATGGCGACGGAATTGGCCCAGAAACTGCCGACGCCCACCCCATCGGGCCGGCCCAGCGGCTGTACCGACAGGTCATCGCCATTGATGACCGCCAGTCCGGCATCGGTGGAAGCCCAGATACGCCCCGTCGCATCCTGGCGCAGGGCGTTGATCAGCAGGGTGGGCAGGCCATCGGTCCGTCCCAGACGGCGGAACTTCACCGGCTGACCCGGCTTCCACCCGGCCTCCAGAATGTTCAGACCGCCGCCCAACGTGCCGACCCACAGCCGGCCCTTGGCATCGGTCAGGATCGCGGTGATGAAATTATGCGACAGGGAGGAAGCATCGGCCGGGTCGTTGCGGATGCGCTGAAACCCGCCATTGGCATCGCGGTAATGCAGGCCGGCATTGCCCCCCACCCACAGCCCGCCATCGGGTCCGGGCGCCAGCACCCGCACCCGGTTATCGATCAGGGACCGCGCATCGCCCAGCCTTGTGCGTTCCGCCTTCATGGCGCCGCTGGCCAGGTCCAGGGCGACAAGCCCGTCCGCCGCCATCCACAGCGTCTCGCCCTGACGCATCAGGAACCAGACCGCGGCATTGGTGGCGGGTGGCGGCAGGGCCACCGGTTCAACGCGTGCGGCGCCGGGCCGGCGGCGGAACAGGCCGCGCTGCGTGCCGATATATTGGCTGCCGTCAGGGGCGGTTTCCAGCGCCAGCACCGCGCCGTCGGGCAGGCCGCCGCTGCCGGGGCGGATACCGTCGCGGGTGCCTGTCGCCGGGTCCAGGATGTCGACGCCATTGGCCTGCAGCCCCGCCCACAGCCGCCCATCGGGCGCCAGCATCAGGCTGCGTACCTGCGGATCGGACAGCCGGTCGGGACGGATATGCGAGGCGGGAACCGACAGCACGGCCTGGGTCTGCGGATTGCGCCGGCACACCCCGCCGCCCCAGGTCCCCACCCACAGGATGCCCGACCGGTCCACCAGCAGCGCTCGCACATCGCTGGCCACCAGGGAGCTGGACAGGGTCGGGTCGTTGCGGCGCACCACCACCTTGCCCGTCGCCACCTCCAGTTCGGCCAGCCCCGCCCCTTGCGTGCCGACAACGATCCGGTCCGGCGACAGTTCGGCCAGGGCATGCTTGGCCACCGGGGCCGACGCGGGATCGCCATCGCCCAGCAGCGGGAACAGTTTCTGTTCGCCGGTGGCCGGGTCCCACATGGCGACACCGGGGAATTCCCCCGTCACCCACAGCCGGCCCTTACCATCGCGCAGCAGCCCCTGGATCGCCACCTCCGCCGGCACCAGACCACCCAGGTTGACGGGTGTGCCCAGGTCGCCCGAAGGATCAAACCGCACAAGCCCGCGCCCGCTGGCCAGCAGCAGGCCGCCATCGGGCAGTTCGACCATATCGCGGATCTGGTCCAGCGCCGGGCTGTCCGGTTCCGGCCCGCGCCGTGTGTAGAACTGGCCTTTGCCGGTTGCCGGGTCGCGCACATGCACGCCGCCCACGGTCCCCGTCCACAGCCTTCCCTGCGCATCGGTCAGGATGGACAGGATGGACAGGTTCTGCAGCCCGTCATTGACCCGCACGAACCGGTCAGCCGTCGCGTCATAGCGTGCCAGACCGCCGGCATTGGTCCCCACCCACAGCACCCCATTAGGATCGACATGCAGGGCCGTGACATAACTGTCGGGCAGGCTGTCCTGATTGCCGGGGTCGCCCGTATAGTGCCGGAATCGGTGCCCGTCGAAACGGGCCAGCCCGCCGCCGGTACCGAACCAGATGAAGCCGGCCCGGTCCTGCACGATGGCGCCCACCACATCATTGGGCAAACCCTGCTCGCGCCCCAGCCGCTCAAACAGCGGTTCTGAAAAGACCGACCAGTCGGCGGCGGCCGCCCCCGTCGGAACCAGCAGCAACAGGCCCAGAAGGGCGGTGGCACAGCAGGCGCGCAAGCTCGACAGGGCGCTGCGGGACGGCCGGAAGGGTGGGATCAGGGTTGGCATCATCACGCGTGCGGTCGGAGGTGCCACAGCATAGCAATTCCGCACAGGCTTGGGAAATCAACCTTCGCGATTATCCCGGTCGCCTGAACACGCCTCTGGCCTTGGCGGCTTCTTCCCGGATCACGCAGCCCTCGGCATGGTCATTGATCAGGCCCATGGCCTGCATGAAGGCAAAGATTGTCTTGGGGCCGACAAACTTCCAACCGCGCTTCAACAGGTCCTTGGACAGCTTGACCGAAGTAGGAGAGGTGGAGGCCGATTGCGGGGGGCCATGTTCATCCCCCGCCGGCTCGTGGCGCCAGAAATACGCGGCCAGCGACCCTTCGCTGGCCATCAGTTCCTGGGCGCGCCGCGCATTGTTGATCGCCGCTTCGATCTTGCCGCGATGGCGCACAATGCCGGCATCGGCCAGCAACCGTTCCACATCCGCCGGCCCGAAACCAGCGACGGCGCCAATGTCGAACCCCTGAAACGCCGTGCGGAAATTCTCCCGCTTGGCCAGGATGGTGCGCCAGGACAGGCCCGACTGAAACCCTTCCAGGCACAGTTTCTCAAACAGCCGCCGGTCATCGGCGACCGGAAAGCCCCATTCCGTGTCGTGATAATGCGGAAACTCCGGCGCCGACGCACACCAGCGACAGCGGGGCCGGCCATCGGGGCCGGGCAGGGTCTTGTCCATGGGGTCCTGCTTTATGAAGTGAGGCGCCTTTGGCGGAATAACATATCGACGAACGGTACGTATACGCGGGGGCTGCTGTATTGACCGGCCGGCACGGCATACCCCCTTCCTCATCGCCACCTCGACAGCCATATCGACAGATGCGACTATCAGGTGATGACACGGGAGGGAGCCATGTCGGCCATTGCCATCGACCATCTGACCCCGCAGGAAAAGCTGGACCTGATCGACCGTCTGGTCGACAGCCTCGAACCAGGGGATATCCCCTTGCCGCCAGGGCACCGGGAGGAACTGGAGCGGCGGTTGGCCGATATTGATGCCGGACGTGTTGAATGGCTGGATGCGGCTGACGTCTTGGCCGGCTTGGACGCGCTTGCTGCCCGTGCCCGCGCATGATCGAAATCTCCCGTGCAGCAGAGGCGGATATACGCTCTGCCTATCAATGGTATCTTGACGCCAATACCAAGGCGGCTGGCCGCTTCAGGGACAGACTGCTGAACATCTTTGGCCTGATTGAGGAACGGCCCGCCCTGTTTGCCTGGGTATCGCCAAGGGTAAGGCGGGCACGGCTGGGCTCCTATCCCTATGATGTGTTCTTTATGATCGGGGACAATGATCGACCCAGGGTTATCGCTGTGCTTCACGAACGCCGTGATCCATCGGCCCTGATGGGACGGCTGTAAGGGGGCGCTTCCGCCCCCGCCCCATTTCCGCCTATAAGCAAGGCTAAACCCACGGCACACCCAACCCGGCAACCCAGGGCCCTGATGATCTTCACCCCTTTTGAGCGTATGGTCGCGTTGCGGTACCTGCGGGCGCGGCGGCAGGAGGGGACGGTGTCGGTGATTGCCGGCTTCTCCTTCATCGGGGTGGCGCTGGGCGTGGCGACCCTGATCATCGTCATGTCCGTGATGAACGGCTTCCGGGCTGAACTCGTCAGCCGTATTCAGGGCGTGTCGGCCCATGCTGCCGTGAGTGTGGCGGGCGGCGGGCCGCTGCTGGAATACACCGCCCTGATGGAACGGCTGCGCGCTGCCCCTGGTGTGACGCAGGTGATGCCGGTGGTGGAGGGCCAGGCGCTGGCCACCGTCAATGGCCGCGCGGTGGGTGTGAAGGTGCGGGGGCTGGCGGTTCCGGATTTCCAGGCGCGCCCCATCGTGGGGCGCAGCGTGATCCGTGGCCTGTCCGACCTGGGCGAGGATGGGGTGGCGCTGGGCTTTACCCTGTCACGCTCTCTCGGCATTTCGGCCGGCGGCAATGTCACCCTGACCAGCCCCAAGGGCACCGTGACCGCCTTTGGCACCATGCTGCGGCGCAAGGAATTTCCCGTCTATGCCGTGGTCGACCTGCGCATGCCCGAACAGGACGGCACCCTGATCTATATGCCGCTGCCGGCATCCCAGGCCTTTTTCCGCATGGGCCAGGGGGTCAGCGCCATTGACGTGTTTGTCAGCAATCCGCGCGATGTGGATACGATGCGCGCCAGCCTGGAAATGGCGGCGGGCCCCGGCTTCGCCGTCACCGACTGGCGGCAGGCCAACAAGGGGCTGGTGACGGCGCTGGGGGTGGAGCGGGTGGCAATGTTTGTGGTGCTGACGCTGATCATCCTGGTGGCCAGCTTCAATATCGTGTCCTCCATGGTCATGCTGGTGCGGGGCAAGGCGGCCAGCATCGCCATCCTGCGCACCATGGGGGCACAGCGCGGATCGGTGTCGCGCATCTTCCTGCTGGCCGGGGCGTCCATCGGCGCCCTGGGCACGCTGGTCGGGTTTGTGCTGGGTGTCGTGCTGACCTTGAATATACAGGCCATCGGTTATGCCCTGGGCCAGGTGCCGGGCATCGCCGGGTCGCAGATGCTGCTGTTCCTGACCACCCTGCCGGCCATCATCGATGGGGCGGAGGTGGCTTTGGTCGTGGCATTGGGCCTGGTCCTGTCGGTGGGGGCCACGCTCTATCCCGCCCGCCGCGCGGCATCAATGGACCCGGTGGAGGCCTTGCGCCATGGTTGACCGTTCCCGCATGTTCGGCGCCCTGGAACGCTGGATCGCCCTGCGTTATCTGGGGGCCCGCCGGCAGGAGGGGTTCATCTCCGTCATTGCCGGCTTCTCCTTCTTAGGGATTGCGCTGGGTGTGGCCACACTGATCATCTCGCTGTCAGTGTTCAACGGGTTTCAGCGCGACCTGCTGGCCCGTGTGCTGGGCTTTCAGGGGCATGTGGTGGCCATGGGGCAATATGGCCCGTTCCAGGCGTCCGACGCCCTGCTGGACGGGGTGCGCACCGTGCCCGGCGTGGTGTCGGTGATGCCCAGCCTGGACGCACAAGGCTTGCTGTCCACCCGCGATTTTGCCGGTGGCGTGCTGGTCAAGGCGCTGCGCCCCGCCGACATGGCGGCCCGGCCGGCCTTTGCCGACGCGCTGGTGGAAGGCACCCTGGCCGACGGTGACGGTATCGCCATCGGCAAGCGTATGGCCGACACGGGCCGCATCAAGCAGGGTGACCGCGTCACCCTGCTGTCGCCGCAGGTGGATGCGGCCGGCGGCCCTCCCCGGTCGCGCGCCTTTACCGTGACCGGCATCGTCGCCCTGGGCGTGTCGGAATTCGACAATACGCTGGTGCTGATGGACTTGGCGACCGCGCAGGAGTTTTTCCAGCTGGATGAGAATGTTACCGCAGTGGAGGTGAATTTCACTGACCCGTCGCTGGCCCCGTCCGGCGCGGGAGAGGTGGCCAAACGACTGCCCGGCAGCCTGTATGTGCGCGACTGGCAACAGGTGAATGGCGCCTTTTTCGGCTTCATCGAGACGCAGCGCAATGTCGTCTCGCTGATCCTGGGCATGATCGTGGTGGTCGCCGCCTTCAACATCATTTCCGGCATGATCATGATGGTGCAGGACAAGGGGCGGGAGATTGCCATCCTGCGCACCATGGGGGCCGGGCGCGGCACCATCCTGCGCATCTTCCTGATGTCCGGTGCCTCCATCGGCATTGCCGGTACGGCGGCGGGGCTGGTGCTTGGCCTGACCCTGTCGGGCCACATGGAGCAGCTGCGGCAACTGGTCAAGGCGGCCACGGGTATCGATCCGTTCAATTCGGACATCTATTTTTTGTCCTCCTTGCCCTCCTTCACCGATCCGTGGCAGGTGGCGCAGGTGGCGGTTGCATCCGTGGCCCTGTCGCTGCTGGCCACACTGTACCCTTCCTGGCGGGCGGCAAGGCTGGACCCCGTTGAAGCGCTTCGATACGAGTGACCCCAACTTGTCAAAGGTCGCCTTTGACAAGTTGGGGGGCTGGCGACGGCCAGCCCGCGCCCCATGTGCGCGAAAGCCAAGGGCGCGGACGCGCCCGCCCGGCGATTGAGGGAGTTTGGATAAGTCATGGCTGAGATTGTCCTGCGCCTGACCGGCATCCACCGGTCCTTCACCCAGGTGGAAACGCCGCTGCATGTGCTGCGCGGTGTGGATGCTGCTATCCAGGCCGGGGAGATGGTGGCCCTGGTGGGGCCCAGCGGGGCGGGAAAATCCACGCTGCTGCACATTGCCGGATTGCTGGAACCCGCTGACAAGGGATCGATTGAGGTCGCGGGGGAGAAGGCTGACGGCCTGTCTGATGCCGAACGCACCGCCATCCGCCGCGACAAGATCGGCTTTGTCTATCAGTTCCACCACCTGCTGCCGGAATTCACGGCGGAGGAGAATATCATCATCCCGCAGATGCTGGCCGGTGTTGCGCGTGCCACGGCGCGGGACCGGGCGCGCGAACTGCTGGGCCTTGTCGGCCTGTCCGCCCGCGCCGGCCACCGCCCGGCCAAGCTGTCGGGGGGGGAGCAGCAGCGTGTGGCCATCGCCCGGGCGCTGGCCAACCGTCCGCGCCTGCTGATCGCCGATGAACCGACAGGCAATCTGGACATGCACACCTCGGAAAAGGTGTTTGCCCTGTTTGCCGATCTGGTGCGGGGGCAGGGGCTTGGTGCTCTGGTCGCAACCCATAACCTGGATCTGGCGCGGCGCATGGACCGGGTGGTGGAGATGCGCGACGGCCTGCTGGTGGAAGTCCCACCGACTGACATTGAAGTCAAACCGACTAAACTTATTATCAAATGATGAATTTACCCAAAATCCCGCTGCCCCCTGGTTTCCGGGCTGATTGGGTCCTGGCCTATCATGGGCGCGACCCGGACGGGCTGTCGGAACGGGTGCGGGGCAACATCATCACCAAGGTACTGGCCCCGGCAGGCCGCGCCATTTGCCTGGACATTACCATCCAGCCGACCCATGCCACCCTGACCGCCGATCCCGCTGACCTGACCGTGGGGGAGGGGGCATCCCTGTCCGCCGCCGCCGCCCGCATGCTGGGCGTGTCGGCGGATGTCTCAGGTCTGGAGGCAATGGCCAACCGGGATGAACAGGTCGCCCGGTTGCTGTCACGGTGTGGCCCCGGCCTGCGGCTGCCACAGACGGCAGGGGTGTTCGAGGCGATGTGCTGGGCCATTGTGGGACAGCAGGTCAATCTGCGCTTTGCGGGACAGTTGCGCCGCACCTTTATCGACCTGGCGGGCATCCCGCATGCGTCGGGCATGAAGGCGCACCCCACGCCTGCCGGCATTGCCGCCCTGGACCCCGATCTTCTGGGCACCCTGAAATTCTCCCGCTCCAAGGCCGCCTATCTGATCAATGCCGCGCGCAGCGGGATTGATTTCGAAGGCTTGCCCAAGGGCGATGCCGCCACGGCAGAGGCGGCGATGACGGGGGTGAAGGGCATCGGCCCCTGGACGCGGGCCTATGTCCTGCTGCGCGCCTGCGCCTTTCCGGACGTGGCCCCCATCGGGGATGCCGGGCTGGCGGCGGCCCTGCAGAAGTTCCACGCCCTGGACCACCGGCCGGGCCCGACGGAGCAGCAGGCCCTGATGCAGCCCTTCGCACCGTGGCGCAGCCTGGCCACGGCGCATCTCTGGGCCGGGTGGAGTTAACCCAGCTCAGTGAAAGTGGTCAGCCGCCCTTCATGATACCCATAAGCCAGATAATGCAGCAGCGGGTTCAGCCCCTGAACCGCCGCCACATCGGGGTTGGCCGTCAGATAGGCGCTGATGTCGAACCAGCGTGACGGGTCGCGCCCTTCCTTCCAGCCATACAGGGCAAAATGGGTCAGCGCGTCGATACCACCCGTGGCCACGGCGGTGGCCACGTCGGGATTGCTGGCCAGATACCAGTCGGCATCGAACATGATGTTCGGATCGCG
>JAIXTS010000283.1 GCA_027483805.1 Azospirillum sp. | reverse complement strand
CCGCTTTCGAACGTGTAGGCACCCTGAACCGACAAGTCGGGATCAAGGCCCAAGCCATGGCGGGCCAGCCCATCGGCAAAGCCGCGGCGGCGCTCCTGGGCGGATTTATATTGCGGCGTACCGGCGATGAAGCCGATCCGGCGATGGCCCAGCTCAACCAGATGGTCGGCCACCTCCCCCGCCCCCTTGTAATCCTCATAGACCACCAGATGGGCGGCCACGTCCAACGGTACGCAGGCCACACGGATGAAGCGGCATCCGATTTCCGTCAGCATGGCGGCCAGCGCATCATCCTCGGACAGGGGCGGCAGCAGGATGACGCCATCCAGCTTCTGCCGTTCCACGAACTGCCGCATTTCCTTCATATAGGTCGGGCTGGTACGGATGCAGGGATGCACCACCAGCTCAAACCCGTTTTTGCGGCAGGCCTCCAGAATGCCGGCCTGGACATTCACGACATATTGGCTGTTGGGATTGTCATAGATGATACCCAGCAGAAAGGAACGCTGCGAGGCCAGGCCGCGGGCCTGCGGATCGGGTTCGTACCCGATATCGTCGATCACCTTGGCAATTTTCTGTCGCGTTTCCTCGTTCACCAGCGGCGACTGGTTGATGACCCGCGACACGGTCTTCTTCGACACTTCCGCCAGACGCGCCACGTCATTGATGGTGGGCCGGCGCTTCAGGTCCCAGATATAGGTTCTGGGCGGTTCCACGGCCACAGGGGGGGCATTGTCGAGCGGTGCGGTGCGGGCACGGGGCATGGAGGGTGCTGTCCCATCAATTTATGCGTGATCGGCATTGATTGTCCACCTGGGGGACAATAATGACTGTACTGCACTGTGCGTTCCAAAGGCGCAACCCCTAAACGGCGGGACGGGAAGGCTTGGGTTTAAATCAGGACACGCACCACGATAGGGTAACCGGTGTCAGTGGAAGAGTAAAGATGGCCCGTGAAAAACTTCGGCGTTCCCGCCCTCCATCGCTGACGCCTGCATCCGCAGGCCTGGGCGCGCCGCATGGGTGCGCGGTGGCAAATGCTGCAATACCAGCGGTCACGTTCCTGACCGCTGGTATTGTACCAGGACCCTGGCCATTGAACCCTGTCCGGGTCTGCCTCCGTCCCGGTCAGGCCATGGCAAAGGCGGCGGCGGCGCGGGCATTCTCCGTAATTCCCGCCCAATCAGCGGTGGCGATCTGCTTGTTGGTGGCGATCCACGACCCGCCGACACCCACAACATTCTTCAAGGCCAGATAGGACGCAACCTTGTCGCGGCCGATGCCGCCCGTAGGGCAGAAGCGGGCCTGCGGCAGGGGGCCGGCCAGCGCAGCGATGGTGCGGGCACCGCCATATTGCTCCGCCGGGAACAGTTTCAGCACCTCGAACCCGTCATCCAGACGTTCAAGTACCTCACTGGGGCTGGCGACGCCGGGGATCACGGGCACGCCGCAGGTCTTCAAGGGTGCCACCAGAGCCTGGGTGGTGGCCGGGGTCACAATGAAATCCGAGCCCGCCGACATGGCCGCATCCAGGTCTGACGGTTTCAGGATGGTGCCGGCACCCACGATCAGGCCGGGAACGGCCCGCTTCATGGCCGTGATGGCGTCAAGGGCGGCGGCTGTGCGCAACGTCACCTCCACCACCGACAGGCCGCCCTCCCTCAGGGCCACGGCCAGCGGGGCGGCATCCTCCACCCTTTCGATGGTCAGGACCGGAATGACGGGCGAGCTTTTCAGCAACTGGGTGAAGGCCTGGATATTCACGTCGTGGGGCTCCCATCAACAGGAAAACGGCCCCGCCTGTACCGGTGGGGCCGTGATGAGGTCGGAACAGAAGGTGAAGGCAATACCGAAGGCATCAACGCAGTGCCACCGGTTCCCATGCCGGGCCGCGATGCGGCCCCGTGGGGTCTCTCCCCCCCCGCCCTGAGGGGCCGGGGGGGAGCAGGGATCATCAATACTTGTAGCGCGCACCGAGGAAGAACTGACGGCCCGTATGTTCGTAGTTCTCCGCGTTCTTACGATCACTGGTGCCAACCCAGCGCTCATCGAACTGGTCGGTCAGGTTGATCGCCTCGAACGACACCGTGATCTGGTCCGTCACTTCATAGCTGGCCGAGAAGTCCAGGTTGAATGTGGAGGATTTGCCACGAATATCATTGCCGTTACCGGGCGCGATCTGCGTCAGGTAGCCATCGCGGAACGAGCCGGAGACACGGGCCGAGAACTTCTCATCCTCGTAATAGAGGGTGGCATTGTAGGATTTCGGCGACAGGCCGACCAGCGGCTCCGTGACGGTGCGGCCGGCGACGATATAGTCGATGTCAGACGTCACGTAGGTGAAGTTCACGATGCCGCCGAAATTGTCGAACGGTGCAGGCAGGAAGGTGAACGGCTTCTGCAAGCTGACCTCGAAACCCTTCAGCGGACCGCCCTCGGTGTTGGCCGCACGGGTTACCGTGAAGACGGTATCCAGCGTGTTGGTGCCGGTCAGCAATGTGGCCGGCAGACCCGTGTCCCGGAACGGAATCGTCTCGGAGATGTTCTGGATGTAGCTCTTGATGTCCTTGTAGAACAGACCGACCGTGAAGAGCGTTTCACGCTCCGGATACCATTCAAAGGACAGATCCAGGGTGTTGGCCTTGATCGGCTCCAGGTAAGGGTTGCCGATGTTCAGCGTCGCAGCCGTGCTGTTGATCGCACCGCCCGGTGTCAACTGAGGCAGGTCGGGACGTGCCATCACCTTGGCTGCACCAAAGCGCACCAGGATATCGTCAACCGGCTCCAGCGTGAGATTCATGGCCGGCAGGGTATTGTCATACTCCCGCTCCACCGTAGCCAGGGTGGTGGCAACATAACCGGTGGAGGACAGCTTGGTCTTCACCTGACGCACGCCGATATTGCCGCGCAGGGGCATATCACCGATCTCAGTGCTGAAATCAGCCTGGATGTAGGCGCTCAGGCTCTTTTCACGTGCTGAGCGGTTGGCACCGAACTGGTTGGACCGGTCCAGCCGGAAATCACCAAACTGATTGACACAGTCGCAATAGATACCAAGCAGGTCAGCGAACTTGTTGATGCTGGGCACGATCCAGCTGGTGGGCGTACCCTCGGGCATGCCCAGGTTACGGCCAAAGCCGGTCAGCAGTTCCGACACGCTGGCGATGGTAGTACCCGCCGGCAACGGAACCCCGGCTTCGGTCAGGTTGGCGGTGCTGAACGGGTCTCGGGTCAGGAACCGGCGCTCTTCCACGGTCGTGAAGTCATAACGCTTCTGAACGACACCGGCCTTCAGCGTCACCCAATCCTGGGCATCCCATTCGACATCACCCCGGAAGGTGCGGAACTCATTGTCTGTCTGATTGGGGCGCATACGGATCAGCGACGGATCGCCCAGCACCGGCCCACCGGCCACAGCCCGGTTGGAAGGGCTGAACACGTAGTTTGCCGCATTGGTGACATCAAACCCGTAATTGAACGAGGGCAGGTTCATATTGCGGGAATAATCATAGATGTAACCGTCGCTGTCATACCGTTCCAGCGACAGCGTGGTCTGTACGGGGTTCTTCTGCTTCGACGTGGACCAGCCGGCCACACCTTTGAACCGCAGCGTTTCGGAGAAATCCTGATTCAGGCCCACAGAATATTGCAGGAAATCCGTTTCAAGCTCATCGTAGCGCTGCTCCGTGCGCACATCCACATCATCGAAAGTGCCAGTGATGAGGTTACCCTTGTCGTCATAACGGGCAGAACGGACATTGGTGAAGCCATTCCCGCCGGCTGCCGCATTGCGGCTGAAGGAGATGATCTCCAGATATTCTTCCTGGCGCGAACCCTTCAGGTTGGCATAAAGCATATCCAGGTCGATGCGAGTCGACTCAAAAGGCTGGAACTGCAAGGCCGTGGTCACACCGAGCCGTTCCTGGTCATAATCCAGCCGACCATAGCGGGGAATGCGCGGATGCCAGGCATTGTTCTCCGGCAGGGCAGCATTTGCGGCCGAATTCAACGCACCGCCACCTTCGAAACGGCCCGCCGAGTTGCCAGCGACGGCGGGGTTTTCCCACCGGGCCGATGACGACCCCTCTTCCAGGCGATTGGTCTTGGCATAGGCGACAGAGGCCAGCACGCCAATCTTGCCATCGGCAAACGTGTCGCCGACCAGCAGCGTGCCGCGCGGATCCTTGGACTTTGACAGGTCATTATAGCCAACCTGTCCACCCGCCGCGAAAACGAATTTGTTATAGTCGAACGGACGGGCCGTCTGCAGATCAACCGTGGCGCCCAGTGAGCCTTCCTCG
This sequence comes from Azospirillum sp., assembly GCA_027483805.1. Lineage (GTDB taxonomy): Bacteria > Pseudomonadota > Alphaproteobacteria > Azospirillales > Azospirillaceae > Niveispirillum. The sequence continues at coordinate 716 of JAIXTS010000283.1, read as the reverse complement.
GTCTGTGCCGACTGCGACTTGCGCACCGTCAAGCTGTTGAACAGTTCAGAGGCGAAAATCTGGAAGTCAAAGCCGCGACCGCGATTGGCGCCGCCCGACCCGTCTTTGCCGCCCGAGGTGGCCAGCGCTTCCAGCCCGTTCAGCCGCACACGGGTGAAGGTGGAGGATAGACCACGCACGGTGATGGAACGCCCCTCGCCACCATCGCGGTCGATGGAGACACCGGGGATACGCTGCAACGATTCGGCCAGGTTCAGGTCCGGGAAGTCGGCGATATCCTCGGCATTGATGACATCGACGATGTCATTCTCGTTGCGCTTCTGATTAATCGCGCTGGCCAGAGAGCCACGGAAGCCCGTGACGACGATTTCTTCCAGGGCTTCCTGCGCCTGTGCGCCTGCTGGGATCAGGCCGGCCAGCAGGACCAGGGCCGAGGCGCCGGCGAGACGGCGGCGAATGCAGGGCGTACCCGCGAACTTCATCATTGCTTCCTTCCCCTTCAGATTTATCGTTCTGGCCGCACCGACCCAGCCCGCAGCCGAAACAGCAAGCAGGGGTGCAGGACGAACGATTTAGGTCTTTATACCGACGATCTAGACCGGTTGGCGTTGACACCGGTGACAGGGCTATTAATGATCCGATCTGACACCGGTGGCAATACGTTTTTGCATTGAGATGTCCAAGTTCGTCACAGGATGTGGCACAAATCCCGCACT
>JAIXTS010000126.1 GCA_027483805.1 Azospirillum sp. | reverse complement strand
TCCTGGTTTCGATGGCGTCCGGCAGCTTGCGCGTGACGATGACCAGGGGCTTCCGGCGTTCGGCCATGTGCGTTGATCCTCCCATGGGCTGATTGCCATAGCAGTACAAGTGCTGGCCGCCCTTGTCCATGATGCGGGTTGCGGGACGGATGGTCGCGGATGCTTGACCCGGATATCCGGGGTACGGCACAAAGGGCTGTTAACGATTGGGTGCCCGGACCACCGGGCCGCCACGTGTGAGGCTTTGTGTTGCTGCGAACCGGGACGACGATGCTGGGCGGGGCGGTGAAGACGGGCGGGTCCCGTCTGCTGCTGGCCTGCATGCTGGTGGCCGGTCTGGTCTGCTGCCCCGCGACGGCGCAGGAAACCGATCCGCGTTCCGACATGATCGTGCGCAGCGGCCTGCCCGTACCGCGCTTCGTGTCGCTGCGCTCGGGAGAGGTGAATGTCCGCACCGGCCCCGGCCGGTCATACCCGATCGAATGGGTGTTCGTGCGCCCCGGCATGCCGGTAGAGATCACGGCGGAGTTCGATACGTGGCGGCGCATCCGCGATGTGGAGGGCACACAGGGATGGGTCCACCAATCCATGCTGTCCGGCCGCCGGGCCCTGGTGATTACCGGCGAACTGCGCACCATCCGCGAACGGCCCAGCGCGTCGGCCGCCGCTGTGGCGCAGGCCGAGCCGGGTGTGATGGGCCGGCTGGTCTCCTGCAAGGGGCCGTGGTGCGAGGTGGAGATCCAGGGCTATCACGGCTGGCTGGAGCGCGCCGATTTCTGGGGCATCTACCCCAATGAAGAGGTGGATGACTGATCCCCCCGGCGGGCCGACCGGCCGGGGGGATCAGTGCCGTCCTTGGAGTGTGTTTCCGATCAGCCGAAAACAGCTTTAAAAGGTCGCACGCGCCGTCAGCTTGACGATATGGGTGGAAAGGTTGCGGGCACCCGTACCCTTGGAATTGACCCAAAGGTAGCGATAGCCGGGGGCCACCGTCAGCCCGTCATAGACGACCATGTTCAACCCGGCCTCGGCGAAGGCGGCAGCATGGCTGCCCTCGTTGATAACCAGCAGGTCGGTGCTGTTATCCAGGTTTGCCACGCCGCCGCCCAGGCCGATATAGGGCTGGTAGGTCTCGGTGACCGGGATATCGTAATAAGCACCGGCCAGCGCCGTCCACATGGTCAGGTCACCCTTGGCCTTGAAGCCGGCGCCCGGCGTGATCGCGGTGGTCCCACGATCAATATCGGCCAGACGACCGAAGCCGCCCTCGACCTCGAACCGGAATGCGTCCAACCGGTAACCGGCGGCGATGGAGCCGTTGAACTTCTTGTCGGCATCGCCCTTCAGCAACTTCCACAGCCGGCCGTGGTCATAGTTGGTCCCCATATAGGCGCCGACCGAAGACGCAACGTAGGGACCTTCCTCGGCACGGGCGGCGCCGACGGCGGTCAGAAGCATGGCGGCGACCGCCAGCAGATATTTGGTGTTCAAGAGTGTAATTCCCTGCAGGTTCACATGATCGCCCCTGCGGCAGAGATAAGCGCTTCGTTGCGCCCGCGAAAGAGGGTGCGACAACAGGTGTGGGGCGCGATTTTGTGGGGCGTCCCGCTGCCCGGCGCGTCATCAAATGTTCACAAATTGGGCAGAACGATATTTGTTAAAATCACCGATAATTAAATGACGCACTGAGGACTTCGTGAGTATAAATCACACCTGAATGTTACATCTGTTCGCGCATGGCTTGCGTTGGTTGCGATGCACAAAAGTAAAGGCTCTATCTATTGATTTCAGCGGCGCCTGTGGCATGGTTTTTACACGATACGTCGAGAAACATGTTGCTATGCGGCATGGATGTCAGGAGACCGCAGATGAAGATCACGCCCCGCCCCGCCCTGTCCTTTGCCGCTCTGCTGCTGGCCGCCCTTACGGCATCGGCGCTGCCCGCCGCTGCCGGCTGCGCCATCAATGCCGCGCCCTCTGTGCCGGATGGCGCCACCGCGGCCGCGGCCGAGATGAACCAGGCCCAGGACGCCGTGAAGGCCTATATCGTAGAAACGCAGGAATTCCTCACCTGCCTGGAGGCGGAGGCGAAGGGCAATTTTACGCCGGAAATCACGGCACGCTACAATGATGCCACCAACCGCATGAGCAGCCTGGCCATGCAGCTGAACGCACAGCTGCGCAGCTTCAAGAGCCGCGGCTGATCCTTATGCCGACGGTCATGAACTATGACCGTCGGTGTCACAAGGGTGTCACAAGCCCGGATCCGGTTCGGGGGCGGGGGCGGTGCCGGGGCTGGCCGCGTTGGGGTTCAATGTGGCGGCACCGCCGACGGCAATGGCCAGCCGGTTGCTGGCACTTTCCAGCCGCGCCTCCAGTTCGAACAGGGCCACATCCTTTGGCAGGCCCGCCGGGATGGACGGCAGGAATTCAATGGTGACCAGGCCGGGCCGCTTGATGAAGGTCTTGCGGCCCCAGAAGACGCCTGAATTCACCGCCATCGGCAC
>JAIXTS010000206.1 GCA_027483805.1 Azospirillum sp. | reverse complement strand
GGCCAAGAATTATGACGCCTATGTCGCCTATGCCAACCAGATCGCCCGTGAATGGCAGGGTACGACCACCGGTACGGATGGTGTGGTGCGCAATGTCGGGTGGAATTCGCTGGGCAACCGTTTCGGCGTCATCGCCGGCACACCGTTCCTGCCCGGTGAAATCAACCCGATCCGGGAAGAGAACAACGCAGCCTACCTGCTGACGAAGTTCGATACCGAGTTCGCCAATGGTTGGAACCTCACCGGTAATGTCGGTGTGCGCTATACCACCACCGACCGCACCTCATCGGGCTTCCAGTCCTTCCCGGCCAGCCGCGGCACCTTCGTCACTGATGCAAGCTGTGACGCGACGGCAGCGCAGATTGCCCAGGGCCAGACGGGTGTGACCCTGCCGGGCTTCTGTACCCTGACGCCGGCCGTGCGGGCGCAGGCCCGGGCTTTCATGAACAACGCGCTGAACCCCAGCACGGTGAAGATCGATTACCACTACTGGCTGCCGAACCTGAACATGAAGCTGGAAGTGGATGATGGCGTGCAGTTCCGCGCCAGCTACTTCAAGGGTGTGGCCCCGCCGGCCGTCGGTCTGGTCCGCAACTATTACAATGTCAATCTGGCCCCGGTGCAGAATGTCGATGCCAATGGCAACGCCATTCCCAATTCCTTCCGCATGCAGGGTCAGTTTGAAGCGGGTAACCCCTATCTGCGGCCTACAACCGCCGATAATTTCGACCTGACGGCGGAATGGTACTTCTCCAATGTCGGTCAGCTGACCGGCTCGCTGTTCTATAAGCGCCTGAAGGGTGTGTTGACCAACAACACGGTCCGTCAGTCGCTGACCAATAACGGCGCCACGTTCGATGCCATTGTCAACACCTCGGTCAATTCCGACAAGGTGGGCAAGATCAAGGGCTTCGAACTGTCCTATCAGCAGACCTATGATTTCCTGCCCAGCTTCCTGTCCGGGATCGGCCTGCAGGCCAACTATACCTATGTCGACAGCAAGGGCGTGCCGCAAAGCACCCTGTCGGAAACCGACCCCGATGTCGGTGCCGGCCGGGTGACGACGGTGGATCTCACGCAATTGCCCTTGCAAGGTCTGTCCAAACATCAGTTCAACATCACACCCTTCTGGGATTACGGCCCGATTTCCGCCCGCGTTTCTTATTCCTGGCGGTCGGATTTTGTGCTGACCATCCGCGACGTGATCTTCCCCTATGACCCGATCGTCAATGAAGCGGGCGGCCAGTGGGATGCCTCGCTGTTCTACAGCTTCAACGACAATTTCAAGTTCGGTCTGCAGGGTGCCAACCTGCTGAACCAGGTCACCAAGACGTCCGCCGTGGTTAACAGCCCGGATGGCGAAATTGTGAAGGTGCCGCGCGGCTGGTACATGAATGACCGCCGCGTCACGGCTGTGGCCCGCTTCACCTACTGACCCTGATCCCTCTCTCCTCAAGGACTTGGCGCCGTCGGTCACATGACGGCGCCATTTTTTTATGGTGCCGCCAGCAGCCATTCACGAAAGGCGACCAACGGCCCATAGGTCTCGCGGTCGGCCGGATAGACCAGATGATAACCACCATCGGTGGCCAGTTCACCGCCCGGCAGGGGCACCAGTTCTCCCGCCGCCAGTTCATCCTTGACCAGGAAGGACGGCACCAGCGCCGCCCCCAGCCCCGCCACGGCGGCCCGGATGACCAGCAGGAACTGTTCAAAAACCAGGGGCTGTCCACCACCCCGCTGTAGCCCGTGCGCCGTGAACCAGCGGTCCCAGCTGTCGGGCCGTGTCTCCTGCTGCAACAGCGGCAGGGCAGCGACATCAGCAGGGCCGGTCACCGCCCGTTCGCGCAGCAACGACGGGGCCGCCACCGCCAACAGCATTTCCCCCATGAAGCGATGATGGATCAGGCCGGGCAGGGAAGGCGGGGCCGCCATGATGGCGGCATCAATCCCCTCCGCCCGCAGGTCGAAGGGCCTGACACGGGTGGAGAAATTGATGGTGACATCCCGGTGGCGGGCGAAAAAATCCCCCATGCGCGGGATCAGCCACCGCGCCCCGAAGGTGGGCAGGATGGCCAGATCCAGCGTGCCGCCCCCCCCGTCAAAGGCAATGGTTCGGGCGGCGGCATGGCCCAGCCGGCCCAGGATATCGCGGGCCTGATCGGCGAAATACCGGCCGGCCGGGGTCAATGTCACCCGCTGGCGCACGCGGGTGAACAGGGCCACGCCCAATTGTGCCTCCAGTTGCGCCACCTGCCGGCTGATGGCGCCTTGCGTCTGGTGCAGTTCTGCGGCCGCCGCCGTAAACCCGCCCAGGCGGGCCGCTGCCTCAAACGCGATCAGGGCGGCGGTGCTGGGGATCAGGCGGCGGGCAAACATGGGCGGGCCTTTCCACGGGACCAGGGGTCATGCAACTTCCTGTGTCAATACTGCCGTGAAGTCCCGGTATCCGCTAGACTTCATGCAAAATCATCATCAAGTTGGTGAGCAATCATGGTTTGCGCCGGGCCGGCATCGGGCGTATCGCTGGGGTCCTTATCGATGCAGGGGGTTTGCGATCATGGCGGGCATGGCGGCGTTTCATTGGGATGATGCTTTTCTGCTGAACGACCAGTTGACGGAGGATGAGCGTCTGATCCGTGACAGCGCCCATGCCTTCGCGCAGGAGAAGCTGCGCCCCCGCGTGCGCCAGGCGTTCGAGAAGGAACAGACCGACCCCGCCCTCTTTGCCGAGATGGGGGAAATGGGCCTGCTGGGCGTGACCGTGGCGCCGGAATATGGCGGGGCCGGCGTCGGCTATGTCGCCTATGGCCTTGTCGCGCGCGAGGTGGAGCGGGTGGACAGCGGCTATCGGTCGATGATGAGCGTGCAAAGCTCGCTGGTCATGTACCCGATCGAGGCCTATGGCAGCGAGGCGCAGAAGAAAAAGTACCTGCCCAAACTGGCATCGGGTGAATGGATCGGCTGTTTTGGCCTGACCGAACCCGATGCCGGGTCCGATCCCGGTGGCATGCGGACCCGCGCCGAACGGATCGATGGCGGCTATCGCCTGACCGGGTCCAAGATGTGGATCACCAATTCCCCCATCGCCGATGTCTTTGTCGTCTGGGCCAAGTCCGACGCCCATGACGGCGCCATCCGGGGCTTTGTCCTGGAAAAGGGCATGAAGGGCCTGTCGGCACCGAAGATCGAGGGCAAGCTGTCCCTGCGCGCCTCGGTCACGGGCGAGATCGTGATGGACGGGGTGGAGGTGGCCGAAGACGCCCTGCTGCCCAACGTGTCGGGCCTGAAGGGGCCGTTCGGCTGTCTGAACCGGGCGCGGTACGGCATTTCCTGGGGCTCCATGGGCGCGGCCGAGGCCTGCTTCCATGCCGCCCGTGCCTATACGCTGGACCGCAAGCAGTTCGGCAAGCCGCTGGCCGGCACACAGCTGGTACAGAAGAAGCTGGCCGACATGCTGACCGAAATCAGCCTGGGTTTGCAGGCATCCTTGCGGGTCGGCCGCCTGTTCGAGGCGGGGCAGGTGGCGCCTGAAATGATCTCCATCGTCAAACGCAACAATTGCGGCAAGGCGCTGGATATCGCCCGCATGGCCCGCGACATGCACGGCGGCAATGGCATTTCCGGCGAATTCGACGTGATCCGCCATATGGTGAACCTGGAAACGGTTAATACCTATGAGGGCACGCATGACGTCCACGCCCTGATCCTGGGTCGGGCCATCACGGGGCTGCAGGCGTTTTTCTAAACTTCCCAGGTTTTTTTGAGTGTTCGCTCAGGCGCCGGGCGGGCGCATCCGCGCCCTTGGCTTGCGCGACCAGGTGGTCGCGGGCCGGCCTTTGCCGGCCTTGGGTAATAGTTCTGGAGCAAGATGATGGCAGCGCTGGACGGTATCCGCGTGCTGGACCTGTCCCGTATCCTGGCCGGCCCCTGGGCGACCCAGATGCTGGGCGATTTCGGGGCGGAGATCATCAAGGTGGAACGGCCGGGGGAGGGGGATGATACCCGCCGCTGGGGCCCCCCGTTCGTGGCCGGGCCCGACAGCCCGTCCGCCTATTTCCTGACCGCCAACCGCAATAAACGCTCCATCGCGGTCGATTTCACCAGCGCCGACGGCCAGACTCTGATCCGCGATCTGGCGGCAAGGTCCGACGTGCTGGTGGAGAATTACAAGGTGGGGGGGCTGGCCAAATACGGGCTGGATTATGACAGTCTGGCCGCCCTGAACCCCCGCCTGATCTATTGTTCCATCACCGGGTTCGGGCAGGATGGTCCCTATGCGCAGCGCCTGGGGTACGATTTCCTGATCCAGGGGATGAGCGGGCTGATGTCCGTCACGGGCGATCCCGATGGCGGCCCGGCCAAGGCCGGTGTGGCCCTGGCCGACATCATCACCGGGCTTTATGCCGGCAATGCCATCCTGGCGGCCCTGCACCATCGCGAGCGCACCGGCCAGGGCCAGCGCATCGATGTGGCGCTGCTGGACTGCATGCTGGCCGCCATGGCCAATCAGGCGCTGAATGTGCTGGTTTCCGACCGCGATCCACGGCGCCTGGGCAATGGCCATCCCTCCATCGTGCCCTATGACACGTTTCCGGTGGCCGATGGCCATATCAATCTGGCGGTCGGCAATGACCGGCAGTTCCAGCGTCTGTGCGCCGTTCTGGGCGTGGCGGACCTGGGCAGCGATGAACGGTTCGCCAGCAACCGCGCCCGCGTGGCCAACCGCGTGGAACTGACCCGTCTTCTCTCCGACCGGCTGACCACCCGGTCCGGGTCCGACTGGCTGGCGGAACTGGAAGATGCCGAGGTCCCGGCAGGTCCCATCAACAGCCTGTCGCAGGCCTTTGCCGATCCGCAGGTGGTCCATCGCGGCCTGGCCCTGTCCCTGCCGCACGCGGCGGCGGGCATGGTGCCGGGCGTGGCCAATCCCGTAAAATTCAGCCATACGCCCAATGTGGACAGCAGCGCCCCGCCCGATCTGGGCGCCGATACGGGATCGGTGCTGGCCGACCTGCTGGGCCTGGACCCTGACCGTATCGCGGCGCTGCGGTCGGCGGGGGTGGTGGGATAGGCACCACCCCCTGGCCTCTGCCGCATGAATAGTGGTAGTCATAGTGCACATCGACAACCGAACAGTGATGTTGACACGATGACCTTGATGGATGCCGCCCCGCCGCCCGGCCTGGACTATTATGAAACGGATCTGTTCATCCCGACCTATCGGCTGACGGATGGGGAAAATGGCTGGCGGCTGCGGGCGGCGGCCTTGTCCGTCTCCCAGGGGTACTGGACCCCCACCCGTTTCGTGCAGAACATGGTGGGCCTGCTGCGCCATGGCGATACCTGGATGTCCACCTCGCCCATGGAAATGGAAAGCCAGGAGATCGGCGTGCGCCTGTCGCATGGCCATGTGCTGATCTGCGGCATGGGCATGGGCTGGGCCGCCGTCAACTGCGCCCTGCGACCAGAGGTGACGCGGGTGAGTGTGGTGGAACTGGACCCCGCCATCCTGGCCCTGCACCGGGACCTGGATCTGGCCGCGCAGCTGCCGGAAGCGGCGCAGGCCAAGCTGCATGTGGTCCAGGGCGATGCCTATGAATATGTGCCGGAAGTGCCGGTCGACCTGCTGATGCCCGATATCTGGCTGCCCCTGATGAATGACGGGCGGGTGGAAGAGGTGCGGCGCATGCAGGCCAATGTCCAGGCCCGCGAAGTGTATTTCTGGGGCCAGGAGCTGGAGATCGCGCGCCATGCCGTGGCCTGGGGCTATGGGCTGGACAGCGACGGCATCGCCGCCACCATAGCGCGCTTCGACCTGCCGCTGATCGGGCCGGCCATCGATGATTATCCGGGCAAGCTGCGTGCCGCCGCGCGCCAGAACATGCGCGGCCGCTGGCTGCCGGGCAGCGTGGTGCCGGCGGGGCTGTAGGGTCTTTACACCACACCCAGCCCGGCCCAGCCCGCCATCGCCGCCCGCACATCCCGCCCGGCCCCCAGCAGGACCGTCAGCAGCAGCCTGGCCTTGCGTGCATCCAGGCTGCCGGCATCGATCAGGCCGTTGGCCATCAGCCAGGCGGCGGTGCCGTCCCCCTGATAGGTGCCGTGCCCGTCCGTGTCACCCTGCGGGCAGCGGCTGACCAGCAGCAGGGGCTTTGCCGCCGCGATGGCGGCCAGCGGGGCGGCCAGGGCCTGGGGCACATGGCCCGATCCCATCGCTTCCACCACCAGACCCGCCCAGGCCGCATCGGCATAGGGCAGGGCGGACAGGGGATCGCCATCCATGGCCACGGTCAGCAGCCCGACACGCGCCGCCGCGCAGTCCGCCGGCCAGTCATAGGGACCGGGTGCCGACAGGGGCGTCATGGCCAGACGCACGCGGCCCGTGATGATGCTGCCCACCGGTCCCCATCCGGGGCTGCCGAAGGCGGCGATACGGCCTGAATCCATCTTGCGCACCAGCCGCGCATCATGCAGTTCGCCGGCAACGGCGACCAGGACGCCCGGACGGTGGCCTGACAGGGACCGCGCCGCGATCAGCGCATCGCGCAGATTGCCCGGCCCTTCGGCCCCCGGCGCATCGGCCGTGCGCATGGACCCGGTCATGATGATGGTGGCCGTGGCGGGGGCCAGCAGCGACAGGAGGAAACTGCTTTCCTCCATCGTGTCGGTGCCCTGCGCCACCACAAAGGCCCGCACCCCTTCACCATGGCGGGCCGTGATATCGGCGGCCAGGGCCCGGATATCGGCCAGGGTCAGGTTCTGGCTGCCCACACTGCGGAAGGGGCGGACCGTTACCGGCCCGTCCAGATGAATGCCGGCCGTCCGCAGCAGGGCGGCACTGTCGGCGGGATCGGCCTTTCCCGCCAGTGACAGGATGGTCCCGCCCAGCAGGTAGATGAAGGTCATGTCGGAAGGGCCGGCCATGGTCGCACCAAGGATGAACAGGATCGGCGCCTTATATCAGGGGTCCGGATTTTTGACCCCTGATATATGCGCCGGCCTTCACCACACATAGGTGCCGGCGGCTTTGGGTGGCAGGGTGACGGGGAAGCGCTTGTTCCCGTCGGCAATGGCGAAACGGGCGGGCTTGGTCCCGTGGTTCAGCGCGATCAGCACATGGCTGCCATCCTTGTTCTCAAACGCCACGCTGTCCACGCTGCCCAGTTCCGCCGGCGACCCGATGCGGACAGCACCCGGCTTCACGAAACGGCTGGCATGGCCGAAGGCGTAATATTCCTGATTGCGGGTGACCGCACCCGTCCTGGAATGTACGGTCACCACCCCCCGGCAGGTGTCGCAGCCGCCCTTGTACGGCCCGTGCTTTTCATCCAGCACCAGATTCCACATGACCACCCCGCGCGACCCGTGGCGGGTGGACCCGATGATCAGGTTGCGCATCATCCAGGTGAAGCTGTCGCTGTAATCGGGCGCCCATTCCCCGCCCGAACATTCGGTCAAAAAGACTTCCTTGTCCGGATATGCGGCCCGCACCACCTCCTGCGCCCGCACCTGCCCGGCATAACAGTGCCAGGCCACGCCGGAGACGAACTGCCTGGCCTTCGGGTTGGCGAACACCGTCAGGGCTTGTTCGGGCTGATCCCAATTATGATCCCAATCCAGCACGCGCGACCGGATGCCCTCCTGTGCGAAAACGGGCGCCAGATGGTCGGCAAAGAAGCGCGCCCGGTCGACCGCGGTCCAGCGCATGCCCGGATAATCCTTGGGCTCAAAATCCGGCTCATTCTGGATGGTCAGGTAATCGGTAGGCACACCATGGTCGGCCGCCGCCTTGACATAGCGGGCAAAGAACCGGGCATAGACGGGGTAGGCTTCATCCTTCAGCTGCCCCTTGACCAGCGATCCCGTGGTTTTCATCCAGGCCGGCGCGCTCCAGGGCGAAGCGATGGTGCGCAGGTCCGGATTGATGGACAGCGCCTCCCGCACGGTCGGAAACACCTCTGCCGCCGGCCTGGCCACGGAGAAATGTTTCAGTTCCGGATCGGGTGCGCCTCCCGGCGCATCATCCAGGCTGTAATGATCCAGGGAGAAATCAGACGCGCCGATGGTCAGGCGTGTCAGGCTGAACCCCAGCCCATTGCCGTCACGCCCGAAAAGTTCCTTCAGCAGCGCCTGACGCTGTGCCTTGGACAGGCGGCTTTGCAGGATATGGGCGGAACTGTCGGTGATGGCGGCGCCGAAACCGACGATGGTCTGATGGCGTTCGCTGGCATCAATGGTCAGCAGCGGCAATGTTCCCACGGCATCGGTCGGCTCCACCGGTGCCTGTTCGGTCAGGGAGAATGTGCGGTCCCCCGACGTCACCCAGGCGCGCAACGGATCGGCCAGGGCCGGGCTGGTCAGCAGGGTAGCCAGGGCCAGGGTGGTGAGCAGGCGGCGCATGGCGGTTCAGTCTCCTGTTGGTGGGGTGGGCGTGGTTCCCTCACCCTCCCTCTCCCGCTTGCGCGGGCGAGGGACGAAAATAGACATCGGCGAACCCTTGCGAATTACGGCTTGCCCGTCCAGCCCTTCAGCGCGGCCGTGCCCGGCAGGGCCGCGTCGCCGGCATGGGCGCCGACATACAGCGCATATTCGCCCGCCGGCAGGGTCCAGCCCTTTGCCGCCACATCATAATCGGCCAGGATGCGCGGATCGACGGTCAGGGTGACGCGGCGTGTCTGACCCGGTGCCAGATCCACCTTCTGGAAGCCGGCCAGACGAAGCATGCGCTTGCGCTGTCCCGCCGTCACGTAAAGCTGCGGTGTGTCGGCACCCGCGACCTTGCCGCTGTTGGTGACATCAAAGCTGACGCGCAGCACCGCCCCATCCTCCACGGTCAGGTTGGCATAGGTGAAGCTGGTATAGGACAGGCCATAGCCGAACGGGTACAGCGGCTTCAGCTTCTGCTGCTCATACCAGCGGTAGCCGACGGCGGCCCCCTCGATATAGTCCACGGCAAAGGGCTTGATCGGCCCCGCCTTCTGTCCGGCGCGCCGCGCATTGTCGATGGCGTCCTGTTCGGCCCAGCCGGGGGCCGACGGGCGCGGGGCCTGGCTTTCCGCGGCGGGGAAGGTCATGGGCAGGCGGCCCGACGGGTTGGCGTCCCCGAACAGCAGGCGGGCAATGGCCTCGCCCCCTTTCTGGCCGGGATACCAGGCGGCCAGCACCGCCCCCACCTTGTCCAGCCAGGGCATCAGGACGGGGCCGCCGGTCTGCAACACCACGACAATGTTCCGGTTCGCGGCGGCTACCGCTTCGACCAGCCGGTCCTGATTGTCGGGCAGGGCGATGGAGCGGGCGTCGGCGGCTTCGGTCTGCCAATGCCAGGCGAACAGGATGACGGCGTCGGCCCCCTGGGCGGCCTTGGCGGCGGCGACCGGGTCCTTGCCGTCGACATAGGTCACATCGGCCCCCGGCGCGATGGCCTGCACCGCCTTCAGCGGCGAGGAAGCGTGCCAGGTGACCCGCACGAACGAAGCGGCCTCACCCCCGTTCAGGGGGATTTCGACGGGCGCACCGCCCACCGACCGCACCTGCGACGACCCGCCGCCCGACAGCACGCCGACATCGGCATGCGCGCCGATCAGCACGATCTTCTTCGCCGACTTCTTCAGCGGCAGCACACCCTGGTTCTTCAGCAGCACCGACCCGCGCTCTGCCACGGCCTGCGCCAGCCTGGCGTTGCCGGCATAATCGATGGGCTGTTCGCTGGCCGGGGTCGGGTTGTCGATCAGGCCCGTCTGGATCACGCCATACAGGATACGGCGGACCATGTCGTCCAGGCGGGCCGTCGTCACCTCTCCCTTGGCGACGGCTTGCTTCAGATCCTCGCCGAAGAAGATCTGCTTGTCCAGTTCCTGGCCCGACTGCTGATCCAGGCCGGCATTGGCGGCTTTCACCGTGGAATGAACGGCACCCCAGTCGGACATGACCCAGCCCGGATAGGCCCAATCCTTCTTCAGCACCTTGTTCAACAGGAAGTCATTCTCGCACGCCCAGTCGCCATTGACCTTGTTATAGGCGCACATGACCGACGCGGGCTTGCCCCGTTCCATGGCGATCTGAAAGGCCAGCAGGTCGCTTTCCCGCAGATCCGCCTCACCGATGCGGGCATCCATGACATGGCGGCCCGTTTCCTGCGCATTCAGGGCGAAATGTTTGATGGTGGAAACGATGTTGGCCGACTGTACGCCCCGGATGCTCTCCCCGGCCAGGATGCCGGCCAGCAGCGGGTCTTCGCCCAGATATTCGAAATTGCGGCCCGCCCAGGGATCGCGCGTCAGGTTGACACCACCGGCCAGCAGCACGTTGAAGGTCTTGGCCCGCGCCTCCCCGCCGATCATGGCGCCGGACTTGAAGGCCAATTCCGGCTCGAACGTGCCGGCCAGGGCCAGACTGGCGGGCAGCGCCGTGGCCGTGTCGCCCTTGCGCTGTTCCACCTGATTGGCCACACCCAGGCTGGCGTCGGTTTCGCGCAGGGTGGGGATTTTCAGGCGCGGCACACCGGGCACATAACCGGCTGACGGGATCATGTCGGCGGGCGGGTTTTTTGTCTGCGGCGGGAACAGGCCGTGGAGATAGGTGATCTTCTCGTCCAGCGTCATCTGCCGGACCAGCGCGTCGGCGCGCGCCCAGACCCGGTCCTGTGTCAGGGCCATGATGGGCGGGCTGTCCTTGGCGGGCATGGTCTGGGCATGAACAGCGGGGGACAGGGCAAGCAGGCTGGCCATGGCCGTGGACAGGCACAGGCGGCGCAGAACCAGCGTCGGCCGGCGGGGTTGGGTCATGGTTTCCTCCGTGGAAATTTTGTTCATGTGGCGCGCCCCGCATCAGGGGGTGGCGTTGCAAATCCGGTCCAGATAGGCATCATGGCCCGGCATCACCGCCACGCATTTCGCCACCACCTGGGCAATGTTGGACAGGTAATGCTCGATCTCCGTATCCGGCTGTACCCGGACCAGCGGGTCATGGCTGCGCGGGATCACGCCCTGGCCGATCAGGACCTGGATCCAGCTTTCCTCCGCGAACAGCTCCTCATCCTCGCGGAAGATGCGGCCATTGGCGGCGAAAAGGTCGATCTTGCGCTGCAAGGTCTCGGGCACCGCCATGGTCCGGCAATGGTTCCAGAACGGGCTGTCGTCACGCTCCGTCGCCTTGTAATGCAGGATGATGAAGTCGCGGATACGCTCATACTCAAAATCGGCCTGACGGTTGTACTCTTCCCTGTTTGCCGCCTCGTTTCCGCCATCGGGGAACAGGCGCACCAGACGGATGGCAGCCGACTGGATCAGGTGCAGGCTGGTGCTTTCCAGCGGTTCCAGGAAGCCCGATGACAGGCCGATGGAAACACAATTGCGGTTCCACAATTTGCGCCGCTTGCCGGTGACGAACCGCACCCGGTTGGGTTCGGACAGGGGTTCGCCATCCAGGTTGGACAGAAGGATACGCTCGGCCTCGGCTTCCTCCATGAAGCGGCTGGAGAAGACATGACCGTTGCCGGTGCGGTGCTGCAACGGGATGCGCCATTGCCAGCCGGCGCAATGGGCTGTGGAGCGTGTATAGGGGGTGAAGTTGTCGCCCCTGGCACAGGGCACCGCAATGGCGCGGTCACAGGGCAGCCAGTGGGACCAGTCCTCATACCCGGTCAGCAGGGCCTGTTCGATGACCAGACCCCGGAAACCCGAACAGTCGATGAAAAAATCGGCCGCGATCTCCCGCCCATCGGCCAGGGTCACCGATTTCACATAGCCATCGTCGGGACGCAGTGTGACCTTGCCGATCCGGCCCTCCACCCGTGTGACCCCACGCGCCTCGGCGAAGTCGCGCAGGAACCGGGCATAAAGGCCGGCGTCGAAATGAAAGGCATGGGCGATCTGGCCCAGCGGGCTGTCCTTCATCTCCGGCCGGGCCCGCATGAACTTGTTGGGGGCGCAGGCGGCGGTATTGATCGACAGGTCGGCAAAGGCAGGCGCCCGACCCAGTTCCCGCAGGCGCAGCCAGTATTGGTGACAGCGCAGCCAGCCCAGGTCCTGCCCGATGACGCCGAACCCGTGGATATAGCTTTCCCCCTGCCGCCACCAGTCCACGAACTGGATGCCCAGCTTGAAGCTGCCCTTGGTCCGACGCAGGAATTCATCCTCGTCGATGCCCAGCAGCTCGTTGAATTTCTTGATGGCGGGGATGGTGGCCTCACCCACGCCGATGGTGCCGATCTCCTCGGACTCCACCAGGGTAATGTCATACAGACCCTTGAACAGTTTCGCGAACAGGGCCGCACTCATCCACCCGGCCGATCCGCCGCCGACGATCAGGATCTTCTTGATCTGCTGCTGCACAGAATGCTGCCTTCCAACTGCCAGGGGGGAAGGGCGGCCGGCGGTCCCAATGGGGCGGGCACCGCCGGCCGGTCAACCGGTTCTATCAGAACCGGTAGTTCATGCCGAACAGGAACTGCCGTCCGTACTTTTCATAGGTTTCCGGCAGATAGGACCCGTCGGCGGTCTTGGTGCCGCCATCATCCAGACCCAGCCGGGTGCGGTAGGGGCTGTCGGTCAGGTTGTTGACCTGCAGCAGGAAGCCCAGATTTTCGAACTGGCCTTCCTGGATCGTATAGCCGATCTGGGCATCGACCTGCTTGTCCGACAGGATCTCCGTCGCACCCCGGTTGGCGTAAAGCTGCACCACCTCACCCTTGTAGGCGGAACGGTAGCGCTGGCTGACGCGGGCCTGGAACCCGTCACGCTCGTAATAGCCGGTGAGGTTGTAGACGGTCTTGGACAGGCCGGGGATGCGCGATTTCGACGTCACGCCCTTGTCCGCCATGGTGATGCTGGACCAGGTGAAGGACAGGCTGCCCTGCACGCCCAGCCCTTCCAGCGGCTCCCACACCTGACCGAAATCCAGCGCGCCGCTGAATTCCATGCCCTTCACCGACCCGCCATTGCCATTGTCGTAATAGGTGATGGAACCGGCGGGGCTGACGATCACGCCCGGCGGGATGCCGGTGCCCGTGGTCGGCAGGGGCAGGCCGGTGAAATCATACGGCTCGGTGCGCCGGTAGATATAAGTCTTCAGATCCTTATAGAAGCCGGCCACCGACACATAGGTGGTGGGCGCGATGTACCATTCATAGGCACCATCGACAGCATTGGCCTTCCACGGCTTCAGATAGGGATTGCCGCCCGTGGCCGACCAGGGATTGACGGTCGTTCCCGGTACGCAGGGCTTGGTCGAACAGACCATGGCATCGAAGGAGGGGGTCAGGTTGGCCCGCATGTCGTCCATGCGCGGCCTTGCCATGGTCTTGGACAGGCCCAGACGCAGCCGGTGGCCATCCCCCAGATCATAAATGGCGTTCAGGCTGGGCAGCACGTCGGTATAGCTGGTCTTGGCATCAATGGCCGCCGGCACCACCGCACCGCTGGCATTGGTGGCGATCATGGTGCCCTTGGAGGCCTGGACCTGACGGACCACCTGCACGCCGACATTGCCGGTCAGATTGCCCAGTTCATAATTGCCACGGGCAAAGAAGGTGCTGACCTTCTCGGAAATGTCCCAGGCCTTGTCGTAATTGTTCAGGTCCTTGATGGGGGTGGTATCGTAATATTTGCGCCAGACATCGCCGATCTTGACGGCCAGCACGTCACCCATGCCGGCAAAGCCCAGAGAGGTCGGATCCACCAGATCGGCGGCATCGACATAGACCTGCTGACGCCCGTTCTTCAGGAACAGATCATATTCATCGACGGTCTTGCCCTTGTCGCGGTGGGTATAGTTCACACCGGCCGACAGCTTGGTGATGAAGCCATCCATGTCATGCTCGACACGGCCATCCAGCGCCGTCACCTCTTCCTTCACATGCGGATAGCGGATGGCGCCGTCATGGCCCCAGCCCCCCCAGGGGGCGCGGTCGCCAAGCGTCACCTTGGACGCATCGGCATAATTCAGGCCGGTGCTGTACTGGGAGAAACCGTCCTCATTGACGCTGAACCCGATCTTGTCGAAGGTGCGGCCGACATTGGGCGTGCTGCCCGTGACGCCACCGGTCCCGCGCCCATAGCCGGCATAGGTCTCCATCACCTGTTCACGCCGGTTGTTGCGTGAATAGGACAGGTCGGCATAAAGCCGCGTATCCTCGGTCAGCTCGAACTCGTTATTCAGGCCGGCGGAGAACAGCTTGTCGGTGCGGTCGTTGAAATCATTGCGCAGCTGCAGCACACCATTGTTCAGCGTCCCGCTGCTGGCGAACTGTGACCCGCCGACATCCTTGGTCTGCACATTGGTGAAGGTGGCATTGTCGGCCCAGCCATTGGAGAACCATTGCGCGCCGCGCGTCGTCTCCTCCTGCTTGAATTTGGAGTAGTAGAGATCCAGCGTGCTGTGGATCTTCTCATTCGGCTGGAACTCAAAAATACCGATGACGGCATCGCGCTTGTTGGTGCGCGAGGTGGCCCAGATTTCCTGGCCGTTCAGGATCAGGGCCTTGTCGGCACTGTCGGGTGTGACCGCGAAATCGAACGCCTCATAGCCATAGGCCTTGTAATGCTTCACCTGGCTGGGGCTGTCCAGATGGGCAAAGCCGATGGCGATGCCCAGCTTGCCGTCCATCAGCTGATCGATATAGGAGGCGCTGCCGCGTCCGCCCCAGTTGGAGACGTCGCTGTTGGCCTTGGAGCCGTCGATCTTCTCCCCCCGGATATTCACCGACGCGGTGCGCTTGCCATATTCCAGCGGGCGCACGGTGCGCAGATCGGCGGTACCCGACAGGCCCATGCCCGATACCTGCGCGTCCGGCGTCTTGTAGATGACGACCGACGACAGCAGTTCGGACGGATACTGGTCGAACTCCACGGCGCGGTTGTCGCCGGAGCTGGCCTGCTGCCGGCCGTTCAGCAGGGTGGTGGTGAAATCGGGTGACAGGCCGCGGATGGAGATCACCTGGGCGCGACCATTGACGCGCTGTGCAGCCAGACCGGGCAGGCGGGCGATGCTTTCGGCGATGGAGACGTCCGGCAGCTTGCCGATATCCTCCGCCGACACCGCCTCCACGATGGAGGTCTCGTTCTTCTTGATGTTGATGGAATTCTCGATGCCGGCGCGGATGCCGGTCACCACGATTTCTTCCATCAGGTCGCCGCCGGCATTGCTGCCCTGGTTCTGCGCCTGTGCCGTACCGGCCAGCGCCAGACCGATCGCCACCCCCGACACTGTGCGGTAAAGCGCGCGGGACAGCATCAAGCCGCCGCCGGAATTGCGGTTCGCCATCTAAACTCCCTCCCATCAACCTGGGCGCAACCCACCGGCGCCCCTTTTTGTTGGCCTGCCCAATGCCGGCAAATGCGACATTGAAAGCGCTTCCAATCTGATGGAGCCGTGCATGCTTTGTCAAGCACGCCTATGTGACAGCCCTGTCGCAAGGGTGGGGGTTGGCTGTTTGGGGGTAAACGAAGCGTACTAGATAAAGTACATTTTCTCCGTATAGTATGGACATGTGTATCTGCAATCCCGCAAAACTATTGACTGCCGATGCAGGGAGGATGACAGGCAATCCGAGGTTCGCCGCTTACTTCTTCAAAACAATGGCCGGGAATGTGCCCGTTCTGGCGTGGTTGAAATCAATGTTACCAGAGGACAGACGAATAATCGGAAAGGATATTCACAAGGTTTAACTCGCTGTTCCCCAGATCGGAAAGCCGGCAGTCGATGGATTGGGCGATGGGTTGTTTGAAATCAGGTCCACAATTATGGATGGCCGAAGCGAAGAGGACGGACCAACCATGACGCATAAAGAGATCGAGACGGATATTTCCCCAGACTTTCATCCGGAGAATGTCGGTCCCTCCTTCGCTTCCTGGCTGGAAGAGGAGGGGATCGCGGAGGATGTCCGCGAAGTCGCGATCAAGGAACTGTTCGTGGAACAGCTTTTGAAGGCGATGAAGGACAAAAGCATCACGAAGACCGCCATGGCAGCAGCCCTGAATACCAGCCGCAATCAGCTTTCCCGCATTCTTGATCCCGATTGTGATTCTGTAACGATCGGCGCGATCAAAAAAGCCGCCGAAGCCGTGGGTAAGAGGGTGCGGATCGAACTGGTTGATCGTTGACCCGTACCGCCCCTGTCACCCCGCCGCCAGCGACTTCAGATCCACGGCCGTGTCGGCTGCCTTGTCGGCGTCGATCACCATGCCGCCGGTGATCAGGGCCTTGGCCTGGATGAAGTCGCGGGCGGCATTCATGCAGTCGATGGCGATGACGCGGCCGGCACGCAGATACAGGACGGAGAAGCCGGCGCCCGCCGGGTCGCCGCGCGGTACGATCCGGTCATAATCCATGGCCAGGCCCGCCGCCTGCATCTTCACCTCATACTGGTCGGACCAGAACCAGGGCAGGGACGTATAGGGCTTTTCCTGACCCAGAAGGGTATCCGCCGCGACCTTGCCCTGCTCCACCGCGTTGGGCACCGATTCAAGGCGGATGGAACGGCCGGCGAAGATGTTCGGGTGCAGGGCACAGTCGCCGATGGCCAGGATATCGGGATCGGCGGTGCGGCAATGGGCATCGACCTCCACCCCGTTGGGGCAGGGCAGGCCGGCGGCCGCCAGCGGTTCGACATTGGGGATGATGCCGATGCCGACCACCACGATATCGGCGGGCACCTGGGTCCCGTCGGACAGTTCGACACTTTCCACCCGCGCGCTGCCGCGCAGGGCCGCCACCTGGGCCGACAGGCGCACATCCACCCCGCGCCCGCGATGCAGATCGGCGAAATAGCTGGAAACGGGCGGGGACGTGACGCGGGCCAGCAGCCGTTCCTGCGCCTCCAGCACGGTCACCGGATGGCCGAACCCGCGCAGCACCGCCGCCGTTTCCAGCCCGATATAGCCGCCCCCCACGATCACCACCCGCGCACCGGGAAAAAGATCGGCCTTCAGCCCGTCAATATCGGCGATGGAGCGGATGGCATGTACCCCCGCCAGATCCGCGCCCGCACAGGACAGGCGGCGCGGCCGTCCGCCCGCGGCCCAGATCAGTTTGCCATAGGTGACTTGATCACCATTGGTCAGGGTCAGCAGGCGGGCCGGCCGGTCCACTTCCGCCACCCGCCGCCCGGTCAGCAGGGTGATCTGCTTGTCCGTCCAATAGTCCGGCTTGCGCAGCAGCAGGCGGGCCGCGTCCCGCTTGCCCGACAGATAATCCTTGGACAGGGGCGGACGCTCGTAGGGGGCGTGATCTTCATCCCCGATCAGGGCCAGAGAGCCGGTGAAACCGCCCTGGCGCAGGGACTGCGCGCATTGCGCCGCCGCCTGTCCGGCCCCGGCGATGACGATGTCGTAATGATCGGCCTTGCCCATGGTCCCTCTTCCACCCCTGTTTCATCCCGGCGCCGGCGCCGGCTTTTGTGCCCCCGGGTTCCACAGGCG
This sequence comes from Azospirillum sp., assembly GCA_027483805.1. Classification (GTDB taxonomy): domain Bacteria; phylum Pseudomonadota; class Alphaproteobacteria; order Azospirillales; family Azospirillaceae; genus Niveispirillum. Next base: position 799 of record JAIXTS010000206.1, on the reverse strand, counting down.
GAAATGGGAAAGCGACAAGCATATCCTCGCCCTGTCCCAGGGTGCGGGACAAAGGACATCACCATCGCCGTCATCGTCAAGCCCGATGGGCGGATTTTGACAAATCGACGCCTTATTCCGCCGCCCGCTGCCCGGTCAGGGAAATATATTCAGCAAAGATATCGCCCTGGATCGTCGTATGCTGACGCAGGCGGCGATAGGCGATCTCGGGGTCGCCCTGCTGCACGGCCTCCAGGATGGCGCCATGGTCGCGCAGATTTTCCTCCGCCCGGCCGGGATAGTTCAGCTGATAGCGGCGATAAGGGACCAGCTGCAGGGCCAGCTTGTCCGTCATTTCCACCAGCACATCATTATGGCTGCCCCAGACCAGCAGCTGATGGAACTTGCGGCTGGCGGCATAATACTCGTCCTGGCGGCCGGCATTGTAATGATCCTCCGACAGCTTGTGGACCTCGGCCAGCTTTGCCTTCTCCTCCGGCGACATGCGGCGGGCCGACAGTTTGGCGCACAGCCCCTCCAGCTCCGACATCACCTCGAACATGTGGATCATGCGGCGGATATCCATGCTGGCCACCACCGCCCCCTGGCGCGGCCGCTTTTCCACCAGACCGGATTCCACCAGCTGCAGCACCGCTTCGCGTACCGGTGTACGCGATATACCGAACCGGCTGGCAATCACTTCCTCGTCCAGGCGGGAACCGGGACGCAGACGGCCCATGAAAATGTCCTGTTCCAGGGACACACGCACATGTTCCGCATGCGTTACGTGTGTGGGCTTGCTCATCCGTCCTCCGCCGCG
>JAIXTS010000222.1 GCA_027483805.1 Azospirillum sp. | reverse complement strand
GGCGGCTTGCCAATCTCCTTCACCCAGTCCAGGCCCTGAATCGCCGATGCCGTGTCCGGCCGGGTTTTCAGCCAGCCCAGGGAGGATTTCTGCCGGTCCAGATCGGCCAGCGCCGTCTTGTGCCCGTGACCGGCAAAATAGGCGGCCAGATGCGTGGCGATGGTGGTCTTGCCCACGCCGCCCTTGATGTTGGAAACCAGGATGGTGCGCATGTTGTTTCCTTGCAACCGGCCGTGATCCAAAATTCAGGTCATTCGACCGCTGTTTCTTCCGCTTCCTGCCAGAAGGGCTTGGCATCGGTGAACCGGTGCCAGTCGGCGACGATATGCTCTTCCAGATCATGCAGGCCGCGTGCGTGCCAGCCGGCCACCAGACCGGCGCCCAGACGCCATTCCGGCGGCAGGCTGGGCCCGGCGGTGCGTTCCAGATCGGCCACCAGCTTGTCCACGGTCGCCACATCCTGCAAGTGACCCAGATGGTCCTGCAAGATGGCCAGTTCCTCCAGGAAGCGGCGCAGGGCCTTGCCTTCATAGAGAGAGCGGAAAAAGTCGGCGGCATAGCGCAGCTTTTTCAAGGAGATGCGCAGTTCGTGGCGGGGGGCGGCGGCCAGCTTGGCGAAACCACGGCCGCGCCGGCGCGCCTGCCGGTGGCGCTTGCCCAGCAGGGCGCCCGCCATATCGGTGACCGGGGACAGCAACAGGGTCGATTGTTCGCTGACCGGCTGGTTGCGCCATTGCCGGCCATCAACCCAGGCGGCCAGATCCAGCAGCAGGGCCGTATGGGCGGGGTCGGCCAGGGTGGAGCGGACCAGGGCATAGCCCCGGTCGCGCGCCGCGCGGGCCGCCGCCTCCAAAGCGGACAGGCCCTCATGGCCGGGCAGGGCCTGCGCCAGGGGCGGCAGCAATTCGCCCAGGAACACATCCCATTCCCGCGCCGGGCCCAGCGCATCGGCCAGCGCCTTCACGCGCGGACCCAGGCTGTCCATCTGGTCGGCCGGGATGAAGGGGCGGAAAATCTGCAACGCGGACCGCAGGCGGCGCAGCGCCACGCGCATCTGATGCACACCCTCCGGGTCCTGGCCCGCCCGTGTCACCGGCTCATTCGCCATCATGTGACCCAGGCAGTGACGCACGATGGTGGACAGCGCCTCCTCCACCGTGGCCGCCGGGTCCAGCGTCAGCTTGGATGCTTTTACGCTGACCGGTGTGGCACCCGATGACAGGGCATAGCCGCGTGCCGACTTGGTCAGCATTTCCAGGCGCACCGGCACCTCGGCATGGATGGCGCGGGCCAGATCGTAAAGGACGGCGGTGTCGCTGCCTTCAGTCAGTTCCAATTCGGCTTCGTTCACCGGCAGCGACAGGCCGCCCGGCGCCACAATCTCTCCCTGGTCCAGGGCCAGTTCGATGGTGATGCCGGGGCGGGGCGACAGATAGCGGATCTGACGGCGGATACGGGTTTCAAAGACAGGCACCAGATCGTCGTTGGTGATCGCCCCCACCCCCGCCAGCGCCGCAGCATCGGGCAGCAGGGACAGGTCGGGGCGGGGATGGCCTACCTCCACCTCCCATTCCCCCCGCACCAGGGCGCCGGCACCGGGGGCGGGGGCGGATTTCAGCGTCTGCACCAGCGTGCGGCCCACGCGGCGCACCCGCAGCGACAGGCCATTGGCCAGAAAGCGCCGATCCTCCGTATCGAAATAGATGCTGTCGAGCGATTTGACCTTTGGCTTGGCTATGGTGTCGGACAGGCAGGCAAGCCCCCGCAGCCGGTCCATATCGGACGGCGCCACCGCCAGTTTCAGTTCAATCTCCAACCCGGACATTACACACCACACACATGGCAAAAGACGGTCGGCGGGCTGATTCGCCCCGGATTCCGGCCGTTTCAGGTTAACGATGACAATTCCGTGAACGTCTGTCTATCGCACGCGGCGATTTTTTTGCACAGGTCCCCGCCTTGGCTGGCGGTTGAAAGGTGGGACGCAATGGTGTTTGCTCCGCCGCGGCTTCCCATGCCCAACCATTCTGACGGGGACTTCTTCCATGCGTTTCCAGACCCTCGACACAATCGACGTTTCGGCCAAGACGGTACTTGTCCGCGCCGACCTGAACGTGCCCGTCGCCGATGGGCAGGTGACCGATACGACCCGCATCGACCGTCTGGTCCCCACGCTGAAGGAGATCGCGGCCAAGGGCGCCAAGGTTGTCATCATGTCGCATTTCGGCCGTCCCAAGAATGGCCCGGATACGAAAAACAGCCTGCGTCAGGTGGTGGCCGCCGTGGAACAGGCGCTTGGCGCCCCCGTCGCCTTTGCCGAGGATTGTGTGGGGGAAAAGGCCGTGGCCGCCATCGCCGCCCTGCCGGCCGGCGGCGTGCTGATCCTTGAGAATACCCGCTTCCATGCGGGCGAGGAAAAGAACGATCCCGAACTGGCCAAGGGCCTGGCGGCGCTGGGCGATATTTATGTGAATGACGCGTTTTCGTCGGCCCACCGGGCGCACGCTTCCACCGAAGGCATCGCGCATCTGCTGCCGTCCGCCGCCGGCCGTCTGATGCAGGCGGAACTGGAAGCGCTGGGCAAGGCGCTGGCCGCCCCGGAACGGCCGGTGGCCGCCGTGGTTGGCGGGGCCAAGATTTCCACCAAGCTGGACCTGTTGCTGAATATGGTGTCTAAGGTCGACATCCTGATCCTGGGCGGCGGCATGGCCAACACCTTCCTGTTCGCCAAGGGCGTGTCGGTCGGCAAGTCGCTGTGTGAGGCCGATATGGCCGATCAGGCTCGCGCCATCATGGAAAAGGCAGCCGGCAGCGGGTGCGAGATCGTCCTGCCGGTGGACGGCCTGATGGCGCGGGAGTTCAAGGCCAATGCCGATCATCGCGTGGCGGCCGTCACGGATATCCAGGATGGCGAAATGATGCTGGATGCCGGCCCCGCCACGGTTGAACTGGTGGGCAAGAAGCTGGAAGGCGCCAAGACCCTGGTCTGGAACGGCCCGTTCGGCGCCTTCGAACTGGTGCCGTTTGACAGTGCCACCAACGCCGTGGCCGCCATCGCCGCCAACCTGACGGCGCAGGGCAAGCTGCTGTCGGTGGCGGGCGGCGGGGATACCGTCGCGGCGCTGGAGCATGCCGGCGTGGCGCAGGGCTTCTCTTATGTCTCCACGGCCGGTGGCGCCTTCCTGGAATGGCTGGAAGGCAAGGAGCTGCCGGGCGTGGCCGCGCTGGAAAAGCACGCCTGATCGGGTGCTGACAGTAAAACGTCAAAAGGCGGCCTTTCGGCCCCCTTTTCTGTTCATTGCTTAGACCAGGGGCACAACATCCTGACAGATGGTCAGGGTTTTGTGCCCCTCATTCGCCGGGCGGGCGCATCAGCGCCCTTGGCTATGCGCCCCGTACCGTGCGGCGGCAGTCGCCGCCGTACCATCGGTCAAAACTGTTGGCCGATGATAGTAGAGTGTATTACCCCTGACCGGAAACACACTCTCAGCATTCGGTTTCTTCAGGCGCCGGCGCTGCATGCGCAGCTTGGGCACGCCGCAGCCGGCTACACCTTCTGCACAACCCCATCCACCCGGCGGTTCAGGCCCAGCGGATTGTCACGCTTCAGCGCGGCAGGCAGCAGGGCATCGGGGATGTCCTGATAGCAGATGGGCCGCAGGAAGCGGTCGATGGCCAGGGAACCAACAGACGTGCTGCGCGGATCGCTGGTGGCCGGGAACGGGCCGCCATGCACCATGGCGTGGCAGACCTCTACCCCCGTCGGCCAGCCGTTGGCCAGGATGCGGCCGGCCCGGCGTTCCAGCGTGGGCAGCAGGGTGGCGGCGGCATCGTGATCGCCCTCATCCAAATGCAATGTGGCCGTCAACTGTCCTTCCAAATGCTCCAGCACATCCTTCAGCATGCCCATGTCCGGGCAGCGGATGATGACGGAGGAGGCGCCGAACACTTCCGCACCCAGCGCGTGGTCGGCCAGGAAGTCGGCGGCGGTGACGGCGAACAGGGCACCGGCGCCCTTGTTGCCCCCGATTTCGGCCACCTGGGCGACGGTGGTCACCTTTTCATGGCCGGCCAGGGCCGCGACACCGCTGCGATAGGCCTGGCAGATGCCGGGTGTCAGCATGGTGATCGGCGCCACCTTGAGCAGCGCGTCCGCGGCAGCGGCGATGAACCGTTCCAGGTCCGGCCCGTCCACGGCCAGGATCAGCCCGGGATTGGTGCAGAACTGGCCCGCCCCCATGGTCAGTGACCCGACAAAGGCAGCCCCCAGCGCGTCGGCCCGCGCCGACAGGGCAGTGGGCAGCAGGATAACGGGGTTGATGCTGCTCATTTCCGCATAGACGGGGATGGGTTCGGGGCGCGACTGGGCGATACGGATCAGGGCCTGACCGCCACCGCGCGAGCCGGTGAAACCCACCGCCTTGATGCGCCAGTCGGCCACCAGGGCCTGACCGAACTCCCGCTGCGTGCCCGCCAGCATGGAGAAGACACCTTCATGGAAGCCCAGCTCGGCCACGGCGGCGGCGATGGCCTCGCCCACCAGTTCCGAGGTGCCGGGATGGGCCGAATGCACCTTCACTACCACCGGGCAGCCGGCGGCCAGCGCCGAGGCCGTGTCGCCACCGGCGACGGAGAAGGCCAGCGGGAAATTGGATGCACCAAACACCGCGACGGGACCGACCGGGATGTTGCGCAGACGCAGATCGGCGCGGGGCAGGGGCTTGCGTTCCGGCAGCGCCGGATCGATGCGGGCCCCCAGCCAGTCGCCATTGCGCAGCACCGACGCAAACAGGCGCAGCTGGTTGCAGGTGCGCCCGCGCTCCCCCTCCAACCGGGCACGCGGCAGGCCGGTTTCGGCACCGGCGCGGTCCAGCAGCGCGTCGCCGATGGCCATGATATTGTCGGCGATCTTTTCCAGCAGGCGGGCCCGATCCTCGGGCGTGGCCTCGCGGAACCCGTCAAAAGCGGCCCAGGCCAGGGCACAGGCCCGATCGACATGGGCCGGGGTCGCCTGGGCGAAGGCGGGTTCGATCTGCGCATCGGCGGCGGGATCGACGGCCTTGAACCCGGCCACGGTGGCGACACGGTCGCGGCCGATCAACAGTTTCCCATGGAGAGACATTTCTACACTCCCGCTTTGGTGTTTCCTCCTGCCGCCGGTTTATCCGGGGCTGTCGGGCGACATTGTTACCGCTAACGACGACATCATGACAAGGTGCAAAGACAAGCAGCGATCCGGCGATGGCAGCGATCGGCCGATGATGGTCATCCGTCGCGATGGACCAGATCATAGTAGGGGAGGCGTCACCGCGCGAACAAGCGCTGCGCGTGCCTGGGCGTCGGTCGCGGATGCCCGAAGAAACAGTCCAACGGCATGTCCGCCGCCGGGCCAAATGCTTGAAAAGAAGATGTGAAAGTTGTCACCGGCTTCATCAAGCCGCCCCCCAAGAAGAACAGGGAGGAGATGGTGCCCCGAGTCGGATTTGAACCAACGGCCTACCGCTTACGAAGCGGTTGCTCTACCGCTGAGCTATCGGGGCGCCGTCGCGGTGAAGTGGGCGGGGTTATAGCCAAGGCATCTGGGCTTGGCAACAGTGATTTTTGCCTTCACTGCCGATTATCATCGTCAAGGCCCCGCATGGCACCAATGCGCCTATTGTTCCGGCAGTGAACCGGTTGGGACGGTGTGATGGACAGCTGGGTGGTGCCGCTGGTCTTGGTGGCGGCGGTGATGCATGCGGGCTGGAACAGTCTGCTGAAGGGCGGCGGCGACCGGCTGGTGGGCATCGCCATGCTGAATGTCTGGTGCGGGGTGGCGGGGCTGGCGGTGCTGCCCTTCGCGGGGCCGCTGTTGCCGGCAGCCTGGCCCTATCTGGCGGCGTCGCTGGTCTTTCATCTGGCCTATCAGCTGTTTCTGGTGCGCACCTACCGGTTGGGTGACCTGTCGCAGGTCTATCCCGTGGCGCGGGGGGCGGCCCCGCCCCTGGTGGCGCTGACGGGACTTGCGCTGGGCACCGATCCGCTGCGCACCGGTGAGGCGTTGGCCATCCTGCTGATCGCCACCGGTATCGCGGCCCTGGCCCTGCGGGGAGGGGTCGCCTTGCGCCGGGACCCGCGCCCCGTGCTGATGGCGCTGGCAACCGCGTCCTTCATTGCCGGATATACGACGCTGGACGGGTTGGGCGCCCGCGTCGGCGGGGATTCGGTGGCCTATACGGCCTGGCTGTTCATCCTGAACGCGCCGCCCATGGTGGCCCTGGCCTGGTGGCGTCGCGGCGGTGGCGGCCTGTGGCAGGCGATGCGGACAGGGTGGCGACGCGACCTGGTGGGCGGGGTGATGGCGCTGTCCGGCTATGGCATTGCCATCTGGGCCATGACCCATGCGCCCATCGCCCTGGTTGCGGCCCTGCGCGAAACCAGCGTGATCTTCGCCCTGCTGATCGCCAGACTGTGGCTGAAGGAACCGGTGGGTCGCTGGCGGGCGGGGTCTGCCTTGCTGGTCCTGGCGGGGGTCGCCACGCTGCGGCTGGCATAAGGGAGACGGCGCGATGAGAACCCAGATATGCCTGCTGCGCGGCATCAATGTCGGCGGCAACAAGATCGTGAAGATGGCGCTGTGGACGCAGCTTTATGAGGAGATGGGCTTTGCCCGTGTCCGCACCCTGCTGCAAAGCGGGAACATCGTTTTCGATGCGGCCGGCGCGCAGGACAGGGTGGCGCTGACCATGCGGCTGTCCGCGGCGTTTGCGGCGCGGTTCGGTTTTGATGCTGACCATGTGCTGCGGGATGCCGATGACCTGGATGCCGCCATCGCCGGCAACCCATTCCCGGATGCGGCCCGGACGGCGCCCAACCATCTGTTGGTCTTTTTCCTGTCCGACGTACCCGGTGCGGAGGCGATGGCGCGGCTGTCGGCCCTGACCGCCGACGGGCCGGCGCGGCTGCACCTGTCGGGGGATGCGCTTTATCTGGATATTGCCGGTGCGGTCATCCAGAAGACGATCGACCCGGTGAAGGTGCTGAAGGCCGCCGGGGTTACCGGCACCTCACGCAACTGGACTACACTGGGCAAGCTGGCGGCACTGGCCCGGGCGTAAGGGTTATTCAACCACTTTTAGGCTGGCGATGGACCCCCACCCTGCCGCCGCGCCCGACCTTGTCTTGATCCGCGTCGCATCGTTTGTCAGGTTACGGGTTACAGCAAGAATTATTCGTAAACCCGTAAGTCCAATCGACACACCCGGCGGCACAGGGTACTGTTCGGGCGTGGTTAATCGGCTTATCTATCTGTGCGTGCCATCCGGACAGAGGAAACGCCCCATGCTGCTGCGCCATGCCCCCGATCTGAGCGAGCGCGAGGTGACTCCGCGGGCTCTTTACCTTCAACGCCGTCATCTGCTGGCGGGGTTCGGTGGTCTGATGCTGGCCGGGGCCGGGGCGGCCGGTGCGGCGGTGAGAAGCCCGTTCAGCACGGACGAGGCGCCGACCAGCCTGAAAGACATCACCAGCTATAACAACTTCTATGAATTCGGCACCGACAAGTCTGACCCGGCCCGCAATGCCGGGCGCCTGACGGTGAAGCCGTGGAAGGTGAAGATCGACGGCATGGTGGGCAAGCCCGGCGACTATGATCTGGATGACATCCTGAAGGCCGTGACCATCGAGGAGCGCATCTATCGTATGCGCTGTGTCGAGGGCTGGTCCATGGTCATTCCCTGGAACGGTTTCCCGCTGGCCAGCCTGCTGAAACGGGTGGAGCCGCAATCGGGTGCCAAGTTTGTGGCGTTCGAGACGCTGGTGCGCCCGTCGGAAATGCCGGGTCAGGGCGGGTTCTTCAAAATCCTGGACTGGCCCTATGTGGAGGGGTTGCGCCTGGATGAGGCGATGCATCCGCTGACCCTGATGGCCACCGGCCTTTATGGAGAGAGCCTGCCCAACCAGAACGGGGCGCCGCTGCGGCTGGTCGTGCCCTGGAAATACGGGTTCAAGGGCATCAAGTCGGTCGTGCGCATCAGCCTGACCGACAAGGAACCGCGCACAAGCTGGAACATCCAGGCGCCGCAGGAATATGGCTTCTATTCCAATGTGAACCCGGCGGTTGACCATCCGCGCTGGAGCCAGGCCACGGAGCGGCGGATCGGGGACAGTGGCGGCCTGTTCGCCAAACGCCGGCCGACCCTGCCCTTCAACGGCTATGCCGATCAGGTGGCGGGGCTTTATACTGGCATGGATCTGCGGAAATTCTATTGATGGCCATCGCCAATCTGCGTATCCAGGCGCGTTTTCCCACCTGGCCTGTCTATCTGGCGGGGCTGCTGCCGGCGCTCTGGTATCTGTACCAAGCGATCTATGGCGATCTGGGCGCCGACCCGTTGAAGGTGCTGGAACATGCGATGGGGGAATGGGCCCTGCGCTTCCTGATCCTGGGGCTGGCCATCACCCCGCTGCGGCGGGAATTCGGCATCGGCCTGCTGAAATACCGGCGCGCGGTGGGGCTGACGGCTTTCCTTTATGTCGTGCTGCATTTGGCCGTCTATGTCTGGCTGGACCACGGGCTGGACTGGCGGGCGATCTGGGCCGACATCGTCAAGCGGCCTTATATCACCATCGGCATGGCGGGGTTCCTGCTGCTGCTGCCGCTGGCCGCCACCAGCTTCAACGCCGCCATCCGCTGGCTGGGCGGGCGCACCTGGAACCGGCTGCACAAGCTGGTCTATCTCGCCGTCCTGGCCGGGGCGGTGCATTATGTGATGCTGGTGAAAAGCTGGCCGCCGGAGCCGCTGGTCTATCTGGCGATCGTGCTGGCGCTGCTGGGGTGGCGCGTGTGGCGGCGGGCCTGACCCGTCAATCCAGTAACCGCCGCAGGGCCGTCAGGTCCATCAGGATTTCCGACAGCACCTCGCGCACTTCCGGCGACAGTGGCTGCTTGCGGCGACGGGGGGGCGGCTTCCTGGCGGGTGCGGGTTCGTCCACCTCTTCCGCTTCTGCGGCCAGCAGGGCCAATTCCTCAGCCGAGGCATCCTCGCCGCCCTCATCCTCGTCGAACAGGCTGGGCATGCGGGTGCCGGGCATGGGCAGGCCGGCCAAGCCCCGCGACTCGCGCAGCAGTTTCTGCACGCCCTTGATCGTGTAGCCGTCCTGATAGAGCAGGGCCTGGATGCGGCGCAGGAGCTCGACATCGTCGGGGCGATAATACCGTCGCCCGCCACCGCGCTTCAGCGGTTTGATCTGCGGAAACTTGGTTTCCCAGAAGCGCAGGACATGTTGGGGGACCTCCAGATCGACGGAAACCTCACTGATGGTGCGGAAGGCGGAGGCTGACTTGGACGCCCCTGCCTTGGCCCGCGCCCCATCGCTGGTTTCCTCGATCATCGACGCGGTCAGCCTTTCGCGGCGTCTTCAAACCGCTCGTTGATGCGGCTTTTCAGGACGTGGGAGGCGCGGAAGACCAGGACCTTGCGCGGCAGGATCGGCACTTCCTCTCCGGTCTTGGGGTTGCGGCCGATACGTTCCCCCTTGGACCGGACGGCAAAACTGCCGAACGAAGAGATTTTGACCATATCGCCATTGGCCAGGGCATCGGCGATTTCATCCAGCACACTTTCCACCAGATCGGCGGATTCGTTGCGGGAGAGGCCAACCTCCTGATACACAGCTTCGCTCAACTGCGCGCGGGTGACAGTCTCGGTCATTATTCGTCCTCCCCGGTTATCTCGGGAAGACGGTACTTTGACCGGAGATATCCGTCAATTCAGATGGTTGGCAGGATTTGCTGATCCCATGCGGCAGAAATGCCGGAAGCATGGGACTCAGAACCGTACCAGCGCCCCGCCCCAGGTGAAGCCGCCGCCCATGGCTTCCAGCAGCAGCAGGTCACCGCGCTTGATGCGGCCGTCATTCACTGCTTCGGCCAGGGCCAGCGGGATGCTGGCGGCCGACGTGTTGCCGTGATGATCGACCGTGACCACGACCCGTTCGGCCGGCAGCTTCAGCTTGCGGCCCGTGCCCTCAATGATGCGGCGGTTGGCCTGGTGGGGGACCAACCAGTCGATGGCGTCGGCGGCAAGACCGTTGGCGGCCAGCGCTTCCTTGACCACATCGGCCAGATTGACCACGGCGTGCTTGAACACTTCCTGCCCGCGCATGCGGACATGGCCAACCGTCTGCGTGCTGGACGGACCCCCATCGACATAAAGCAGGTCGTGATGGTTGCCGTCGGAATGCAGATGGGTGGAGAGGATGCCCTGGTCGTCGGACGTGCCGGCGCCGTCCGTGGCGCGCAGCACCACAGCACCGGCCCCGTCACCGAACAACACGCAGGTGGTACGGTCGTTCCAGTCCAGGATGCGGGAGAAGGTCTCCGCCCCGATGACCAGCACCGTCTTGGCCTGTCCCGCCTTGATAAAATTGTCGGCCACCGACAGCGCATAGACGAAGCCGGAGCAGACGGCCTGCACATCGAAGGCTGCGCCCCGGGTCATGCCCAGGCGGGCCTGGACCTTCACGGCGGTGGCGGGGAATGTGTTGTCGGGTGTTGCCGTGGCCAGGACGATCAGGTCCAGTTCAGCCGCCGTGACCCCGGCATGGGACAGCGCGGCAATGGCGGCATTGTAGGCCAGATCGGAGGTCAGTTCGCCATCGGCCGCGATGTGGCGCGCCTTGATGCCCGTGCGTTCCGTGATCCATTCGTCGGACGTGTCGACAATCTGCGCCAGATCGGCATTCGTCATCACCTTTGCGGGCAGATAGGACCCGCAGCCCAGGATCACAGACCGGATGGCCATTAATGCACCGCCGTTTCGCTGCCCGTTGCGCACTCGTCCTTGGCCTTGTCGGCGGCGGCGGCCAGGGCCGCCTGCAACATCGCCAACTGGTCACGGATCTTGTCGTTGAAGCCATGGCTGGCCATGTTGAAGGCCACGGCAATGGCGTTGGAGAAGCCGACGGCATCGGTGCCGCCATGGCTTTTTACGCAGATACCGCGCAGGCCCAGGAACATCGCGCCATTGTAACGGCGCGGGTCCATGCGCTGACGCAGCTTGTTGAACGCACCGGAGGCCAGGACATAGCCCAGCTTCGCCAGAAGCGAGGACCTGAAGGTCCGCTTCAGGAACTCGGCATAGAGCTTTGCCGTACCTTCCGCCGTCTTCAGGGCGACATTGCCCGTGAAACCGTCGGTGACCACGACATCGACCGTGCCCAGCGCCAGATCGTTGCCTTCGATAAAACCGTGGAAATAGGGGGCCAGCGGCGT
>JAIXTS010000539.1 GCA_027483805.1 Azospirillum sp. | reverse complement strand
TACGAGGAAATGAGTGCCGCCGAGGCCGGGCGGATGCTGAACCTGTCGGTGCCGGCGGTGGAATCGCTGCTGGCCCGTGCCCGCCGCGCCCTTCGGGGCCGGCTCACCGCCCTGGGGATTACGGGCGTTGGGGAGGATGAAGAATGAGGGAACCGAATAAAGGTGCAGGCGGGCAGGGGGCCATGGGGATGGCCGCCTTCCAGGCCCTGCTGGAACAGTATGGGGCCCAGCCAAGGCGATGGCCGGATGACCTCCGCGCCCCGGCCCAGGCCCTGCTGGCCCATTCCGTGCAGGCGCGGGCCGAGCAGCATCGTGCGGCGACGCTAGACGCGATGCTGGACCGGCTGGACGTGCCGGTGATCAGCGACGAACGTGTGGCCCGCATCGTGGCCGGTGCGCTGGCTGACCTGCCCGTGCCGGGCTTGGCGCCGCGCCGCGCCCCTTTTACGCGTCGCATCGCAGGCCTGCTGGGCGCGTGGCGTCCCGTCTGGCCACGGGCAGCGGGCTTGGTGGCCTGCACCGCCGCCGGCATCCTGGTCGGCGCCTTCACGCCTGTTGCTTCCACCGCCGTCGGCGGCACGGGCGGGGAGGGCGCGGTCAGCACCGCGACCGCCGCCAGTGATCTGCCCAGTGCGATGTTCACCCCTTCCGCCCTGGAAAGCCTGTTCCAATGAACCGCCAACGCCTGATCCAGACGGCGCTGCTGGCGTCGGTCGGCCTGAACCTTTTCCTGGTCGGGACCATGGTTCCGCGCTGGCTGGGCCCGAAGCCGCCCCATGGCGAAAGAATGGTGATGATCGGGCCGGACGGGCCGGGAGGCCCCGGCGGTTTCGGGGGGCCCCTGTTCGCCATGCGCCGCATGGTGGACGATCTGCCCGAAGCCGATGCCAAGATCCTGAGGGATCATTTCGGTTCCGACATGGACCTGTTCGCCGAAAAGGCAAAGTCATTCCGTTATCGTATTGATCGTCTGCGTGATCTCATGCGGGCTGATCCGTTCGATCCTGTGGCCCTGCGGACTGAACTGGAAAGTGCGGCTGCCGAGCGTCAGTCCATGGAAAAGGCACAAACCGACAGCATCATCGAGGTGCTGGGCAAATTGTCGCCCGAAGGCCGCCGCCGTCTGGCGGAGATGCGTCCACCGCGCATACTGATCAATGAGCGTCGCCTGCAGGGGGGACCGGACCTGCCCCCCCCACCGCCGGGCGGCATTCCGCTCGACCCCGACCGCGCGCCCCTGGCGGCCCCGCCGCCGCCCCCTCCGGGGGAGGGAAAGTGACCCTGGCGGCATGAACAAAGAAAGGTCGGCGTCAGCCGGCCTTTTTTTCGGCCAGACCATCGCCACTGTTGGCGGGTTCCGGCGGTTCGGCCGCAGCGGTCGGGTCGGACAGGTCTTCCGGCGACGCCTCCACCGGTTCGGTGGCCAGCAGCAGGGGCTCCGCCTCCGCCTCCGTCACCGGCTCTGGCGGAGTCGGGTCGGGTACGGGGGCGGCCAGCATGACGGTTGCGGCAACGGTCTGGCGGCGGCGGATGGCACCTTCAAAACTGGCGCCGGGCGCGATTTCCAGCAGGGTCTGGACCACGTCGCCCTGGACTTTGGAGCCGTTGAGGATGAACACCTCCTCGGCATTGATCTCCCCCCGCACCTCGCCATGCACACGGACGGTCGTGGCCAGGATATGGCCATTGACCGTGCCCGTGGCGCCGATGATCAGCTTGGCACACCGTATGTCGCCATCGACGGCCCCTTCGACATGGACCTCTCCCGGTGTGTCCAGATCACCGGTCACCCGCATGTCGCGGCTGACGATGGAGGGCATCGGGCGATCGGACGCGTTGCCGCCATTGCCACCCGTGGGGCGGCTGGCGGGTTTGGCCGTGCTGTCGATCCGTTCCTTAACCTTCGCAAACATGCCGTCCCCTCTCCATGAAACGCAGTGGGTTCACGGGCTTGCCTTCCACCAGCACCTCATAATGCAGGTGCGGGCCCGAACTGCGGCCACTGTCGCCCAGCGTGCCAACCTGCCGGCCAGGGTCCAGCATTTCGCCTTCCTTAACCATGATTTTTTTCATATGGGCATATCGGGTGCGTATACCCAGCCCATGATCCACCTCCACCATGTGGCCATAGCCTTCGTCATAGGTGATGGCGGCGACGCGGCCGGCGGCGGGCAGCGTCACGGGCGACCCTTCCTTGGCCACCAGATCCAGGCCCGTATGGGCGGCCCATTGATTGTTGAACGGGTCACGCCGGCTGCCGAAGCCGCTGGAGACATAGAAATTATCGACGGGCGGTGTCAGCGGCAGATAATTGGCCAGGGCACGCAACCGCGCCTGGCGGTCCAGCCGCGACTCGAGCTGGTTCAGGGCCGCCTGCGCCGCAACAGGCAGGCTTTGCGCCGGCAGTTCCGTCAGCCCGATCAGCGGCCCACCGACGCCGCGCGGCGTCTGGTCCATGGCGCGCAGAACCTTGTCCAGATTCAAACCGGTATTCTTCAACTCCCCCTCAATGGCGCCGATGCGCAGTTCGGCATGATCGGTGAGGCGCGTCAGCAGGGCGACCTGCCCTGCCGCGATCTCTTGCAGGCGTCGATCGCTGTCGGCCTTGGCGGCAGCCATGTCGTTGCGTTCGGTCCACGCGGTTTCTGCCTCCGCCCGCGCGCGCTGGGCCTGGGCCTGGGCTTCGGCCAGGGCCTTGCCCAACCCCTCGCTGGCCAATGCCAGGGTGGGTTGCGGCGACGCAGAGGTTTCCGCCTCCTCCAGCGCCAGGGAGAGGGCGGTGATGGCGGACTGCGCCCGGCGGGATGCCGCCTCCTGCCCGATATCGGTGATCAGTTGCAGCGATTCCTGGGCGGCGCGCAGATGAGCAGACCCATCCTCCGGGTTCACGCGCAGCGGCGCCAACTGGTTGCGGATCGCCGCCAGCACCTGGCGCGGGGTCTTCGACCCGTCCTTGTCGGCATCGGCCAGCACAGCCAGGGCGGCATCGATGCGGGCCCGCGATTCCGCCTCCTCCGCCAACGCGGAATCCAGCGCCTGACGAACGCGGTCCAGGTCGCCGGCGACGCGGGACAATTGCTCACGGCTGTCGGCCAGTTGGGTGGCCAGGTTCGCGGCCCCCTGATCCATATGGGAAACGCTGTCGCGGCTGTCCCGCAGGGCGAAGGCCGTGGCCATCCAGCCAGCGCTGGCCACCAGCATGCCCGACAGGGCCGCGGCCGCCAGAAGAGCCGGACGCAGCCGTTGCCGGGGACCAATGGTCACCGTCCGGATATTGTCATCATCATCGACGATGATGACCCGTTCGCTGCGCATGAAGAACCCGAACAAGCCGTCCCCCCGGTCACAGTGCCTTTGGTCGCCGCCTCATCATGGCGCCAGCCATGCTGATATCGGGGCGGTCTTGACTTGGCGGACATTACGGTCCGCGGGTCCGGCACTGGACGCCGGCCTTCTTAATTTAAGGGAAGCCCCTCTTTCGGGCAAGCCGGGAATCGCGGACGATGTACGTCCAACGGATATGCAACCATTTGGGCGCAAAGCCGCGCCGTCCCTGCATTCAAGGTGGCCTATTCGAGGGCGGCGCGCAGGGCCGCGGCAGCACCCCAGGGCGACAGCGGCAAAGAGGCGGCCAGCAGCCCGGACAGTAACAGCAGATGGGGTCGGGCGGATTGCCCCGTCAAAACCGAATCGATGGCGGCGGCGGCAAAGATCAGGGCCGGGATATAGAGAGGCAGCACAAGTAAAGGCAGAAGAACGCCACCCCGTCGTGCGCCCAGCGTCAGGGCGGCGCCGATCCCGCCGATCAGGCTCAGGAGCGGCGTTGTCAGCAGCAGGGTGGTCAGCAGGATGGGGAAACCGTCGGCCGGCAGGTTCAAGAACAGGGCCAGCATCGGGGCCGCCAGGATCAGCGGCAGGCCGGTGACCAGCCAATGGGCCAGGATCTTGGCCGCCGCCACCGCCTCCATCGGCAGGGCGGACAGGGATAGAAGCTCCAGCGACCCATCCTCATGATCGGCCTGGAACAGCCGATCCAGCGACAGAAGCGAGGCCAGCAGGGCGGCCACCAGAATAACGCCGGGCGCGATACGCGCCAGAACGCCGGGTTCCGGCCCGATGCCGAACGGGAACATGATCACGCACAGCACAAAGAACAGTACTGCCATTGCCGCGTCCGCGCCCTGGCGCAGGGCCAGACGCAGGTCGCGGCGCAACAGCCGCAGAAAGCCGCTCATGCGGGTACTCCCGCCGCCTCATCCTCCTGCTCTTCCGCGTCGGCGGTGGCGCCAAAATCGGCGAGGTTCAGACTGATGGCATCCGGCACATCAAGGTCGGAATGAGTGGACAGGATCACAAGACCGCCGGCCCGACGATGGGTGGCAATCAGCCCGGCCAGCCGATCGATCGAGTCGCGATCCAGGGCCGTGGCGGGTTCATCCAGCAGCCAGAGCGGGGCGACACGGGCCGGGGCCAGGGCCAGACGGGCCAGATTGACCCGCTTCTTCTGGCCCGCGGACAGGTAGCGGCCCGGCATGTCGGCGACGTGATCCATGGCCAGGGCGGCCAAGGCGCGCTCTGCCCGGTCTTCGGGATCGTTCAACCCGTCCAGTCCGGCCCAGACCGACAGGTTTTCAAGGGCCGTCAGGGTCGGTTTCACCGCATCCTGGTGGCCGGCATAGCGCAGGCGGGCGCGGTGGGCGTCCGGGTCCTGCGCTATATCATCGCCATTCCAGGTCAAAGCACCGGAAAACGGGCGTGACAGGCCGGCCAGCAGGCGCAGAAGACTGGATTTGCCGCTGCCGTTCGGTCCCACCAGGATCAGCGCGCCGCCAGGCGTCAGGGTGAAATCGAGATCGGCGAACACCACACGCTCACCCCGCAGACAGGTCAGTCGGCGGGCGGCGAGTCCCGGATCGGTGGATGGGGTCTGGCCCTGTGTCACGGAATGCGGCTCCTGGCTGGCTGGCGCCAAAATGCCAGAAAGCGCAGGCGAAAGGATAGAGAATCCGGACAAAGAAACGGCCACCGCGGGGGGCTTGTGCGGTGGCCGTGAAATGGTGCCGATCCGGGGCAGGACCGGCAGGTGCGGGCGGACATTCCAAATGGGGCCTGGAATATCCGCCGAGACGGGGTGTCTCAAGTCGCCTCGGCGTTCCCAGGTGCAAGATGGAAGTCCCGCATGACCAAAGTCGGACCTGAAAGTGGCGAAAATGTGATTTGTGCGGCGGGTATCCGACCTATGCGCATTTTCACGATCCCGAAACAAAAAACCGCTTTCGCCGCCGGGGCTTCAGCCCTATATAGCCGCACATCGCAGCGCACGTGCCTATGGCCCCCACACCCGCCCGATGGTCAGTTTCAAGACTGGGCGGAGCCGTCGACCCGGTGGGGTTATGCAACGACGTAACGCGT
>JAIXTS010000168.1 GCA_027483805.1 Azospirillum sp. | reverse complement strand
GACCTGAAGCACCTGTTCCTCGGCGCTGAAGGCACCCTGGGCATCATCACGGCCGCCTCGGTGAAGCTCTATCCGCGCCCGCGCCAGATCGAAACCGCCCTGATCGCCGTGCCCAGCCCCGCCGCTGCTGTCACTCTGCTGGGTCTGGCGCGGACCGGCACGGGCGACAGCCTGTCGGCCTTTGAGCTGATGCCGCGTTTTGCCTTTGACGGGTCGCGGGAAATCCTGGGCCGCGCCCAGGACCCGCTCTCGGCCCCCTCGCCCTGGTATGTGCTGCTGGAGGCCAGCAGCGGCATGGCCGGGCCGACACTGCGCGGGCAGGTGGAGGCGGTACTGGAAACTGCCTTGGATCAGGGGCTGGTTACCGACGCCATCTTTGCCGACAGTATGGAACAGCAGCGCAAACTCTGGCTGATTCGCGAAAGCCTGCCGGAGATCGGGCGCAAGATCGGCGGGGCGGTCCATACCGACGTGTCGGTCCCTGTCAGCCGCATCCCGGATTTCCTGGCCGCCACCCTGGCGGCGGTGAGCGCCTATATGCCCGGCATCCGGCCCTACCCGTTTGGCCATGTCGGCGATGGCAATATCCATTTCAATGTCGGTCGCCCGGCAGCGATGGACGGGGCGGCCTATCTGGCCCATGCCCATGCCATCACCGATCTTGTCCATGAACAGGTCCTGGCCCATGGCGGCAGCATCAGCGCCGAACATGGCATCGGCAATCACAAGGCCGAAGAACTGGCCCGCATCAAGGACCCGGTGGAACTGGACCTGATGCGGAAGATGAAGGGGCTGCTGGACCCGGAAGGCATCATGAATCCAGGGAAGATGTTGCTGCGCAAAGACTGCTGATCCACTCCCCCGCCTGCGCCCGCCCATGCGCCTTCAGGGCCAGCAGATACTCCATATCGATGCGCAGGCCGCTCAGGTCACCCAGCGCCGGGTCCTGCGGATCAATGGACAGAAGGTCGAGCTGTTCCGGCCCCTCCCCGCGCTTCAGCACCTCCCGCACCAGGTCCATCTCCGCTTCCAGGGGCCGGGAGAAGGTGATCTGGTTCAGGCGCTCGCGAATCGCGGCCGCCGTGCGCGGCGTGTCGTCAGTACAGTTGGCCATGGCCTGCACCACCAGCAGGCGACCCACCGCCGGTCCGTCCAGCAGGGCGCGGATGGGTGGGTTCAGGGTGTAGCCGCCATCCCAATAATCCTCGCCCTCGATCTCCACGGCCTGATGCAGGGTCGGCAGGGTGGTGGAGGCCAGCAGCGAATCGACACTGATTGACGCGTTATCGAACAGGTGCGGCTGCCCATCGCGCACGCGGGTGGCAGAGATCAGCAGGGCCGGGGCCGTGGGCAGGGTGAGGCTGGCGAAATCCACCTCCTCCACCAGGATCGACCGCAGCGGATTGAACCCCAGCGGGTTCAGGGCGTAGGGCGAAAACAGCCGGGTTGCCATGGCGAAAGCGGCACTGTTCACGGCCTGGGTAATGCCGCTATTGGCCCAGCTGGGGCAGAAGCCCAAGGCCCCCACCCCGCATTCACCCACCCGCCGCCAGATCCGGTCCAGCGCATCACGCGCGCCCGCCGGTCCGCCCTTGGCCCAGCCGCTGGCAAAGGCCACGGCATTGACGGCACCCGCAGACGCACCGGACAGGCGCACGGGTGCGAGTCCAGGTTCATCCAGCAGCCGGTCCAGCACGCCCCAGGTAAAGGCGCCCAGCGAGCCGCCGCCTTGCAGCGCCAGAGCCATGCCGGACGGTCGATTCGATGGGGCCGGCGCGGCCACCGGCGTCTCGCTCCGGCCCAGCCGGCGCATGATCTGCTTCAGCACCATCACGGCCACCCTATGTTGCGGTGCCGCATCATACAACGGAATGGTTCCAACGCCGACCCTTGAAGCCGGCTGGCCAGAACCCCACGTCACAAGACAGGCGATGCCACGGATGCCCATGCTGGGGTCCGCGAGGGCGCGCCAATGACCAAGGGGCATCGCTTCGTGAAGGAGGATCGCGCCATGACGACCCAGACCGAAACCCAGACACAACCCCAGACCCCGCCGGCGCAGAACCCCATCCCGACCCTGGTGCGCAACGCCTTCAATGCCGCCGGTCAGCGCGCCGCCGGCCGTTCAGACCAGGTCGCCGCCGCCATCGCCGCCCTGCGCAAGCTGCGCCGCGTGCTGCTGGACCAGGCCGGGACCAATATCGCCCTGCAGGTGGTGGATGGCCCCGTCAGCGGCTTTATCATGGAACGCAACATGCGGGCCTTTGCCGCAACGGAAGAGGCCCCCGTAGCGGCCCCCCTGCCCCCCGCGCTGACACTTGCGGGACCGGCCGCGGCCCTGATGCTGGATGCCGTCGATAACGGCCTGATCCTGCATCGTTTCCTGCCGGGCAATACCGCCATCCTGCTGATGGTGCCGGAACTGATGGGATGCCTCTGCGACGCGTTGGGCGGCACGCCGGAAGCCGGCAGGCTGCTGGATATCCTGCGCAAGGGCATGGATGAGGATGAGCCGCGTCTGGCCATTGAGGGGCCGGTTTCGCAGCGTCTGCATTAGACTGGCCCCATAGCCGCAGGTCAGGTCGAGGGCGAAGTCCCGAGCCCTGACGAACCCGAGCACCAGGATAGGTCAGGGCTTGCTTCGCTCGACCTGACCTGGATGTTCACGCTGCCAGACGCGCGGTTTCGGCCTTCTGATGCATGCGCTTATACGCGAACCTGGCGGCCCAATTGTGCAGCCAGGTGTGCGGCTTCAGGCCAGATGCCTTGAACACCATGCCGACCATGCGGTCGACATGGTGCAGGCGGTAGAAGGAATAGGCGAGGCTGGTATATTCGGCATTGTTCTCGACCCGCTCATAGGGGCGGGTCCAGTAATTCGCAGCGTAGAAGGCGTAGGACAGTTCATCGTCCTCCGTCTCATTGATGCGCGACAGGCAGACCATCAGGCGCTGCACGCGGTTAAGCTTCTCCTGCTCCAGATAGCGCTTCAGCGTATCGTAGAACAGCTTGTAATGGCGCAGCTCATCGGCGGCGATGTGCCGGCAGATCTGCTTGAAGACGGGCTCTTCTGTGGCCTCGGCGAGCGCCGTGTAATAGCTGGACGTGCCCGTCTCCACGATACAGCGGGAGACCAGTTCACCCGCGCGGCTGCCGCGCTTGCTGTCCATGGCGGCCACATCGATCTGATAGCCGTCACGGAAGCGCTGAACCGCCGCCTTGAAATCCCAGCTTGGATCCACGCGTGAGGCCCAGGTGCCCAGCGCCTCGCCATGCTGCACTTCCTCGATGGCCCAATGACGGACCATTTCGCAGAATTCCTTGTCATCGCGGAAAACGTTGCACAGATAGTCGGCGTAGATATGGCCATTATACTCGACCAGGGCGGCGGCCTTGGCCAGCTTCAGCATGTCAGGTGACGCCTTGGCTTGGTCCAGCTTGTCCCAGGGCAGGCCCTCGATGGTCCAATGCGCGTTCGCCATGGTGCTACTCTTCCACTTCGCTGATGCTGTTCAGACGCCGCCAGGGCGCAAGGTTGCTGACAGATGGGCCGGAGGGTCCGAAAAAGCAACGGGGGCGCAAAGCGCCCCCGTGATACAAGCTCGCATCTGCCCGAAAACGTGACACATATGTGACGCGGTTCCGGGTGCCGATCAAGCAACTTAGTGCAGCGTACCGGCCTGCGCGTCCAGCTTGGCCTGCACGATGGCGACCTTGCCTTCCAGCGTATGCCGCTCGCCCGCGGACTTGGCATCGGCCAGGTCTTCGGTCAGATCGGTCAACTGCTTTTCCAGGGCGGCGCGATCCAGGCCACGCAGGGTGTCCAGATCGGACGCCTCCTCGGCCAGGATGGTGACGCGGGCGCCCGTGATCTCACAGAAGCCACCGGCCACGAAGATGCGCTGGGTGATCGTCGCCATGTCATTGGCATAGATGTCGATGATGCCCGGCTTCACCGTGACGATCATCGGGGCATGGCCCGGCAGCACGCCCAGGAAGCCCTCGGCCCCCGGCACCACCACCATATGCACCGGCTGCGACACCAGCAGCTTTTC
>JAIXTS010000417.1 GCA_027483805.1 Azospirillum sp. | reverse complement strand
CGGTCCGGTGATGGCAAGGGTCAGCCTTGCTTATGTGCGCCTTGTCGCAGCGTCCGGGGTTGGTTAGGTTGCGCGGCATTCTCCGCTCCTGCCAGGAAATGCGCCATGGCCGCCGCCGCCTCCACCGCTCCCGCCGCCCATCCCGACCGTGTCCTGATCCTGGATTTCGGATCGCAGGTGACGCAGTTGATCGCACGCCGCGTGCGCGAGGCCGGCATCTATTGCGAAATCATCCCGTTCAGCGCCGATGAGGCCCGGATCCGCGCCTTCGCGCCCAAGGCCATCATCCTGTCGGGCGGTCCGGCCAGCGTGACGGAGGCGGGCAGCCCCCGCGCCAATGACGTGGTCTGGACCCTGGGCGTGCCGGTCTTCGGCATCTGCTATGGCCAGCAGACCATGTGCGAACAGCTGGGCGGCAAGGTGGAGCCGGGCGACACCCGTGAGTTCGGCCGCGCCTTTGTCGACGTCAAGGATGATTGCGCCCTGTTCGAGGGCGTCTGGTCCATCGGCGCGCGGGAGCAGGTCTGGATGAGCCATGGCGACCGCGTGACGAAGCTGCCCGACGGTTTCCGCATCGTGGCCACGTCCGAAGGCGCCCCATACGCCATCATCGCCGACGATGCCCGCCGCTTCTATGCGGTGCAGTTCCACCCCGAAGTGGTCCATACCCCGCATGGCGACGCACTGATCCGCAATTTCCTGTTCAAGGTGGCGGGCCTGAAGGGCGACTGGACCATGGCCGCCTTCCGCGCCGAAGCCGTGGCCCGCATCCGCGACCAGGTGGGCAGCGCCAAGGTGATCTGCGGTCTGTCTGGCGGGGTGGACAGCTCCGTCGCCGCCGTCCTGATCCATGAGGCGATCGGCGCCCAGCTGACCTGCATCTTCGTCGATACCGGCCTGATGCGGACCGGTGAGGCCGAACAGGTGGTGACCCTGTTCCGCGACCATTACAATATCCCGCTGGTGCATGTGGACGCGTCCGACCTGTTCTTAGGCCAGCTGGAAGGCGTGTCCGACCCGGAACAGAAGCGCAAGATCATCGGCCGCCTGTTTATCGAGGTGTTCGATGGCGAGGCGGCCAAGATCGGCGGCGCGGAATTCCTGGCCCAGGGCACGCTCTATCCCGACGTCATCGAAAGCGTGTCCTTCACCGGCGGCCCCAGCGTCACCATCAAGTCGCACCATAATGTCGGCGGTCTGCCCGACCGCATGAAACTGAAGCTGGTCGAACCGCTGCGCGAGCTGTTCAAGGATGAGGTGCGCGCGCTGGGCCGCGAACTGGGTCTGCCGCACAGCTTTGTCGGCCGCCACCCGTTCCCGGGGCCGGGCCTGGCCATCCGTGTGCCGGGTGAGATCACCCGTGCCAAGCTTGACATCCTGCGCCAGGCCGACGCCGTCTATCTGGATGCGATCCGCAAGGCCGGCCTGTATGACGAGATCTGGCAGGCCTTCGCCGTCCTGCTGCCGGTGCGCACG
Source organism: Azospirillum sp. (assembly GCA_027483805.1). Taxonomy (GTDB): domain Bacteria; phylum Pseudomonadota; class Alphaproteobacteria; order Azospirillales; family Azospirillaceae; genus Niveispirillum. Next base: position 1,513 of record JAIXTS010000417.1, on the reverse strand, counting down.
GTCGGCGTGATGGGCGATGGTCGCACCTATGATTATGCCTGCGCCCTGCGCGCCGTGACCTCGGTGGACGGCATGACGGCGGATTATTACCCCTTCGAACACAGCTTCCTGGGCCATGTCGCCACCCGCATCATCAACGAGGTGCGCGGCATCAACCGCGTGACCTACGACATCACGTCCAAGCCGCCGGGCACGATTGAGTGGGAGTGATCTCCCCCTCAAACGCTGCCAGACAAAACAGACGTTTGGGCTTTGTCAGGTGTTGTTCACGGACACCTGACAAACCCTAAAACCACAAATCCCGCACACACCGCCCATCAGCGGGCAGATCGTCGAACGTATCCAGCCCGTCAAAATGGTCGATGGGCAGGTCGGCGACCGCGTCCGGCTCTGCCAGACGGAGATTGACGGCGATGCGTCGCCGGCCCTGGTCGTCCAGACGCAGGGCGCGCCAGCAGACCACACAGCCGCAGGTCGTGCAGAAGCGGATTTCCAGGGGCGGGTTGGGTTTTCCGGCGCGGGTATAGGCCGACGCCGGCCCCGAAATCCGGATACGCTCATTCTCATAATCATAGGCCCAGAGCGTGCCATAGCGTCGGCACAGGGTGCAGTTGCAGGCGGTTGCCGATCCGGGATCGCCTTCCAGGGTCCATCCCGTGGCCCCGCAATGGCAAGAACCTGTCAGCATCGCCGCCCCCTCTCCGTACCGCCCCGCGCGCAGTGAGCCACCGGCCCCGGCCCCCGTCAAGCCAGCCGGCGCAGAGCACCGCCACACGGATGCAAAGCCGCTTGACTTTTCCTTTCACCTGTAAGAAATATCTTACACATGAAAGATGATCTTCACATAGCCGGATCGGCATGCGACGGGGGGCGGCTTCTGCTGGCCCTGGGTGCCTTGGCCAATCCCCACCGGTTGCGCATCGTGGCGCTGCTGGCGGCGGGTGGAAGGCATTATGTCAGCCAGTTGGCGCGCGAGATGGGGATCAGCCGGCCTTTGCTGCACCTGCATGTGCAAAAGCTGCTGGAAGCCGGTCTGGTCACCTCGCAGATGGAATTGTCGGACGATGGCAAGGCCTTGAACTTCCTGGAACTGGCACCTTTCCGGCTGGACCTGACGGCGGACACGATCCGCCGGGCCACGGACAGTTTGCCGGCACCGGGTACAACCACAGGGGACTAAGGGGACCATAATGGCGGACGATACCTATCTTTTTTCGATCTTGTTATTCGCGGCGCTGATCGTATCGATCGTTGCCCTGCTCGTGATCGGCAGCATCGTGCGGGCCAAGGCCAAGACGGCGGAGCAGCAGAATTACCGCGATCTGGCCGAACGCGCCGTGGCGGCGCTGGAACAGCAGACCGGCACCATCAATGCCCTGCGCAGCGAACTGAGCGCCACCCGCGCCACGCTGAGCAATGTTGAAAAAATCCTGAAACAGGTGGAATAGGCCATGATCGATATCGCGCCCTGGCGCCTCTACCCGCTGCGTGCCGCCTACCTTCTGATGGCGGT
>JAIXTS010000532.1 GCA_027483805.1 Azospirillum sp. | reverse complement strand
GACCTTTGGTCAATCTTTCCTGCCCCTCAATCGCCGGCGCCAGCATCCGCTGGCTTGGCTACGCCGCATGTGCGGCGCGGCTGCGGTCGCCGCCGTACCACCGGTCATAAATTATGACCTATGGTATTACCCTGATCCAAACAAGGTCACGGGCCGGCACACCCCCATACACTCCGTTACAATCCCGTTACACCCCAAGCCGTTGACTTGGCAGGCGAACCATCCGCACACTCAGGCCCATTGTTACAAGGGCAACAATGGGGTGGGGCAATGGCGCGGTCGCGGACCGGTCGCTGGATGGTGGCGGGGCTGGCCTTGGTGCTGGCCGGGTGTGCCACGGGACAGACGGCCAACCAATCCAAGGACAAGAACAAGGACGATGACAAGGGCGCGCTGGCACAGGGCCTGGACCCCGCGGCCAACCGCGACCCTTTCCCCAGCCGGTATAAACCGGCCGCCAGCGGCCTTGTGGCCCTGACTGGTGCGACGGTCCTGACCGGTACGGGGCAGCGCATCGACAATGGCACGGTGATCATCCGCGACGGCAAGATCGAGGCGGTGGGCGCCGCCCTGCCCGTGCCCGCCGGTGCGACTATGGTGAACGCCAGCGGGCGTTATATCACGCCGGGCGTCATCGACATGCATTCCCATCTGGGTGTTTACGCCGCCCCCGCCGTCCAGGCACATTCCGACGGGAACGAGGCGACTGCCCCCAACACGGCGGAGGTCTGGGCCGAACATTCGGTCTGGCCGCAGGACCCCGGATTCGAGCGCGCCCTGCGCGGTGGGGTGACCACGCTGCAGATCCTGCCCGGTTCCGCCAATCTGTTTGGCGGGCGCAGCGTGACCTTGAAGAATGTGCCCGCCCGCAATGTGCAGGAGATGAAGTTCCCCGGCGCACCCTATGGCCTGAAAATGGCCTGCGGTGAGAACCCCAAGCGCGTCTATGGCAGCAAGGGCCGGGCCCCGGCCAGCCGCATGTCGAACGTCGCCGGCTATCGCAAGGCCTGGATTGAGGCCGCCGACTATCGCCGCAAATGGGACGCCTATTACGAGAAGCAGAAAAAGGGCGGCGATGGCGACAAGGGTCCGGGTGATCCGCCCAAGCGTGACCTGCAGCTGGACACGCTGGCCGATGTGCTGCGCGGAGAGATCCTGATCCAGAACCATTGCTATCGTGCCGATGAAATGTCGGTGATGCTCGATATCGCCAAAGAATTCGGCTACTCGATCCGGGCCTTCCACCACGCCTCCGAAGCCTACAAGATCGGTGACCTGTTGAAGGAAAGCGACACCTGTATCGCCACCTGGGCCCATTGGTGGGGTTTCAAGATGGAGGCTTATGACGGGGTGCCCGCCAATGCCGCCATCGTCCATCACAAGGGCGCCTGCGCCGTCATCCATTCCGATGACGAGACGCTGATCCAGCATCTGAACAAGGAAACCGCCCAGGCCATGGCCGAGGGCCGGTATCTGGGCCTCGACATCAAGGATGAAGAGGCCATCGCCTGGATCACCGCCAATCCCGCCAAGGCCATCGGTGTGCAGGATAAGACGGGCACGCTGGAACCCGGCAAGATGGCCGATCTGGTGGTGTGGAGCGGCAATCCGTTCTCCATCTACACCCTGGCCGATCTGGTCTATATCGACGGTGTGCTGATGCATGACCGCGCCAACCCGCCCGCCCAGCCCCGCTCCGATTTTGAGCTGGGGCAGTCGGGCCCGGAAATCTTCAAGGCGGGGGTGAAGTGATGAACGGATTGAAAAAGACCCTGCTGGGCAGCGTGTTTGCCGCCCTGGCCCTGGGCGGTGCCGCAACCGCGCAGACCATTGCCATCCAGGGGGCCACCCTGGTTACCGGCACCGGCGCCGCCCTGCCGGGTGCCACCATCGTGATCCAGAACGGCATCGTCACCGCCGCCGGCACTGGTGCGGCCGTGCCCGCCGGCGCCACCCTGATCGACGGGACCGGCAAAACGGTCACCCCCGGCCTGTTCGTGTCCAGCAGTGATCTGGGCATCGATGAGGTCAGCGCCGTTCCACAGACCAATGACAGCAAGGCCGAGAACACGGATTTTGCCGTCGCCTATGACCCGTCCTATTCGGTCAATCCGGCCAGCACGCTGCTGCCGCTGGCCCGTGTCGGCGGGGTCACACGGGCTGTGGTCATGCCGGCCGCCGCCTTTGGTGACGGCGCCCACACGCATGAGGTGGACACCGCCGGCCATGTCGAAGAACCGATGTTCCACGGCCAGCCGGCGGTGATCCATACCGGGGCGGCACCGGACATTCTGGTCCGTACCCGCATCGGCGTCGCCCTGCCCTTCGGTGAAAGCGCGGCCAGCAATGCCGGCGGCAGCCGCAGCCTGACCGTCGCCATCCTGAAGACGGCGTTGGAGGATGCGCGCCATTATGCCGCCAACAAGGCCGCCTTCAACCAGGGCGGCACGCGCGATTACAGCCTGTCGCGCCAGGACCTGGAGGCGCTGCAGCCGGTGGCCAAGGGTGAGGCGCCGCTGTTCCTGGCCGTGTCGCGTGCCGCCGATATCCGCCTGGCCCTGCGTCTGGCCAAGGAGGAGAAGCTGAAGCTTGTGCTTCTGGGCGTCGAAGAGGGCTGGATCGTCGCCGATGAGATCGCGGCGGCCGGTGTGCCGGTCGTGGTGAAGCCCACGACCAACATCCCCAACCGCTTCGAGATTCAGCGCGCGCGTCTGGAAAATGCCGCGTTGATGGAAAAGGCCGGGGTGAATGTGATCATCACCACCACCGCCGACGGCCATTACGCCAATCAGGTCCGGTTCGAAGCCGGCACTGCCGTGGCCCATGGCATGCCCAAGGACAAGGCCCTGGCCGCCATCACCAGCCGCCCCGCTGCGGTTTTCGGCGTGAAGGATGCGGGCGTGATCGCGGTCGGCAAGCCCGCCGATCTGGTGCTGTGGGCCGGCGACCCACTGGAACCGACGGTTCTGGCGGAAAAAGTGTTCGTGAACGGCACCGAACAGTCGCTGCAGACCCGCGCTCGGGCGCTGGAGCAACGGTATCTCAACCGCTGACAGGCACCGTCCTGAAATGGAAAAGGGGCGCCCCGCGGGACGCCCCTTTTTTGTAGCTGACCAACCGGATCAGTAATGGATGGCGCGGCCGTAAGCGGCCAGCACCGACTCATGCATCATTTCCGACAGGGTCGGGTGCGGGAAGACCGTGTGCATGAACTCGGCCTCGGTCAGTTCCGCCGTCTTGCCGATCGTGTAGCCCTGGATCAGCTCGGTCACTTCCGCACCGATCATGTGGGCGCCCAGCAGTTCGCCGGTCTTGGCGTCGAACACGGTCTTGACCAGACCTTCCGGCTCGCCCAGGGCGATGGCCTTGCCATTGCCGATGAAGGGGAAGCGGCCGACCTTGATCTCGTAGCCGGCGGCCTTGGCCTTGGCTTCCGTCAGGCCGACAGAGGCGACCTGCGGGAAGGAATAGGTGCAGCCGGGGATGTTCGACTTGTCCATCGTGTGAACATGCGGCAGGCCGGCAATCTTCTCCACGCAGATGATGCCTTCATGGCTGGCCTTGTGCGCCAGCCACGGGGCACCGGCCACGTCACCGATGGCATAGACACCCGGCTCGTCCGTGCGACCATAGCCGTCATTGACGATGTGGCCCCGGTCCAGCTTGACCTTGGTATTCTCCAGGCCCAGCCCTTCGGTATTGGCGACGATACCGACGGCGGAGATGATGCGGTCAACGGTGACAGTCTCCACCTTGCCACCCACATCGATATGGGCCGTCACACTGTCGGCATGGCGGTCCAGCTTCACGACCTTGGCGCCGGTCTTGATCTTGATGCCCTGCTTGGTGAAGGCCTTGGCAGCAAAGGCGCTGATTTCCTCATCTTCCACCGGCAGGATGCGGTCCAGCACCTCAACCAGGGTCACGTCAACGCCCATCGCCTTGTAGAAGCAGGCAAATTCCACGCCGATGGCGCCGGTACCGATGACCAGCATGCTCTTCGGCGCGGCCGTCGGGACCATGGCTTCCTTGTAGGTCCAGACCAGCTTGCCATCGGGCTCCAGACCCGGCAGGACGCGGGCGCGGGCACCGGTGGCGATGATGATGTGCTTGGCCGCGGCGTCCGTCACCTTGCCATCCTTGGCGGTGACGGCGACTTTGCCGCCGCCCAGCAGCTTGGCAGACCCGTCCAGGACGGTGACCTTGTTCTTTTTCAACAGGCCCTTGACGCCCGCCGACAGCTGGTTGGCCACACCGCGTGAACGCTTGACGATGGCTTCCACATCCAGCGTCACCTTGCCTTCGACCTTGATGCCATAGGCCTGGGAATGCTGGATGTAATGCGCGATCTCGGCGGACCGCAGCAGGGCCTTGGTCGGGATGCAGCCCCAGTTCAGGCAGATGCCGCCCAGATGCTCGCGCTCCACCACGGCAGTCTTCATGCCCAACTGGGCAGCGCGGATGGCGGCGACATAGCCGCCGGGGCCGGCACCGATGACGATGAGGTCAAAATTCTCGGCCATGATTGTCGCTTTCCTTGGCGTTGTCTGGGTGCGGACCCGGCCGCACAACACATGGATTCTTTAGCCAACCGTTCGGGGTCGGCAGAGACGGAAAGATCGGGAGAGGAGCGGAAGTCGCTTCGTCAGTTGTTGTCGCTGATGCCATGCCGGTTGATGGGACACCAACCCCGTTGCAGCAGTTGATCGACTGTGTAAGCGCTGGTCTCAGGCACCGTGGCAGCCAGGTCGGGGCGCAGCGCAACGAACTGTTCCCGCGCATCCGCATAAATGCCGGAAAGGTCGATCCGACCCTGAACGGTCGGGCTGCGCTTGAGCCGCCGCAAGGCGTTCGCCCGGAACGACGCCGTTTCCACCATCCAATGACGGCGCGGCTCCACTTCCGCTGACCATTCGAGCTTCAGCAGATGCAGGATAACCTGGGTCAGGTTGCCCTCCACCACATCCAGCTCGTTATTGGCCATATCCTCCACCTCTTCGATCAGGTGCGGCAGGTCAAGGGGAAGATTGACACGCTCCTCCGCCAGCTTGCGCAGGGCGGACGCCTGTTCCAATGCCCAGGCATGGAAATCGCGTTCATAGAGGATCGAGTCCATCATCCCCTCTCCCTCTGTCGGGCCGGCGGTGGGCGCCGCCATGATGAAACCATCGGCGGCGCCACAACACCAGACCTTACAGCATCAGCGTGATCGGGTCTTCGATCAGGCCCTTCAGCAGCTTCAGGAACTCCGCACCCACGGCACCGTCCACCGAACGGTGGTCGACGGTCAGGGTCAGGGACATGACGGTGGCGATGGCCAGCGCGTCGCCCTTGACCACGGGGCGCTTCTCACCCGCACCGACCGACAGGATGCAGCTCTGCGGCGGGTTGATGATGGAGGTGAAGCTCTTGATGCCGAACATGCCCAGGTTGGACACAGAGAAGGTGCCCCCCTGGAACTCTTCCGGCTTCAGCTTGCCATCCTTAGCCTTCTTCGCCAGTTCCTTGACCTCGGCGGAGATGGTGGCCAGGCCCTTGCGGTCGGCATTTTTCACGATGGGGGTGATCAGACCGCCATCGGTGGAGACGGCGACGGAGACGTCGACAGTCTCATACTGAAGAATGCCATCCTCGTGCCAGGACACATTGGCCGCCGGGTACTTGGCAAGCGCCACGGCCACCGCCTTGACCACGAAATCATTGACGGAGATCTTCTCCCCCGACTTCGCGTTCAGTTCGGCGCGCAGCTTCAGCAGATTGTCGATCTCGCAATCGACGGCCAGACCAAAGTGCGGGATAGTCTGCCAGGCCTCGGTCAGGCGCTTGGCAATGGTCTTGCGCATGCCGCTGTTGGGCAGAACCTTGTACTTCATGCCCAGCTTGTCCGCGAGCGCCTTGGCATCCACGCCCTTCGGCGCGGCAGCGGCGGCAACCGGGGCCGGGGCAGCCACCGGAGCGGCGACCGGCGCGGGGGCAGCAGCGACCGGGGCCGCAGCAGCCTTGGGCGCACCACCCTTCAATGCTGCTTCCACATCGGCCTTCACCACGCGGCCATGCGGGCCGGAACCGGCGACGCCGGACAGGTCCAGACCGCTCTGCGCTGCCATGCGGCGGGCCAGCGGGCTGGCAAACACGCGGTCGCCATGCGCAGCAGCGGGAGCCGCCGCCGGGGCGGGGGCCGCCGCAGCCACAGGAGCCGCAGCAGCGACCGGGGCGGCGGCAGCGGCCGGGGCGGCCTTGGGCGCGGCGGACAGGGCCGACGCATCCTCGCCTTCCTCAAGGATCACGGCGATGCGGGTATTCACCGCCACACCCTCGGTCCCTTCGGCCACCAGGATCTTGCCCAGCGTGCCCTCGTCCACGGCCTCCACTTCCATGGTGGCCTTGTCAGTTTCGATCTCGGCCAGCACGTCGCCGGACTTGACCTTGTCGCCTTCCTTTTTCACCCAGCGCGCCAGCTTGCCTTCCGTCATGGTCGGCGACAGCGCGGGCATCAGGATATCAACGGGCATGTTACAAGCCTCCCTCTGCCTTATTTGCGGTAGGTGACGGACTTGACGGCGGCCACGACATCGTCGGGCTGCGGCAGGGCCAGCTTTTCAAGGTTGGCCGCATAGGGCAGCGGCACATCCTTGGCACAGACACGGGCCAGCGGCGCGTCCAGATAATCGAAGGCGTGTTCCATCATCAGCGCGGCGATTTCGGAACCGATGCCCGCGAACGGCCAGCTTTCCTCAACCGAAACCAGACGGTTGGTCTTCTTCACGCTTTCCACGATGGTGTCGACATCCAGCGGACGGATGGAGCGCAGGTTGATGACCTCCGCACTGATCCCCTCGGCCGCCAGTTTCTCGGCGGCGACCAGGGCGTGGCCGACGCAGATGGAATAGGCGACGATGGTCACGTCGGTGCCGGCCCGTTCGATCTTCGCCTTGCCGATGGGCAGGATGAAGTCAGGATCGGTCGGAACCTCAAAGCTGTGGCCATAGAGAATTTCATTCTCCAGGAACACGACCGGGTTCGGGTCACGGATGGCGGCGCGCATCAGGCCCTTGGCATCAGCGGCGCTGTAGGGCGCCAGAACCTTCAGGCCCGGCACATGCGCGTACCAGGAGGCATAGCACTGGCTGTGCTGCGCACCCACGCGGGCGGCGGCACCGTTGGGGCCGCGGAACACAATGGGGCAGCCCATCTGACCGCCGGACATATACAGCGTCTTGGCGGCCGAATTGATGATGTGGTCGATGGCCTGCATCGAGAAGTTCATGGTCATGAACTCCACGATCGGGCGCAAGCCACCAAAGGCCGCACCGACCGCCAGACCGGCAAAGCCATGTTCGGTGATGGGCGTGTCGATGACGCGCTTGTCGCCGAATTCCTGGAGCAGGCCCTGGGAGATTTTGTAGGCGCCCTGGTATTCGGCAACCTCCTCACCCATCAGGAACACGCTCTCATCGCGGCGCATTTCGGCGGCCATACCCTCACGCAGGGCCTCGCGCACCGTCAGGGTCTGCGTGGACGCGTACCACTTATCCTCATCCGACGCGGCGGGCACTGCCTTCGGGGCGGGAGCCGCGGTCACCGGGGCGGCGGCAGCGGCGACGGGTGCCGGCGCTGCGGCCACCGTGGCCGGGGCAGCGGCCGCCGGGGCGGCGGCTTCGTCTTCGCCACGGATGCTGGCGATGGGGGTGTTCACGGCCACATTCTCGGTCCCCTCGGGCACCAGAATCTCGGTCAGCGTACCCTCATCGACCGCTTCCACTTCCATGGTGGCCTTGTCGGTCTCAATCTCGGCCAGGACCTCACCGCTCTTCACGGTGTCGCCCACCTTTTTCAGCCATTTGGCCAGCTTGCCTTCCGTCATGGTCGGCGACAGGGCCGGCATCAGAACCTGTACCATCTCTCAAATCCTCCGCTGCGGCCTGATCAGGCTTCGACCAGAACGTCCGTCCACAGTTCGGACGGATCGGGCTCGGGGCTGGTGGTGGCGAATTCG
>JAIXTS010000237.1 GCA_027483805.1 Azospirillum sp. | reverse complement strand
TGGGCGCAGCCCTTGGGCTTTTGCTTTTCTCTTTCTGCGCCGATACGGTTTGGCTGATCAGCCACCGCAGCGACGCCGGTGGAACGAATAATGGATAGCATGGTTCTGGAATACGCCTCTGCCGATCACGCCACCCCGCCGGACCCTGCGGCCCAGCGCGCGGTGGACCGTGCCCTGTCCGACCTTCGGCGGGGAGAGGCGGTGGTGATCACGGCCGCGGATGGCAGCGCCCTTCTGGCGCTTGCCGCCGAAGCCGTCACCACCCAGGCCCTGAACCATCTGGCACAGCTGGCCGGCAGTGCGCCCGCCCTGGTGGTGACCGGGCAGCGTGGTCGGGCCCTGGGCCTGGAAGTGCCCAGCGACCGGCCCGTGCGCATCGCCCCGCCTGCGGGCCTGACCGCCGATCTGGTCCGCGACCTGTCCGACCCCACCCGCCCCGCCCGGGCCGGACAGGGGACGGGCGCCACCGCCCTGCCCGGTGGCGCGGAAGGGGCAGCCACCATCCTGGCCAAGATCGCCCGCCTGCTGCCCGCCGCCATCGTGGCGCCGCTGCCGCCGGCCCGCGGCGGTCTGGTGGATGGGGGCGGCTTTGCCCGCCGCCACGACCTTCTGTGCGTGCGCGCCGCCGATATCGTTGACTATCGCCGCCGATCCGCCCGCAGCCTGGCCCGCGTGGCGGAAGCATCGGTGCCGCTGGAAGATGCAGAGCGCACCCGCATCGTGGCCTTCCGGCCCAGTGATGGCGGGCCGGAGCATCTGGCCATCATTGTCGGTGATCCGCCGCCGGGACAGCCCGTGCTGGCACGGCTGCATTCAGAATGTTTCACCGGTGACCTGCTGGGCAGCCTTCGCTGTGATTGCGGGCCGCAACTGCGCGGCGCTATCAAGGAGATCGCGGCGGCCGGCGCCGGCATCGTGCTGTATCTGGCCCAGGAAGGGCGCGGCATCGGCCTGATGAACAAGCTGCGGGCCTATCGGCTGCAAGATGGCGGGCTGGACACGGTGGATGCCAATACGGTCCTGGGTTTTGATGCCGATGAACGTGTCTATCTGCCGGCGGCCAGCATGCTGCGCCAGTTGGGCTATGCCCAGGTGCGGCTGCTGACCAACAATCCCGACAAGATGGTCCAGTTGGCCGCATCGGGCGTGGCGGTGGTGGAACGTGTCCCCCACATCTTCCCCGCCAATGGCCATAATGAGGCCTATCTGCGCACCAAGGCGGAAAAGTCGGGCCACCTGTTCTGACGCCCTGTGCCGGCACCCGGCAAAAAACGCCGACGGCACTTGGCACGCGGCCTGCATTGATCTTCCCGAACCGGGAGGAACGCCATGCCGCCAAGCGCCATCCATATGGACCATGTCCGCACCACGACCCAGCAGCTGCACCATACGGCAGCGCTGGACAAGTCGTCGGGCACGGAGAATGCCAAGGCCGAGGCGGGCGACAAGACCGATAAGGGCGAGGGCATGTCCTTCTGGGACGTGCTGGATGTGGTGAACCCGCTGCAACATATCCCCGGCGTCAACAAGATCTATCAGGCCATCAGCGGCGACACGATCCGCACCCCGGCCAAGGTGGCCGGTGCCGCCCTGTTTTTCGGCCCCATCGGCATGGCCGTGGCCAGCGCCGATGCCATCTTGCAGAAAGAAACCGGCAAGGACGCGATGGACCATGTGGCCAGCACGCTGGGCCTGGAACAGGACAGCCCCGCGCCCCCGGCCACCGATGATCCGTTCACCGTCACCGCCCCCCGGCCGGTACGCACGGCCGACGCGGCCGACGCACCGGCCCCGGCCGCCGCCGCACCGGTCATGGCCGGCCAGGGTCAGCCGGTGGATCTGTCCGCCGGACAGGCGGCGCTGCTGGAAAGCCTGATGGGCGGTGGGCAGACTTTGCCGGGTGCCGCCCCCGTCGCTGCAATCCCTGCCGCCCCGAAGCCCGTTGCTGCCGCCCCGACCATGGCCGCCCCCAGCATGGCCGCGACCGCGACTTCCATCAGCGCCAGGACACCCGCCGCCGGCGGCATCGCCAATGCCCAGCAACTGAAGGATCTGGAAACCACGCCCGGCGCGTCCGCCGCCCTGACCGCCGCGCGCGGCATGGGGCAGGCCGCCATCGTGGCCAGCCTGCCCGCCCCCGGCGCCGCCGGGGCCGGCGACAACCTGCTGGCTGCCATGGAGCAGGACCAGCAGCGCATGAAATCGCCCAATGGTGGCAAGGGTCTGGCCGAATATCGCGCTGCTGCCATTTCCAGCGGGTCGATGGGGGTGAAGCCGGTCGTCGCCTCACGCGCCAACCAGATGGTACGGGCAGCCGGCGCCAACATGCCGGACGCCGCCGTGCCGACCCGTGCCGCCACGGCCCCCCGCGCGGTGCCGCCGCAGGCCACCATCGCCGCACCGTCCAGCGTCAATGCAGCCCCCGTGGTTCCGGCCCCCGCCACCACGATACCGGCCACCAGCCCGACGCAGCAGGAACCTGCCGCCTGGCCGCCGGGCGGGGCCACGCCCCTGCCCAAGGAACTGATCGCCGACATGATGACCCGCGCCATGGACAAATATCAGGCACAGAGCCGGACCGGCGCCAGCAATGGCAGCACCATCCACTGACAAGCACGGCCAGCGCGTGACCGGGTCAGGACAGGTGTGCCGGACGGTCATTGGAGCTGTTTCCAGTCAGCGGAAATACGCTCCAGCCCCCCTGTCGACGGATTTTATCCGCTCTGATGATCAATAGCCGGGCCCGCAATATCCGATTCGGCAGGTAACATTCACCCGTGTGCAGCGGCACCAGATAGGTTATGATCTGGTGCAATCGCACACCCTTCGGGATGTACCATCCGTGACCGTTCGCCTGTCACGTCGTCTGCTGTTGGCTGCCGCCCTGACGGGGCTGGCCCCGCTGCCCCGTGTGGTGGCGGGGCCGGCGCGGCTGCGTGTGGGCTTTGTCAATCCAGGCCGGACCAGCGACCGGTTCTGGCAGATGGCGCAGCAGGCGATGGTGGCCGCCGCCCAGCATTTCGATATCGACCTGCTGACCCTGCACGGGGAACGGGACCGGCACCAGATCATTGCCGCCGGGCACGAAATCCTGGCGCGCAAACCCGATTACATGCTGATCGTGAACGAACTTCGCACGGCAATACCCTTGATGAGTGCCGCACAGGCCGCGGGGGTGCCGTCCATGCTGGTGTTCAGCGGCCCGTCGGCCGAGGACACGGCCCGGCTGGGCCGGCCGCGCGAACGGTCGCCCCTGTTCCTGGGCAGTCTGGTGGCCGACAATGCCGGGGCCGGGGCCTTCATGGCCAGGGCCCTTCTGGCCGATTGCCGGCGCCGGCACGGGGCACAAAGCCCCGTTCCCCTGCTGGCACTGGGCGGGCTGGCCGCCACCCCGGCGGGACAGGAGCGCACCGATGGGCTGCATCAGGTGCTGGCGGGTGATGGCGGCGCGCATCTGCTGGACTTTGTCGCCGTGAACTGGAACCGGGTGGAAGCGCGGGAGAGGACCCTCTCGCTGCTGCGCCGGCAGCCGCAGACACGCGGCATCTGGTGCGCCAGCGACGACATGGCGCTGGGCGCCCTGGATGCGTTGGGTGCCCTGGGGATGGTGCCGGGGCGCGATGTATCGGTGATCGGCCTAAACTGGCAGGAAGACGCACTGCGCGAAGTGGCGGCCGGCCGCATGGTCCTGTCCATGGGCGGGCATTTTCTGCTGGGCGCCTGGGCCCTGGCCATGCTGCGGGACCTGAACGATGGCCAGGATTTCGCCAGCGCCGGTGGTACGGAACATGCCCTGGCGCTGGCGCCGCTGCGCCCGGAACAGGTCGGTGCCTATCTGGCGCGGTTCGGCGATAATGGCTGGACACGCATCGATTTCGACCGGCTGCGCCAGCACAAGGGACGCTACGACCTGTCGGTCGGTTCGGTGCTGACGGTTTGAGCGGTAGAGGTTAGGGTGCGATGTCCGTCACCGATGCCAAGGTCCGCCACCCGTGCGCCCCATTGCCCCTGTCCTGTGCCTGCTGCTGTCGCTGCTGACCTTGCCCGCCCTGCCGGCCACGGCCAAGGGGGATGAAGGCCAGCGCCTGGAGAAGGCCCGCATCCTGATGGAACTTTCGGGCAGCCAGGCCCTGGCGGACCAGACATTGCTGGCCGTCACGCGGCGGGCAGAGGAACTGATGGCACATGAAAATCCGGGACGGGAGGCGGAGGTGACGTCCCTGGTGCGCGACCATTTCCTGCCCAAGGCACGCGCCGCCCTGCCGGACCTGACCCGCGGCATCACCGGCCTTTACGCTGCCCATTTCACCCTGGCCGAACTGGATCAGATGATCGGTTTTTATCGGTCACCGGCGGGGAAAAAGCTGGTGGCGCTGTCGCCCACCATCATCCAGCAAAGCATGTCGCTGGGCCAGGCCTGGGCCGAAGGTGTGGCCGACCGCGCCTGGGACAGCTTTGCCCGCGCGGCACGGGACCGGGGCCTGACGGTGCCGCAGCAGCTTTGACCCGGCAGCCGCGGCCGGACAGGCTATTCGGCCCGTTTCACCGCAAATTCCGGCCATTCACGGGCCACGACCTCGCCATCCGACGCCCAGACATGGCAGGTGTCCAGCACGGGCGGGCGGCGGCGGGGCGGCGGGGTCTCGCCGCGTTCCACCATGGCGGCGCGGGCCTTCTTGTCCTGGTCTTCCAGATAGGGGGCGATGGTCTGAAACGCCGTTGTGGCCACAGGGCCCAGCAGTTCAACCAGATGGGTGCAGCCCTCCACCCCGCCCAGCCGTTCCTTGACAGCGGCGGTCCAGCCGCTGGCGATCGACAGGCCCACCAGCCGCTGGAAATGATCCGTGATGGAGGGGCACATCCGGTAGGGGGCGGCATCCGTCACCGCCGCCACCGCCTTCACGGTCAAACGGTTGTCCAGCGTCAGGCGTATCCACATTTCATGGATCGGGTCGCCCGCCACCACGGTCCGGCCATCGCGCAGGAAATCATAGGATTTACGGTCGGTGATGTGACCTTCGATATCCCACAGCCCATCGGCCCGGCGATAGCCGTTGCAGGTGACCTGACGGGTATGGATCGGCTCCCGCGCGGCGTCCGGGGGCGGCAGGGGCATGGTGTCACTCCAGGTCTTCGATCAAGGCGATCATCTTGGGGTCCCGGCCCACCATGGGTCAAGCGCGGTGCTTACCAATTCGGAAGGCGGCAGCGCCCGGCATGGAAGGGCTGCCGCATCTTCCCTTCGCGGTGGCGCTGATCCGCGTTAAACCAGCAGCCGGACATCAATCACGGAGCCCTGAACCATGCGCCCCACCGACCGCGTTTTCGTCGCCCTGGACATGCCGGAGATTGACGGCGCGAAGGCCATGGCGGCCCAGGTCTCTGGTTTGGTCGGCGGCGTGAAGCTGGGGCTGGAATTTTTCATGGCGCAGGGGCCCGCCGGCATTCGCGATGTCATCGCGGCGGGCGATCTGCCCCTGTTCCTGGATCTGAAGCTGCATGACATTCCCAATACGGTCGCCGGTGCCGTGCGGTCCGTGGCCCCGCTGGCGCCCCGCTTCCTGACCATCCATGCCGGTGGTGGGCCCGCCATGATCCGTGCGGCGGCGGATGCCGCGCGGGAGGAGGCGGAGCGCCTGGCCTTGCCGCGCATGCATATCCTGGCCGTCACCGTGCTGACCAGCCTGTCGGACGAGGACCTGAGCGCCGTGGGCCAGGCCGTGCCCGCCGCGACCCAAGTGCGGCGTCTGGCGCAGTTGGCCCAGGTCAACGGGGCCGACGGCATTGTCTGTTCCCCGGCAGAGGTGGCCCTGCTGCGCCGCGACCTGCCGGCCGATTTCACCCTGATGGTACCCGGCATCCGCCCGACCTGGGCCGCCGCCAATGACCAGAAGCGGGTGATGGGCCCGCGCGATGCGGTAGCCGCCGGCGCCGACCATCTGGTCATCGGCCGGCCCATCACGGCCGATGCCGACCCTGCCGCCGCCGCGCGCCGCATTGCCGAGGAGCTGGGCGCATGAGTGCGGTGAAGGCCAAGATCTGCGGGATCAGCACGCCGGAGACGATGCAGGCGGCCCTGGATGCCGGGGCGCGCTGGGTCGGGCTGGTGTTTTTCGCGAAATCGCCACGCAATGTCTCCATCGCCACCGCCGCCGAACTGTCGCGCATGGTGGGCACGGGCACCCGCGTCGTGGGTCTGTTCGTCGATCCCGGCGATGAGCTGCTGGACGATGTCACGGGTCAGGTGCCGCTGGACCTGATCCAGCTTCACGGGGGCGAGACGCCGGAACGGGTGGCCGAAATCCGGGCCCGTTTCAACCTACCCGTCATGAAGGCGCTGAAGATCGGTGACGCCGCCGATCTGGATGCCGCCAAGGCCTATGAGCCGGTGGCCGATCTGCTGCTGTTCGATGCCAAGCCGCCCAAGGGGGCTATTCTGCCCGGTGGCAATGGGGTGGCGTTCGACTGGTCCCTGCTGACGGGCCGCGTCTGGTCCAAACCCTGGATGCTGTCCGGCGGGCTGGACCCGGCCAATGTCGCCGATGCCATCCGGGCCACGGGTGCCTTGGCCGTCGATGTCTCATCGGGCGTGGAAGAGGCCCCGGGACGCAAAAGCCCGGACCTGATCCGGGCGTTC
>JAIXTS010000117.1 GCA_027483805.1 Azospirillum sp. | reverse complement strand
CTGTCCGCCCGTCATCAGCCTCTCGATCCTGGGGAGTTGGACCCATGTCCGCTATCGATACTGACACGTTGAAGCGCCTGTCGGGTGCCCATCACTGGCATCCCTTCACCGACCATCTGGAATTGGCTGCCCTGGGCGGTCCCCGTATCATCACCCATGCCGAAGGGGTGTGGCTGACCGACAGCAGCGGGGCGCGCATCCTGGATGCCATGGCCGGGCTGTGGTGTGTCAATGTCGGGTATGGCCGCCGGGAACTGGCCGATGCCGCCTATCGGCAACTGACCGATCTCAGCTTCTATCACGGCTTCTTCAAGACGACGACGGAGCCGACGGTACGGCTGGCGGCCAAGCTGGCGGAACTGACGCCGCCGGGCCTGTCCCGCGCCTTCTTCGCCAATTCCGGGTCGGAGGCCAATGACACCATCGTGCGCATGGCCCGGCATTACTGGGCCTTGAAGGGCAAGCCGGAAAAGCAGGTCTTTATCGGGCGCGACCATGGCTATCACGGCACCACCATGGCCGCGACCTCGCTGAACGGCATGAAGGTGATGCATGAACAGGGCGGCCTGCCGCTGCCCGGATTCGCCCATGTCATGGCGCCCTACCCGTTTGAGGGCCAAGGGGAGATGAGTGCGGAGGCGTTCGGCCGGCTGGCGGCCCGCGCGGTGGAGGAGAAGATCCTTGCCATCGGCCCCGAAAACGTCGCCGCCTTTATCGGGGAACCGGTGCAGGGCGCCGGCGGGGTGATCATCCCGCCCGACAGCTACTGGCCGGAGATCAACCGCATCTGCCGGGAGCATGACATATTGCTGATCGCGGATGAGGTGATCTGCGGCTTTGGCCGGCTGGGCCATTGGTTCGGGTCCCAGCGTTACGGCATCCGACCGGATTTTATGACGCTGGCCAAGGGCATTACGTCAGGCTATGTGCCGCTTTCCGCCGTTATGGTGGGTGACAGGGTGGCGGAGACCCTGATCAATGAGGGGGGCGAATTCTACCACGGCTTCACCTATTCCGGTCACCCCGTGGCCTGTGCGGTGGCCCTGGCCAATCTGGAAGTGATCGAACGCGAAGGGCTGGTCGACCGCGCGCGGACGGAGATCGGGCCCTATCTGCGGGAGAGGCTGGAGAATGCGCTGGATAATCACCCCATCGTGGGTGAAATCCGCTCCGAAGGCATGATCGGCGCTATTGAGATCGTGCAGGACCGGCGCACGCGGGAACGGTTCCCCGGCGGCGGCAAGGTCGGCCTGATGGCGCGTGATCATTGTTTCAACAACAATCTGATCATGCGCGGCATCCGCGACAGCCTGGTCTACGCCCCCGCCCTGACCATGACCAAGGGGGAGGCGGATGAGGTGGCGCGGCTGGCGAAGCTGGCGCTGGACCTCACGGCCAGGGATTTGGGGGTGATGTAAGAAGAGGTGGGGGCGGTCAAATCCGCCCCCGCTCACCCGACCTTACTTCTTCGCCGGGGCGATGTTCGGCAGGTCTTCGGACAGGATGGTCATGTTGAAGGCGTAGGAGACGTCGCCATCATCCTCATCGCGATAGAGGGTGCCGATGAACTCCTCCCCGATGGTCACTTCGACCGGCTGGCCCTTCTTGGCCGGCGGGTTCACGGTGATCTTGTCGTTGCCGAAATTCTTGCGCAGATAGGTCTGAAGCCGCGCGATCTCATTGGGGGTCATATCCATCCGCCCTTTCTTGTGGTTGGGTTTCGAAAAAGCCAGGGGCGCCGCTCCCGCCGGAACGGCGCCCCTGTTGTCGATCCGGCCAGCGATCAGGATAGCTTGATCGCCGGCAAAGACCAGTCGGGAAATCAGCCCGCGTTCGCCATGGCGATGACGGTGTCGCCCATACGGTTGGAGAAGCCCCATTCATTGTCGTACCAGGTCAGGATACGCACGAAGTTGCCTTCCATGACCTTCGTCTCATTCAGGGCGAAGATCGAGCTATGGCTGTCATGGTTGAAGTCGGTAGAGACCAGCGGCTCGGCATAGGCACCCAGGATGCCCTTCAGCGGGCCCGAGGCGGCGGCGTCCTTGATCAACTGGTTGACCTCTTCCACCGTGGTGTTGCGCTTGGCCACGAACTTGAAATCGACGACCGAGACGTTGGGCGTCGGCACGCGGAGCGAGGTGCCGTCCAGCTTGCCCTTCAGCTCCGGCAGCACCTTGCCCACGGCCTTGGCCGCACCGGTCGAGGTCGGGATGATGTTCAAGGCGGCGGCACGGGCGCGGTGCAGATCCTTGTGGAAAGTGTCCACGGTGTTCTGGTCGCCGGTATAGCTGTGGATGGTGGTCATGAAGCCATGGGCAATGCCGATGCCGTTATTCAGCACATAGGCGACCGGGGCCAGGCAGTTGGTGGTGCAGGAAGCGTTCGACACGATCTTGTGCTCGGCCGTCAGCTTCTGATGGTTCACGCCATAGACGACCGTCAGGTCTTCGTCGGTGGCGGGGGCGGAGATCAGGACCTTCTTGGCGCCGGCGGTCAGGTGCTTGGATGCGGCCTCGCGCGAGGTGAAGATGCCGGAGCATTCCAGGGCGATATCAACGCCCAGATCACCCCAGGGCAGCTGGGCCGGGTCGCGCTGCTGGACGGAGCGGATGGTGTGGCCATTGACGACCAGATTGCCGTCGACAACCTCGACCGTGCCGGGGAAGCGGCCATGGACGCTGTCATATTTCAGCAGGTGGGCGTTGGAATTGGCGTCGGCCAGGTCGTTGATGGCGACAACCTCGATATCCTTGCGGCCGCTTTCGATGAGCGCGCGCAGAACCAGACGGCCGATACGCCCGAACCCGTTGATCGCAACTTTGACAGCCATGCTTTCCTCCGATTGAACGACGCCCGCGCCGG
>JAIXTS010000408.1 GCA_027483805.1 Azospirillum sp. | reverse complement strand
GTCTCCCGCATTGAACTGGAGGACGATGACGAGAAGCTGTCCTGGCTGGGCAAGCTGGACAGCGGCACCTTGAAGGTCAAGGTTGCGGCTTCCATCGTCGCCATCTCCTCCATCCACCTGCTGAAAAGCTTCATGGACGCCGACAAGGTCACCAATGACAAGCTGATGTGGCTGGTCATCATCCATCTCACCTTTGTCGTGTCGGCCGTGCTGATGGGCTGGCTGGACAAGCTATCTTTTGGCAACAAGGCCAACCATTGATCCGGTCCGCGTCCCGCCCTCGCTGCCAAGCCAAGGGCATGGAGGCTGCCGCCCGGCGCAGAGGGTCGCCCTGACGCGTCTCATCGGTCAGTGTCAGGGCGGATGGGTATCAATCCAGCAGACCGTCAATGTCGGTCATCAGACGCTGGCGGCGCTGCACCACGGGGGCATTGTCGCCCTGATTGGTATCGCTTGCCGGGGGTGGCACGTTTGTAGCCATCGGCTCGCCATCCGTGGCCAGCACGGCGGCAACGGCGTCGCGCACCGCATCCCGTTGCCCGGCCGGTACCCAGAATTCAAGCCGCACAAGCCCCGCGGCCTTGCGCCGGGCGCGTGCCCTGATTTGCCGGATCGCGTCGCTCATCCCGTCACCTCTTCAGATGGGACCAGAGTAGTGCAACCTGTGTGCGAATGGAAAGTGCTGCGCATGCCTAGCCGTCATTCCATGATGGCGGCATGCTTGTCGGCCGGGGCGGCTGTCTTTGGCTTGCGCAGCAGCAGAAGCAGCGGGATCGCCGCCAGCGTCACCACCATCATCAGCTTGAAATCATTGATATAGGCGATCATCGCGGCCTGCTGGTTGACCATCAGATCGGCGGTGGCCAGCAATGGGGGCGTGGCTTGGCCCGCCATGGTGATCGGCCCCTCGGTATTGGGGTTGAACGGGCTGATATGGGCACCCAGTTCGGCATGGTTGACCTGGGTGAAATGGGCCAGCGCTGCGGTGACGGCAGACACGCCAAGGCTGTTCCCCAGGTTGCGGACCAGGCTGAACAGGCCGGCGGCATCGGCCCGGTCGGCGGGAGCCAGCGTGGCGAAGGCCATTGTGGACAGGGGCACGAACACCATGCCGATGCCCAATCCCTGGATGATGCCGGACAGGATGATGGGGAAGCTGTCCATGACAATGGTGAAGCCCGTCATCATGTGCAGCGACCAGCCGGTAACGCACAGGCCGGTGAAGATCAGCAGCCTTGGGTCGACAAACCGCATCAGCCGCCCGACCACCAGCATCGACATCATGACGCCGATGCCACGCGGGGCCATCACCATGCCCGTGGTGATGGTGGGATACCCCATCAGCCGTTGCAGCATAGGCGGCAGCAGGGCCATGGCGGCCAGGACCACGATGCCAACGATGAAAATGAAGACCAGTCCCGTCAGCAGGTTGCGGTTGCGCAGCAGATGCGGCGGCAGGAAAGGCCGCTCTGCCGTCAGCATGTGCACGCCGAAGCCCCAGAAGGCGCAGAGCGCGATGCCCAGTTCGATCCAGATTTCCGTGGCGGCGAACCAGTCCAGCTGTTCCCCCCGGTCCAGCATCAGTTGCAGGGCGCCGACGCCGATGGACAGCAGGGCAAAGCCGATAAAGTCGAACCCGCGTGCCCGCTTCTCAGCCTTGGGCAGCCAGGCCAGGATGCCCAGGAAGGCGATGATGCCCACCGGCACATTGATATAGAAGACCCAACGCCAGTTCAGGCTTTCCGTCAGCCAGCCGCCCAGGGTGGGACCGATGACGGGGCCGACCATGACGCCTGCACCCCACAACGCCATGGCCTGACCATGGCGTTCGGGCGGGTTGATGTTCAGCAGCACCGTCTGTGACAGTGGCACCAGGGAGGCACCGAACACACCTTGGGCCAGACGCCAGATGACCATTTCCGTCAGGCTGCCCGCCGTGCCGCACAGCATGGAGGTGAGGGTGAACCCAACCACCGACACCAAAAACAGCTGCTTCAGACCCACCCGGTCGGCCAGCCAGCCGGTCATCGGCGTCATGATGGCGGAGGCCACAATGTAGGATGTGAGCACCCACGTGATGCTGTCCTGCGCCGCGCCCAGGCTGCCCTGCATGCTGGGCAGGGCGACATTGGCGATGGTGGTGTCCAGCACCTGCATGACGGTCGCCAGCATGATGGCGACCGTCAGCGGGCCCTGTTTGAGCGGTTTGGTCGTGGCACTCATGGCGGCTCTCCCGCTTATCGCCCCGCCGCCTGGACAATGGCGAACCCGGGAAGCCCACGGCTGTGGCCCGTGTCGATCTCGACATTGGCCGACAGGCCAGCACGCAGCGGCACCTTTTCACCCGGCGCCAGTTCAAGGCGTACAGGCACGCGTTGCACCACTTTCACCCAATTGCCGGTGGCGTTCTGGGCCGGCAGGATGGAAAATTCCGAGCCGGTCCCCGCGCCGATGCTGGCCACCTTGGCTGTCAGGGTCCGACCCGGATAGGCGTCCAGCTCAATCGTCGCCCCCTGGCCCGGCCGCATGTTGGTCAGGTCCGTTTCCTTGACATTGGCTTCGACATAGGTGGCCTGGGTTTCCACCAGGCTCATCATGGTAAGGCCAGGCAGGGCGAATTGCCCCACGCGCAGCCGGTCGGTCTGGCTGGCCACGCCATCAGCGGGCGCGCGCACGATGGTGCGGTCCAGATCCAAGGCCGCGCGGTCACGGGCGGCCAGCGCCTGCATGACGCTCGGGTGGCTGTCCGTCACGATGGCGGCGTCACCCCCCAGGTTGGCCAGGGCGGCGGCCACACCCTGGCGGGTCTTGGCCACACCCTGTTCGGCGGCGCGCAACTCGTTACGGGATTCATCCAGCTTGGATTGCGCAGCATAACCGTTCTGGGCCAGCTTGGCCTGGCGGTCATGATCGCGCTGCCGGAACTCCAGTTCCTGTTCGGCCTCCGCCAGTTCCGCCCGCGTCTGCGACAGGTCGGCGCGCATGCGCTGCACATTCAGCCTCGCGGTGGCCAGCGCGGCCTCGGCCTGGGCCAGGGCGATCCGGTAGGGCTGCGCATCGATTTCGAACAGCACGTCGCCGGCCTTCACAGGGGCATTCTCGGCCACATGCACGGCGGTCACCAGACCCTGCACCTCTGGTGCGACGGCGACCTTGTCCTGCTTCACATAGGCATTGTCGGTGCTGACATAGCGCCCGCCAGTGACCCACATGTAGGTACCGGCGCCGGCCAGTATGACGGGCAACGCCAGACCCAGCGTCAGACGGCGCCAGACGGGCATGGTGCGCTTGGCCGTATCATTCATGATCGTCACCCTTGGAAAGATTGGTCCGCACCCGCGCCAGCAGGTGCATCAACTGCGCGCGCTCCGCCTTGTCCAGGCTGGCCAGCGCCTCCTCATAGATGTCGTCGGCCAGCAGCCGCAGCGGGGCCAAGGCTTCGCGCGCCTTGTCGGTCAGGTACAGCAGCCGGGCACGCCGGTCATTGGGGTCGGGTTGCCTTATCACCCACCCGCCTTCTTCCATCCGGTCCAGAAGACGGGTCAGGGTGATCGGCTCCACTTCCAGCGCCTCGGCCAGTTCCGCCTGCTTCATGCCCTCCGCCTTGGAGATTTTGAAGATGGCATACCATTGCGCGCGGGTGCTGCCCGTGAAGCGCAAACGCTGGTCGAAGCGTTTGCGCAGCAGACGGGACGTGTCCATCAGCATCGCGCCGAAACTCAAGGTGGGTTCGTTCGTGCTCATGCCATGCATATTATAAGCATGCTTACTATAAGCAAGACAGGGGGCAATGGGGCAGCCATGCCCATTATGCTTGGGTCAACCCATCCGTCAGGCGGCAGTGGCCTGCAGCCGGTCCGGACTGGGGTGCGCATCGACCTTTGCACCGCCCTGGGTGATTGGCTGCCCGGCCTGATCGATGATAGGCCACGTCCGGCGGCCTTGCGGCGGGTGGCGCCGATGCCATATACTTGGCGCAAGACCCCTTGCGTGGCTTTGCAAAATCCCATGTCCATCGCACGTTCCCTTGCGGCACTGCTGATTGGCCTGCTCATCGGTTTTGGTGGGCTGGGCGGTCATGGCGCGCATATGGCGATGGCGGCACAGGCTGCTGATGCGCCCATGATGGACATGATGGATGATCAGTCCGACATGCATGCGGCCCACCACCATGCGGGTCATGACAGCCCCGACCACACCTCACCCAAGCAGCAGACAATGCCCAGTTGCTGTCTGTTTGCCTGCGGCATGCTGACGGTACTGCCGGCGCCCCTGTTCGGGTTCAGTCAGGCGGGCTGGGCGACGGTGCAGGTGCTGCCCCCCGCTGATGATGGCATGGCCGGCCGGTCCGTCTCCCCCCTGCGCCGACCACCCCGATCGGTTGCCTGACCCTGGGCTGTCCCGTCGCATCCGCTCGCATTGGCTGAGCGGGCGGCCGGCAGCTCTTCTGAAATTGCCGTTTATGTGACTGGCGCCGGCCTTTCATCGGCTGCGCTCCCTCGTCCGCATCGGCCGTGCATCGGCCCTGGCACCGTGCCTGGTCACGGTAGCCGCCGCATAGGATATGAAATCATGACCCGCACCGTTCATAAAACCCTGCGCGCCGCCCTGGTCGCCGGTTTCGGCCTGGCCCTGCTGCCCGGTCATGTCCAGGCGCAGACGGACCATGCCCAGCACGGGCATGGTGCCGCCCCTACCGCCGCGGCGGTCGGCCACCCGGGCAAGGCGACGGCCACCACCCGCACTGTCCAGATCGAGCTTGGCGACACGTTCTTCGGTCTGGAAAAACTCGCGGTGAAGGCGGGCGAAACCGTCCGTTTCGTCATCGTGAACAAGGGTGAATTCCTGCACGAATTCAATATCGGTACGCCTGCCAGCCATGCCGAGCACCAGAAGATGATGGCGATGATGGTCGATCACGGCATGCTGACCGCCACCGGCATCAACAAGGAGATGGCCGGCATGGACCATTCGGCCATGGGTATGGGTCATATGGACCATAAGGATGCCAACAGCATCCTGATCGAGCCGGGCCAGACCGGTGAATTGGTCTGGACATTTGGCGATGCCGCGATGCTGGAGTTCGCCTGCAATGTGCCCGGCCATTATGAGGCGGGCATGGTCGGCAAGATCAGTGTTGCCAAGTAAGGGGGGCGGAGATGGCTAGCAGAAATGGCGGTCTGTCCCGCCGCGATGCCCTGCGTCTGGCGGGGGCGACCGGTCTGGCCGGCGTGGTCAGCATATTTCCCGGTCGCCGCAGCTTCGCCGGCGCCGATCAGGTCCTGGAACTGGCAGTGGAACGGACCCGTATCACCGTGGACGGGGTCACCACCCGCGCCATCAGCATCGGGGGGTCCGTTCCGGCCCCCACGCTGCGCTGGCGTGAGGGGCAGGAGGTGGTGATCCAGGTGACCAACCGCCTGGACGAACCAACCTCCATCCACTGGCACGGGCTGTTGCTGGAAGGCGTCATGGATGGGTCGCCCGGTTTCAACGGGTTCGAACCGATCCGGCCCGGCCAGACCTATACCTACCGGTTCCGGCTGCGACAGGCGGGCACCTACTGGTATCACAGCCATTCCGCCGC
The DNA here is from genome assembly GCA_027483805.1 of Azospirillum sp. Taxonomy (GTDB): domain Bacteria; phylum Pseudomonadota; class Alphaproteobacteria; order Azospirillales; family Azospirillaceae; genus Niveispirillum. The sequence goes on along the minus strand of JAIXTS010000408.1, from coordinate 2,191 downwards.
CCAGGAACAGGAGGGCATGTATGGCGCCATCATCATCGATCCCGCCGGCCGCGAACCGGTCCGTGCCGACCGCGACTATGTCGTTTTCCTGTCCGACCACACGGCGCAGAAACCGGCCACGGTGCTGCGAAATCTGAAGGTCAGCGAGGGCTATTATAACCGTGGCAAGCGCACCCTTTCCGACTTCTTCAACGATGCAGAACGGGATGGTTGGAAGGCCACGGTCGACGACCGGCTGGATTGGGGCGACATGCGCATGGACGCCACCGATCTGGCCGATGTGACGGGCTACCAGTTCCTGGTCAACGGCAAGGGCCCGAAGGACAATTGGACGGCCCTGTACAAGCCCGGGGAACGGGTCCGTCTGCGCATCATCAACGGGTCCGCCATGTCGATCTTCGATGTGCGGATCCCTGGCCTGCCCATGACCGTCGTGGCCGCCGACGGGCAGAATGTCATGCCGCTCAAGGTGGATGAATTCCGATTTGGCGTGGGGGAGACCTACGATGTCATCGTCATGCCGGAGGGGGACCAGCCCTTCACCTTTCTGGCAGAACCGATCGACCGCAGTTTTTATGCCCGTGCCACGCTGGCGGTGGCGGACGGCATGCAAGGTCCGATCCCGGAGCTGCGTCCGCGCACCATCCTGACCATGGAAGATATGGGCATGGCGCATGCCAGCATGGATCATGCGGCCATGGGGCACGGTGCGATGCCGGGCATGGATCACAGCGCCCATGCCGACATGGGCGCTGCGGGCATGAACCATGGCGACATGGCGGCGGCCAGCCAGGGCAAACCCTTGGGCTGGGCGGATGCCGCCACCCCCGCCGGCACCAGGGCACTGTCCTACGACGATCTGAAATCCCTGACCAAAGCCAAGGACCTGCGCGAACCGACGCAGGAGATCGAGGTACAGCTGACGGGCATGATGTCCCGCTATATCTGGACCCTGAACGGCCGCAAGTTCGACCAGGGGGAGCCGATCCGCGTCAATCATGGCGACCGGGTCCGTATCCGGTTCGTGAATACGACCATGATGGCGCATCCGATGCACCTGCACGGCATGTTCATGGAACTGGAGAATGGTCAGACGGACCGCATGCCCCGAAAGCATGTAGTTCTGGTGCCGCCCGGCAAATCGAAATCCGTGCAGCTGACCGCCGACGAACCGGGCGAATGGCCCTTCCATTGCCACCTGCTCTACCACATGGCTTCCGGCATGATGACGCGTTTCATCGTATCGCCGAAGACCGCAAGTCTTTGAGGGGCGAATGATGAAGGCGATCGTCAAGCAATCGGTGCTGGCCGTATTCCTTGTGCTGGCAACCGCTGGCGCCGGGGCCACGGAAGACCATGCCCAGATGTCCAACCATGACCACCTGCCCCTGATCGGCACCTTCAAGGTCGATCACCTGGAAAACCGCTGGCAGGACGGGCGCAACCTTCTGAAATGGGAGGCGCAGGGCTGGTACGGCGGTGATACGGAGAAGATCTGGTTCAATACCGAAGGGGAGAAGATGGCAGGCGAGGGCGTGGGGGAGGCGGAGTTCCAGTTGCTCTACAGCCGGATGGGGTCGGAATTCTGGGATCTGCAGGCTGGTCTGCGTCATGACATTCGCCCGCAACCGCAGAAAACCTATGGCGTTCTCGGCGTCAAGGGCGTGGCCCCGTATTTCTTCGAGGTGAACGCCCAGGCCTTCATCAGCGAGGACGGGGATGTTTTCGCGCGGCTAAAGGCCGAACATGAGTTGCTGATCACGCAGAAGCTGATCCTCCAGCCCGCCTTGGAAGTCAACGCATCGGCCCAGCGGGTGCGTGAACTGGAGAATGGGCGTGGGCTCACCGACCTCACCCTGGGCCTGCGCCTGCGGTACGAGATCGTGAAGGAGTTCGCGCCCTATCTCGGCATCAATTGGGAACGCAAGCTGGGCGGCACCGCCAGCCTGGCCCGTGCCCATGGCGAAGATCCCGACAGCCTGTCCCTGGTCACGGGCCTGCGTTTCTGGTTCTGATGCCACAAGTGGCAGACCAACCCCATACCAAGAATCAGGGTCAATGGCTCTTGGTACGGGGCTGTCGGGCCGGCCCGACACCATCATCATGCCAGCGCGGCGGTGATCGCGTTCTGCTGCTCCGTTGTCATGCTGGCCAATTGTCCGCTGGTGAAGGAGCGAAGCTGTGTCTCCGT